>DATBAX010000248.1:0-13723 GCA_036271275.1 Terriglobales bacterium
AGCCAGGGCAGCGCTGATCTTGCCGTGCATTGCCATCGTGGATGCGGCGGCGGTAGTGCTCGCACTGCTGACTAGGCCGCCAAAAATGCCCGTCGCGAGCATCCCATAACTGCCGAAGAATCGGGTCAGCAAGGTTCCAACTACTTGAATGACGATGAACAAGAGACCGAACCAAACTACTTTCGGTAGCGAGATCGGAGAATCGAGTGTCAAAGTACCCGCAACCCTGTCCTCAATAGCGCGATCGCGCCATATCCAAAAACCCGCGACGAACGTCATGGCAAGTAGAGGCACTAGGGTAGCGCTCAGGGAGCGCGGCGAGAAGAGAGTCGCAAGAATAAGATTTCTTGCAAACATGGCCATCGTCGTGAGCAAGCACAACGTCGTGGTTCGCGTGATCATTCCCGTTTGTTGCGCTCGGGAGGCCAATTCTGCCACCGTTGCGCTGCTGTTCACTAAACCGCCAAATACCGCGCCGAGGTAAAGACCGCGGGTGCTGTAAATCCGGAGAAGAACGTAGTTTACGAAGCCGATTCCAGCAATTGCGATGACACTGATCCAAGCGTCACTAGGATTGAAAAGCTGCCACGGATCAACGTACCGGTTGGGGAGCACGGGATAAATCACAAATCCGATCAAGCCCAGCAGGACAGCACTTCTAATTTCTGATGGCTGTAGGCCGCCAGCAAAACGGCTCAGTTCAGTCTTCCAGGCCAGGAGCATCGTCATTACGATCGCTCCGGCCACAGGAGTAAAGATATGGCCGAGTCCCACCAAAACGCCCAGCAGGTAATTAACGAGCAGGGCCGCGGACGTTGTGATCTCCAGAGAATGATCACTGAGAATACTCCGTGTGTTCATGGCCGCAATTAAGAGCAGTACGCCAACTAGAGAAGCTACGGCGACACTGGTACCGATGACTGATGCCAGCATTCCCAACAGCGCAACAATCGCGAAACTACGGACACCGACGTCTTTGTTCGACCATTCGCGTTCCATTCCCACGAGCATTCCGATTCCGATGGCAACCCCCATCTTTAACGCGATCGGAGTAGCTGGGAAATGTGTGGATTCTATTTGCATTTCATGACAGTCGTTAGCATTCGTTGAGGGCAAAGAGCCGCCCGGGACCATGTTGCGCTACAGCGGGCGGATTCGTCCCCCCTCAGCTTGCCCCAACATTGTACCTGCCTGGCCTTGCTATCATTGTCGCGTGTCCGGGACCGAACTCTCATTCTTAATCGCAGTGTTCTTCTTCACGAGCGTGATCAGTGTGGTGACTGGCAGCACATCCTTGATCACATTTCCAGTCATGATTGCCCTGGGCATCGAAACCCACGTCGGTGATACCACTGATACCTAAAAGTACGAAAAATAGGCATTCAGGAACAATAGATACAATGAAAAGTAACGGTTGCGATGTGCACTAACAGTTGTCATTAGAATAGAACCGGTCTCATAAATACGTCTGCGGGCCGTCTTCGCTGGTAACATGCTTTTGTTATGACTGCCCGAAGGAAAAGCGCGGCTCTTCTCCTGCTGCTATTGGCTGTCTTTTGTGGATATCTCATCAGTTCGAGGTCGCACTGGCTGATGCCGCATGGTCACGCGACTTGTTCGGGCCAGGCAGTGGTCGGGGCAAGTGTTTACCGCTCCCAACGGGGAGACGTGTTCCTCTATGCCCCGAACGTCGACATCCAACTTGCCGTTGTCTCTCCGAAAAGTCGAGACCTCGGACGCTGCAACACACCAGCATTCACTCCTGTATTCGGATTGCTCTTCAGCCGCGAAGCAGAACCAAGCTTGCAATGCACCTCGATGTGGAAGGGCGGCGGCAGCAATGACGTTGAACCGCCGCACATCGTCACCGAAACCTACGCCGAGTTTCCGTGGGGCTCGTGCCCTAAGTTGAGAATCGACTATTAAAGCTGATCTCATAGATATCTGAGCAGGATTTGCATGCAGCCCAGGCGAACCATGCCGAAGAAGTTCTCGACGTGGTACTCCCAGCGGATCACGAGCCGACGAAAATGATGGAGCCAAGCGAAAAGTCGTTCCACTCGCCAACGTCTGCGGTAGCGGCGCAAAGGACGACCATCTTGCGTCGGCGTCCGGCGCTCTCCACGATGCGGGGCGATCATCTCGATGCCACAGCGTTCGGCTAGATCTCGATCCAGTCGTTCACTGTCGTAGGCTTTGTCGCCGATCAATCGCGGCGGGAGGGTGTCGAGGAAGCTGTGTCCGAGGAGACCTTCAACGAGTTGGCTTTCGTGCGGCGAAGCGCTTTCGATACTAACGGCGAGAGGAAGACTGTGATCATCGGCGAGAGCGATGATTTTCGTGCCCTTGCCGCGTTTGGTGGGCCCGACCGCGAGGCCCCCTTTTTTGCCCCCGTGAAGGAGGCGTCGATGAAAGCCTCCTCCAGTTTCAGCTTCCCTCGGGCCTGCAACTCTTCCGCCAAGGTACGCAAGATGCGTTCCAACTTGCCCTCCCGAACCCATTGCTGGAAACGGCGATGGCAAGTCCGGTACGGCGGATATTTCTTGGGCAGTTCGCGCCACTGTGCCCCCGTCCCCAAGACCCACAAAATCCCGTCGAGGACTGCTCGCGTGTCTTGCCACGGACGACCTCGACCATCAGAGCGTCGCTTCGGCCGCAAGATCGGTTCGATCAGTTGCCACTGGCCATCGCTGAGTTCCCATCGTCCTCGCATGCCCTACTTCTGCCTGTTTTTCTACACGCAGAAAATAGCTAGGTAGGTTCAACCGCCATTTATGAGACCAGTTCTAGTTTACGGTTGATGTTCCTCAGAGGACGGAAGATAGCAAAGTTCCCGATTAAGTTCAAGACTTCCTGCGCCAAGGCTAAAGTGAAGGACGTAGTCACCGTCCAAGAGTTGAAAAATTTCATCGTCTACCTGAAGCAGGAAGATCTGAGCGACCGCACTATCAGCAACCGGGTGGGGGAAGTGGTCACGCCCCTACGGGCGAACGGCGTCAAGGACGTTACCTATCGTCACAAATATACGGAAAAGATCGTTACGGCTTATCACTCCGACGATCTCAAGCTCCTGTCCTGTGCTGCCAAGCCCGAGGAGTGGATCACTTTTCAATTCTTCCTGACAACGGGAGCGCGGGAGCAGGAAGTCATGGATGCGCTTTGGACTGACATTGACTTCGCCGACGGTGTATTCACGATTCGGGATCACCCTGAGTGGGGCTTCACTACTAAGGATCATGAGGAGCGGGAGATTCCTTTGCCCGGTCACATCATGAGAAATTGAAGAAGAGAGTGCGAACGTCAGACTTGATCTTCCCGAGCAAGCAGGAGCAGGGAAGACCGAACGGTTACTTCCCACGGGCTTTGAAGGAGGTGGCAGTATGGGTGTGGACTGCATAAGTTCCGCAAGACCTACGCCACGCTTCAACATCAAGGCGGCGTCAGTGCTAGACGATTCAAAAACGGCTGGGTCACTCGTCGCCGGAAACGACTTTGGCTTAATTGGAAGCGGCAGCGTCAGAAGCAAAGAGACGCGGAAGATTGCGGACGAGAGGTTCGCGATGTTTGCGTAAAGTATTCCGTTTGTTTCGAATACTTTGCGGCGAGCTCCTGCGGTTACGGCCGTTTTGGCCGAACAAGGCATCCAACGTCTCGTGTCCAAGGGAGTAATTATGAGTGAGTCCCAAACAGTCACGGTCACATTGCCGGGAACGGTCGAGCGTGTGATTAAGAGTGTGTATCCTGACGAACCGGACAAGGCGCAGATTGCCGTTGATGGAGCAGACGATCTATATCGTGAAATTCGAATTGAGAATAAATTACTGAATGATAAGGGCGAAGAAGTCGCTCTCAAGGTAGGCGCTGAAGTCGCGGTCACGGTCGAAGCGCCTGTCGAGGCTATCGATCCAAAAGATTAAATCTCATTTTTCGCGATTGCTTCTAACTCAGCATGCAAAGTTCTAAGCCGTCTCGCCGTTCATCGTAGGCGGCGGACCCTTCAGTGTCCCAGTCGAAGAACGTGGCATCCTTCACGGAGCAGCGATGGTTGGAGTCCGCAATTGGCGGCTCAAACGAGTCATCGCCTTGATCGCAGACTTGCGGCCAATGCCGCGCTCGGACATGATTTGTGAAATGGATGCTTCCTGGGTTGCGGTGAACTTTGACTTGGCTTGCGACTTAGTCTTCATTACGAAGTTCCCTCCAAGGAACTTCGTAACTCTAGGGAGCGGGACTAAGTCTCGTAACCAGCTTCCGTGTAGTGTGGACTACACCGACAGGCTATGATTACCGCGTGTCCCCGGAAAAACTCAGCATCCTGATCGGCGCGTTCTTTCTGACAAGTGTGGTGAGCGCAGTGACAGGCAGCACTTCCCTCATTACTGTGCCAGTCATGATCGCGCTGGGAATCGAACCACACGTTGCAATCGCGACGAACATGCTCGCACTCACTTTCATGAGTGCTGGCGCTTCGCTCCCATTTGCCCAAAAAGGCGTTATAGATCGATCCCACTTGCCAATTTCCATTCTACTGACAGTCGTCGGTTCTGTTGTTGGCGCACTTCTGGTCCTCCGGGTTCCCATTCAAGCTTTGCGAATCATCATCGCAATTTCCATGATTGGAGTGGCTGCCTTTTCGTTAAAGCGTCGTGCTGCAGGGACAGTTGAATCCGATCACCATCGAACCCCAGTGGCGGCATTTACTGGATACGTCCTAACACTTCTTCTAGGAATCTATGGAGGCTTCTTCAGTGGTGGGTACGTCACCATGCTCACCGCTGCCTTCGTTGTCTTTTTCGGAATGACATTTCTTCAAGCCGTCGCGACTACGAAGGTCGTCAACGTGTCCTCTTCCGGGGTCGCCACGCTGATTTTCCTTTGTCGAGGCGTCTTAGATCTCAAATTGGGCCTGATCCTTGGGGCCGTTATGTTCATTGGAGGTTTGCTGGGAAGCCGCCTGGTACTGCGCATTGGTGAGACATGGTTGAGACCGGTCTTCCTCCTGGCTGTCCTCATCCTCGCAGCGAAGATGGTATGGTCGCTCATTTAAAAATCGCTTGACTCTGGAACCAGTTCAAGGGTTCATACTTCTTATGGGTCAGAAGAACATCGGAACGACTCTTCATTCCGGGGCACTCGCTAAAATGACGGGCGTAAGCCCAGATACGATTCGCCACTACGAAAAGATAGGCGTTCTGCCGAAGGCTCTTCGATCTGAGTCCGGATACAGGCTTTACCCTGACGGCTCAGTGGAACGCGTGCTGGTCGTTCAGAGAGCATTGCGAATTGGATTTTCGTTGTCCGAATTGGCAGAGGTTTTAAAGGCGCGTGATGCGGGTGGAGTTCCCTGCCAGAGAGTTCACCAACTCGCAAAGGCGAAGCTTAAGGGGATTTCAGACGACATCGCAGCATTAAAGAAGACTGAACGGTATCTTAAGCAGGTGTTAGCCGAATGGTAAACACGCTTGAATCGAACGACTCCGGGTCAAAAGTCGAATCTGTTGCACTCTCTGATCGGAAGCGTCCGCACTAGCGATCGAAAGCAGCGTCAATTTCGCAGGAGGAAGACATGAAGTTCTTAATCGTATTGGTTCTTTTGAGCGGAATTCAACTCGCGTCACAGGATATGAAGTCCTGTCCGATGCACGCCCAACACATGAAGGACGCGCAACATCAGGCAGACCTAGAGAAACATGGCGATGAGGCTATGGGTTTTCCCCATGACGCTACGACTCATCATTTTCAAATGTCTCAGGACGGGGGCGCGATTGAGATAACTGTCAACGACAGCAAGGACGTCAAAAACATTCAAGCCATCAGATCGCATCTGACCCATATCGCGACGATGTTTGCGAATGGCGACTTTTCTATTCCGATGTTCGTCCACAGCGCGCTTCCACCGGGCGTCGTTGAGATGAAAGAGAAACAGGCCGCGATTTCTTACAGGTTTATGGAGTTACCGAACGGAGGCGAGGTCACGATCAAAACGCAAGATCATGACGCTCTGAACGCAGTCCATGACTTCCTGCGTTTCCAGATCGAAGATCACGCAACCGGAGATCAAATCGGAACACTCTAGTATTCCGCAGCCAGTCGGGTTGGAAGATCAAATTTCATTGCTGACCGATCTTGGCGATCTCTTTTTGGATTGCCAACCTATCTATCGTAGCCAGTGGGAGACAGAGGAAAAGGGTGATTCGCCGATCGAGAATCATAAAAGCCTCACGGTAGGCACGCTCGATCTCCTTAGGCGTTCCTTGAACAGCAGCAGGGTCTACGACTCCCCAGTGAGTAGTTAGGGGCTGCCACGGCCAAAATGGACAGACTTCGTTCGCAGCGTTGTCACAAACAGTAAAAACAAAATCTAGTTTCGGCGCGTCAGGTTTTGCAAATTCATCCCAACTCTTGCTACGCAGATTCTCCGTTGGTAAATGAGCACCCTCAAGCTGCTTAATGGCTTCGGGTCGAACAGCGCCAGATGGATGACTGCCAGCACTGTATGCCGTGAAATTCGCTCGCCCTTTGCGGTTCATGATTGCTTCGGCCATGATGGAGCGAGCGGAATTCCCGGTGCATAAAAACAACACGTTGTAATGGGCCATATTCTTTGCTCACTGACAGCAGGTTGGTCCACAGCAGGCTGCATTTGGATTGGGCTTGACGGCGCGTACAAAAGCACTCATGAACTTCCCGTCCACCTGCGGAGCAATCGCATCCACGTCGATGTTTTGGCCTGACAGAAATTCGCGCGCATCCTCTATGCGATACACCCGAGTCGGCTCAATTTCAATCTTCTCGAATCCCGCAGCCAGCAGCTTGGCACGGTAATCGTTCTCTTCCAGCGCACCCGCCACGCAGCCGACCCAGAGCAGCACACTCTTGCGAATCTCAGCGGGCATTTCGCCACGAGTGACAACGTCAGAAACGGCAAAGCGTCCCCCAGGCTTTAAGACGCGGAGAGCTTCCTTCAGCACGCGATCTTTGTCCGCGGACAAATTGATAACGCAATTAGAAATGATGACGTCTACCGAGTTGTCCGGAAGCGGAATGTGTTCGATCTCGCCTTTCAGAAACTCAACATTTGCAACTCCCGCTTTGCGCTTGTTCTCATTTGCCAATGCGAGCATTTCATCTGTCATGTCTAGGCCGTAGGCTTTGCCAGTCGGACCAACGCGCTTGCCCGACAGCAATACGTCAATGCCGCCGCCTGATCCCAAATCCAAAACGGTATCGCCCGGTTGAAGGTCCGCTAGGGCCGTTGGGTTCCCACAGCCCAAAGATGCGAGGAGAGCATCCTTCGGGATCTGCTGCGCTTGCGATTTGTCGTAGAGGTTAGAGGTTATTGGATCGCTGCCACCAATGTTTGCACTCGCTCCGCAACACGAACTCCCGCCTGATGTAACCCGCAAGGCTGCTTGTCCGTATTTTTCTTTAACCACTTCGTTGATGTCTGACGAACTCATGACTCCTCCTATTTGCAGATGCGAACAATTTGCTCTGGTTTAATGGCTTTGTTGCGAGTGCAACATTCTGCATACAAAAATTGCAGAAGTTCCTGAAGCGCATCTGTGCTGGCTGTATAGCGCAGGAACGTGCTGTGGCGCTGAACAATGACCAGATTCTCACCTTTCAGTTTTTCTAAGTGATGGGACAAAGTGGAATTTGGGATGTCTAACTCGTCCTGAATCTCACCGACGACCAGACCTTCTGGGTGAGCCGTCAAAAGTAGCTGCATGATGCGAAGTCGCGGCTCAGAGCCCATGGCTGAGAGCATATCGGCCAACTTCGCGACCCTGTCCGGCGGTTTTATGGCTTGCGCACTCCGCATATTTCCATAATTGCAGAAATACAGTTTAGTTGTCAAGAGGGAAAGCGAAGTGACCGTTTGTTATCTTGTCGCGGACCATAGTCAACCCAGTTTTGTAGTCATTTGAGTTGACTTTCAGTAATCCCAGATGTTGGTCTCGATTTCAACGTGGGCCATCGTAACGATGGTTCAAGGTCATTGAAAATTTGCTCAATGTTGTCGGGCCTTCCCAAGACCGCAAGGTTATCTCCGCGCGAGTAAAGCCGCTCGGAGCCTTAAGACGCGACAGGACAAAGTCGCGTCGCGGGCGAACCTGCCCTCGAACCGGGGACGCTGAGCCTGGGATCTAGCTATGAACGTTTAGATCATGATCAATCGCCTACTGGTTCTATTTGTTCAGCACCTGAAGGGACGGCTTGTCGGGGAAACGTCGCTCCACCCACGGGAAGATGCTTGGCAGCACGGCGCAACCCGCCGAGTGGAGCAAATATGAAAAAAAGCAAAGACCTAAACGCTTGCGTAGCCATCCTTACGGCCGCGCAAAGCGAAACGACGTTAACCCCGAGCAGAAACAGGCTATTGAGGAAGTGATTCGCGAAGTAAAACGGATTCGGCGGAAGCCGAATCTTAAACAGCACGAAATTTACCAGTGCATCCGTACTATCTGGGAGAATCTGGTTCGCGCGTTTACTGCTAATGACGCTTGATAGGGACGCTTAGAGACAGGCCAACCCAAGGAATATGGATTACAGCAAAGCAGTACGGATTGCCCGAGCGGTGTCGGGAATACAGCAAAAGGAGCTTGCCGAAAAAGCGGGATTAAATGCGAGTCACGTCTTGCTTATTGAAAAGGGCTCTAGAAAACCGAGCGTTGGCGCCATCGAAAAACTTTGTAAAGCCTTTCGCATTCCGGAGCCTTTGTTTACTTTACTTGTTGCAGAAGCTGCCTGATACCAATGTCCTTCCGCGTTGCCATCCTGACGGTCGCTTTCTTCATACAGCTGATGCGCGCGTTCACGGATTGCCTGGTCGCTAACCGCATCCTCCGTCCGTGCTGAGCCGTTGCCCGGTTGTGCCTTCGCGGCGGCACTGTCGCCAAAGCCGTCACTCTGCGATTCGGTTTGATTACGCAACTCTGATTTCATTTCCTTTTGCGGCATTTTCTTTGCCCTCCGAACCGCTTGGATGCGATTAAAATCGACGCGGCCACAACCGTTGAATTTATGTGTGAGGTTCCCTACTGAAACCTCACCGCCTTCAGCAAAATCAGATAGCAGCGCTCGTGAACGGTTCTTCCTCTAGAATCCGTCTTAGCGGTCGCAAAACTTACGGGCTTGTTACAGATGTTGCAGATTGGTTTAATCGGGATTTCTGCCTTCATGTAAGCGGCCTCCGCGCTCGGTTCATCAGATCGCACAGGAGACCGACGCCCAAAATGGGTCCGGCGGAGGGATGTGTATGAGACCTACCCATCATAAGGCCATCGGGCGCCGTTAGTCGGCAATGCCGGATGGAAGTTTTACGGACTTCTGCTTAACGTTTCTCGGAAGCCACTTCGGGGAGGCTTCGCATCGGAATTGGCCGGAATAACCAAGCCGGTGACGTCAACGTATTCCACATCGCCGCGCATGGCCGCGACTGTGGGTATTTCGCAGTCCACTGAATTTTATTTCCCACATAAAACCCTACTTGCATGTTCCTCAAGAGATCGGCTTGCGTGGTCGCGGGCAGGGAAGTGCCACTGGAGATATCGAGTTTGTCCTTGCGCAAACAATCTTTGGTCTGGAGAAGGCCGTTGTGGATCCAGTCGTTCCGGATCTCCAGGCCGAATGTATTTTCCACGTTGCGGCCAAGCCATCGGCTGAAAGTTGCGTGGCGTGCGTCTAGGCCAGCCACCCAGCGGCTGACCTGCCGTTCGAACCGGTCGCCACGAACAGGGTTCGTCAGGAAGTAAGTGAAATCCGAAATAAATTGAGATCATAATAAAATACGTAGGCTGCGGCTGTCTTCCAATTCGTGCTACTGAATGACATGAACCAACCACCGGGGTCATTGTTGTCATCGAGCGCAGCGATGACATACGGACGGGTGATTCCTGCTTTGCGCAGGTTTACTCAAGCGTCCTTAAATAAAGAGCCGAGTTGGCGGCGTAAAAGCGCGCAGTCAACACCCTAGAACGGCTCGCACAAGAGGTTTATCGAGGCTCTCCACGAGGCAGGCCGAACGGATGGCGTCGGACGCTGCTCTGGAGTCCGGCCATTCAAGCATATCTTTCGCAGAGGTAGAGAATCTCCTCGTAGATCTTGCCGCCATATTCCTCAGCAAATCGTACCGCATAATGCCTCATCCAATCTGTTCGGCAACGAAGAGCCTGAAGAGCGGTTGCCGAAGGCGAACGAACTTTGGGCGAAGCCTATGTAAGCCGCAAATCGAAGCGACGCTCGGCCATTCGCAAAAGGAGTGGCTGGAAGATCCCATTCGCTGGTATCAGCAAATTCATCCCGAAGATAAAGCGCGTTGGAGCGTCGAGACTGCTCAAATATTTTCGTCGGGCACGGCACTTCGATCCGCTTATCGTGTACTGGCGCGAGATGGCCGCGTGGTGTGGTTTCATTGCGAAGCAGAATGCTCAATCTACCGAAGCAAGGGGATCTCACGTCTCAGGTCGAATCGTTGCTGGAAGAATTGACACGGCTTCGTGACGAATTATCGGATATCTCAGCAAAGGACAGGCGCATTGCGAAGGGGCGCAAAAGATGATGCTCGAAATCCAAGAGATACTCCGAAATTCCAAGAAGGACTCGAAATCCAACTATAAACCCAAACCGCTCTTGTAAGCTTCTAAGTAGAAGGTTCGCTTGCAGGTTCGCATTCGTGCGAGTCAAATTGATCGGCGAGGTCTGCCAAAGCTTCGGCCGTGCGCATAGGCGTGTGGGGCTGTATTTCAAAGGTTTTGGCGCACCGACAGCATTTGCCGGCAATCGCTACGGCATCGATCCAACCTGTTAATGTCAGATTCCGTTTTTCTAGCAACCCGATTCCTTCCCCACTGCCAATGCCGTTTCAACATAACTTCTACTCGAGCAGAACTCTCGAATGCGGCACTGTGGTGCAAAAAATCGTCACTGCATTGCCGACATTGAGTTATTCAGCGGCGATCCACATGGATGCACGGTTGCCTATTACCTGGTTTGATGCTATTGTCTGGGACGCGAAACGCTGAATAGCAATTTTTTGTCGGTTCCCAAAGTAGCCGGTCCGTCAGAGCGATGTGCGAACGTGACAAATGTCTGGCATCGGACAATGGGAAGGTGTAGAGTGCGGGCAACCGGATGTGGAACAGGCCAAGTACTTCCGCCATCGCCTGCCCCGGAAGATTTCGAGGGGGTTCCGCTCCGGTAACGCACACCGTCCCCGCGGGAGACGGTGGTGCGGTTCGAGCTTCGATTCTCGGGGTGAACTACTGACACATCGAGCCGGAATCAGATTGACATTGGTGTCTGTCAAACTGATCCGCAAGGATTGAGAGCGAACCCGCTGCATCCGAGATATAGTGTGGCGGCGTAAACTCTGGCAAACACCGAGAGCAGACTCCTCTCGTGGGAATTGTGTCCATCCACTCGAATATCTTAAGCGTTCGGTTGCTCAATTCAGTCTCTTCGCTGCTTCGATTTTTTCAACGTGGATTAACGCAATCACGTCATCCAAATCATCGCAGGCTTCTCCCAGCCCGCCTAGCGGTTGGACCTCCCAAAGGCAGGTACAAACAATCTAAGCGTCGAGGACGAAAAGAATTGAGAGGCGCACTGATACATTTGGTTTATTTCGTTGCGGCCTTAGGCCTCTCTGCTTTTCTCTCGCCAGAGATCGACTCACCGCGAGTACGCGGATATTTCGCGCTCCCATTTGACCCACTGTGTTAGATCGGGGGCTGTCGCCGCGCCAGGTAACTTAATGGGCCGCATTGACGAACGTATCAATTCGAGATCTTGCCCGCTCAAGTCGGCGGCCCGATTCGTGTCATTGACTCTAATGGCGGCGGTTTGATACCGTCCCGCTGATTGGAGACAGCGTGAAACCAGTACTGCGGGCTCTGTTGATCATTATCTTGACATCACTCGCGGCTGCGCAGATCGCGACACAGACGCAAATATCCGGTCAAGGCGACGTTGGATAAACCTTTGAAACCGGACAAAGACGTTTGGGCTTGGGACTTCACATGCCGTCTCGACTCGTACAAGTCTGCGACCTATCACGTCACCCCCCTAAAATAAACAATCCGGTTTCACGGAGTCGTCGGTTGTCCGAACGATTCGGATTAGAGTAGACTTTCGACCGATGGAGTTCCAAATAGACCGAACCTAGGGGGATACATGAACATCGATGCAATCATTCAGTCATTGAAGGAAGAACGCAGCCGGATTGACGCAGCACTCAAAGCACTCGGGGCAGTAAGTCAGGTAGAGAGTCGCGGAACGAGCGATGGTGGGGGCAAGCGGACGGTGTCTCTCAAGAGTCGCCGTAAGATGGCAGCAGCACAGAAGGCTAGATGGGCGAAGCGTAAAGCCGCAGGAAAGTAGGTCACCGATGTGTTCATCGATTAACTGGGCGGGGTGGGTTCCAAGCTGTACTCACCCTTCCCATTATTTATTTCACCGGTCGTTCGCTCATGGTGTTGAGGGACTATGCGAAGGATACCAAGAAGATTGCGACCGCGAGTACGGAGCAAGTCGAGAGCGCCCAGAGACCATTCATAGTGCTTCTTACTAAACCTCACCAACTTAATGTTTACGGGCGCGGTTGGTTTCTCGAAAATCAAGGTTTCGGCCCAGCATTGGCAGATGGATGCACGAGATCAACAACAATCCTCGGTAGCCGACTTCGTCAAACAGACTCAGACGAGCGCAATCAACTTTGGGGAATCATTCCCTGGCGGGTCGAAAGTCTTTGCGCCCTTGAGATCGATTTCGTGTCGGTAACAGAAGCAGTGGACACGTCTGTCCAGCCGGAGAGATGTTGTTCCAGATGATCGGAGCGGTGGCGCAATTCGAAAGATCGTTGATTGCGGAACGGGTAAAGGCTGGATTGGATAATGCTCGCAAGAACGGAGTCGTGTTGGGAAGACCAGCGCTATGAACACTCACAAGCAAAAAAATTGTTCAACTCAGGCGGGAACGGATTCGAGAGAAACTGCCCTACAGAATTCTGGCGTCAAAGTTTGGCGTCTCGGTGTGGACTGCGCACACTTTCTGCCGCTGCGCGAAACCACGGTAAAAGCCTCCAATCACTTACTTCTTCTCCTCCACTGCAATCAGGATAGTTGGTGTAATTGCGATTTTTCGCCAGTTGAACCAAACCTGCCTGTAGTAAACAAAGATTTTGGGGCGGCTTTTTTCGGATAAGGGCGCCAATTTACCGACAGCATCCTAACCGTGTTCCCGCAGATACTCCCGGAGGCATGCCTCGCGATTCCACAACAAACAGACGCCGCCGCCCTGATGGCAGCGGCTTGCCCATTGGAGATCACACTTGCGCGGGCTGACGCAACTCGCCCAACTGCGCTGTCAGGAATTCTAGATATTCGTTCATTCCCTTGTCCGTTTTGGCGGATAGTTTGAAGACCAGCATGCCCGGACGCACCGCCTCGATGTTTTCCAGCATGGTGTCCCAGTTGAATTCGACTGCAGCGGCCAAGTCAAGCTTGGTGACGATGGCAACATCGGCGCTGTTAAAAATGGTCGGATATTTTAGCGGTTTGTCTTCTCCCTCCGTGACGGGAATGAGAACGAAACGCAGATCTTCTCCTAAATCATAAGAAGATGGACATACCAGGTTGCCTACGTTTTCAATGAAGAGAAAATCCAATTGGTTCAAGTCCCAATCTTCGAGCGCTTTTTCGACCATGGCGGCTTCGAGATG
>DATBAX010000249.1:0-4174 GCA_036271275.1 Terriglobales bacterium
ACTACAAATTGACCGGCTAGAAATCTTTTGCTGTGAAGAGAGACCAACTCCTCGCCGTCACACATTGATACGCTTCCACGGCCGCAAAAGTTCTGTAATGGTATGAAAGTAGGGATTGTAACAGCGGGGTGGGGACGGAACCCGGAAACAAGCCTCGCGGCCGTTTCGGGCCGCTCAGGATACATACAGTCTCTGCGAGCGGTCTTGCGGTTGGTATTGGTGCAAGTCTGCGGCGAGATTCGTATCAGGGCACGGCTTTTCAGCCGCGCCGAAACAATCGCGATCGGAAAGGCTTTAGCCGCTGCTTCTGCAAGCGCCGAAGCGCGTTCTCAGATTCGGTAATTCTTACGGCACGCCTGAAGGCGATGCCCTGATACGAAGCCTTTTCAATCGGCATTTTTTCTAACTGCGTCACTACCTGGCAGTTACTGGATTTGCATCACAAATCTTCCTGAAGTACGATGCTGATCTTATCCAAAGCTACTGGGCCGTCTGATGTTTACGAATTCGCTCGCTGAGGTGAGATGTGACAAAAGATCGATGGAAAACAAGGCAGTTTTTTCGAATGTGGCCTAGGGCCTTATTTCATATGAACGATGGAAAGCCTATCTTGACCGATGCTCTCAAAAATCCGGGCGTCTACGTTCTCTATCGAGACGATTTGCCTTATTACATAGGAAAGACTGGCAAACCACTCCTCCGGCGACTGAGTACACATGCGCTGAAACCCAATTCGCCCAGATATAACTTTTGGAACTATTTTTCGGCATTCGAAATTAACGACTCTGATCATCGAGATGAAATCGAGGCCATTTTGATTTCAGCAATGCCAACTGCGAACAGTTCCCGACCGAAGTTTGTCCGCAAAAAGTTGGATCGGGGAGCGGCCAAATTGTTGAACAACGTCCAAGCCCTCATGCTGACCGGAATGGAAGACACAAGCGGAGAAAAGAATCCAGAGGCTTTCTCCGACGACGAAGAAGACTAACAGAATTGGCGCGTTTATTGTCTTGGACATGTAGGCCGTGCTTAAAATCTGGCACGTGCGGTATCCGCATCGACCAATTATCCACGCTGCAGAGCCGTGGTAGCCTTCATCAACTTTGGCGGAATCTCCACACGTTTTTGGCCCAACAAACTTTCGTGTTCGTGCAGCATGACGAAGTTCCATGATCCAATCGAAGGATACGGGACTAATTCCGTGCATCTTCGAAAAAGCGATTGAGCAAACGCTGAAACGCCACCGCAGTTGGCTCCCAGTCGCCTCGCATGGCCTTCGCTGCCGCGTCTTCATATCCGGAATCGGGTCTGGGACGCAAGCGGACGAAGGGTGGCAGTCCATAGCGCATCGCGAGAAAGTTTGCCCAAACCCGCGCTGTGCGGCCGTTTCCATTTGCAAGCGGATGAATTCGCACCCATTCGGCGTGCGTCCAGGCACACAAGTCAATTACGGCTGCAAGTTCGTCGGCATTCAGTTCGTTGCCGATCAGCAGATGCTTGTCGAGCTCGGCCACGATGGTTTGAAGCACTTCTTCGAATCGCTTGAGTTGTTCGGCGACGTTTGCGGGAGGAGTACCGTAGGCATCGCCAATTCTGACCTGAATGTTTTCGAGACCCGGTTCGCCGCGAAACGCACCAACATATCGGAGAAGAACATCCAATCCATCCAGGAATCGGCGTTGCCAACTTCTCGCCGATTCTACGGTCGGGATCGCGCGCCGTTCTGCCGCCCGAGCGATCTCGTCGAGTAACCGGGTTAGATTTCGCCTTAGCTCGGGACTGTCCGCGTCCCAATCAGGCACCCATCACCTCTCGAATTTTCTTCTGAAGCGGACCAGCGGTCTTAGATTTGTCTGCAACCGACTCCTCGATCAATTCGCCTTCGAGCGGATCGTTCAAACTCGCTTCTGCTCCCACGAATGAAGCGATGGCGCGCCGAAATCCAGGGTCTTTTTTCCGATACGCTTTTAGGCTTGCCAGATTCTCCGCCAAGGCTTCTTCCTTGCGGCCTCTTTGACCGAGGTACGTCTTGATCGCCTCGTTCAACAACTGGTTGATCGGACGCCCTTCAATCTTGCTAAGGTGTTCGAGAGCTGTACGCTCCTCAGCATCGATGCGCAACGTAAATGGAATTCGGGCCATGAGAATACATTATGCCGAGGCTCTATGTGATGTCAATATTCCATTTTGACATCACATTGATTATCGCTATTATGCCCCTCTAAAGCTATCATCTCTATTTTAATCAGCAACTTAGTTGGAAGTGTCTTTCAGCTATGCTTGGAGGGCTTTGGACATTCTGCTCCGAGCAAGTAAATCTGAACCAGCATGCAAAAACGAGGGTTGTGCTGGCGCGAGCAAGAAGTTGTCCAATTTTTCCCCCGAGGGAACGCTGAAACAGGACGCCTCTTCTGCAGCTTATAATCGGGGCCACCATGACCCTGGCTCCCGGCACCAAACTCGGGCTTTACGAGATCGTTGCGCCGCTGGGCGCCGGTGGGATGGGAGAGGTGTATCGAGCGACGGATACGCGCCTTAATCGCAGCGTCGCGATCAAGTTGTTGCCGTCCCAATTTTCTGCAAACAGTGACCGGTTGCAGCGCTTCGAGCAGGAGGCGCGTGCGGCATCCGCGCTCAACCATCCCAATATTGTCACGATTTACGAGCTCGGTCGCGACGGTTCCTCGCACTACATCGCAATGGAATTGGTGGAAGGCAAGACGTTGCGCGAGCTTATAAGTTCTTGCTCATTGTCCATGCGAAGAGCAATCGAGATTGCGGCGCAAGTCGCGGACGGGCTCACCAAAGCCCATGAAGCGGGCATTACGCATCGGGATTTAAAGCCGGAAAATCTGATGGTCTCCCACGATGGATTCGTCAAGATCCTCGACTTTGGCCTGGCGAAGCTTGCGTCCCCTAGCGGAGAGCAGCCGGATATAACTTCCACATCAGCCGGATTGACGCAGGCTGGAACGGTTTTGGGAACGTCGGGATACATGTCACCGGAACAGGCAAAAGGCCTGAATGTTGATTTCCGGTCCGACCAATTTTCGTTCGGTGTGGTGCTCTACGAAATGGTGACCGGCAAGCGCGCGTTTTACCGGCATACCGCCCTGGAAACACTCGTGGCCGTTCTTCGGGAGGCAGTCGAGCCGATCGCGGCGCAAAATCGCGATACGCCTGCGCCACTGTGTTGGGCAATTGAGCGATGCCTGGCAAAAGAACCCGATAAGCGCTACGCCACTACCCGGGATCTCGCGCAAGAACTCACCGCTATCCGCGATAGGTTCTCAGACAAGCCGATGAAGCAGGTGGAGGCGCGTCCGGCGAATCTTCCCGCGCAGCGAACCGGATTTGTAGGGCGGGAAAGGGAAGTGACCACCGCCTCGGAGTTGCTGCTGCGGCCTGAAGTTCGCTTGCTCACGATCACCGGGCCGGGCGGAATCGGTAAGACGCGCCTCGCTGTGCAGATGGCGAATGGGCTGGCGGAAAACTTTCCTGGTGGAATTCATTTTGTGCCGCTCGCCCCGCTGAGCGACCCGGGATTGATCCCTACGGTAATCGTTCAGGCCATGGGAATTCGGGAAGTGGGCGGCCATCCGCCGCTGCAAATACTTTACGAAAATTTCCAGGACCCGAAGTGCGCGCCAACCTTGCTCCTGCTGGATAATTTCGAGCACGTGATGCAGGCCGCGCCCATGGTGGCGGGACTCCTGGCCATGGGGCCCAATCTCAAAATCCTCGCGACCAGCCGGGCTGCCCTGCACATTTATGGCGAGCATGAATTTCCCGTGCCGCCGCTGGCCCTTCCGGATACGCGATCCAAGCCTTCGGTTCGGGTTTTGTCAGAGTGTCCTGCGGTCGTGCTGTTCGTGCAACGCGCCGTCGCGGCCAAGCCGGATTTCGAATTGAACGGGCAGAACGCGCTGGCCGTCGCCGAAATTTGCTCGCGGCTCGATGGCTTACCGCTCGCCATCGAACTCGCCGCCGCCCGGGTGAAAGTTCTTTCGCCGTCGTCCATGCTGACTCGCCTGCAAAGCCGCTTGCAGTTATTGACCGGCGGCTCGCGCGATTTACCCCAGCGTCAGCAGACCCTTCGCGCTGCCATGGATTGGAGTTACGACCTACTGAGCGCTGCCGAACAAAAACTTTTCCGGCGATTGTCGGTGTTTGT
>DATBAX010000250.1:0-3267 GCA_036271275.1 Terriglobales bacterium
CTGTTCAAGCTTTCCTACACTCACGAACAGACCGACGCCATCGTCAGCTACATCGACGCGACCGGCACCATCGAAGGCGCGCCGCATATGAAGGACGAGCACCTCGCAGTATTCGACTGCTCGTTCAAGCCCAGCAAGGGCACGCGTTCCATTCATTATCTCGGCCATCTGAAAATGATGGCAGCCGCGCAACCCTTCATCTCCGGCGCGATATCCAAGACCGTAAACCTGCCGAACAACGCCACCGTGGAAGACATCATGGAGGCCTACCTTCAGGCATGGAAACTGGGACTCAAAGCCGTGGCCGTTTATCGCGATGGATGCAAACAATCTCAACCGCTGAGCGCCGCCGGCAGTTCGACCGCGCTCTCGAAGAAAGAAGACGCTCGCGTGGCCGACCCGGCGGTCCACGAAGAAGCTAACTTGAACGCGCCGCCACGCGCCGTCCGCCACAGATTGCCGGACGAACGCGCCTCGGTCACCCACAAATTCAATGTCGGCGGACACGAAGGCTACATCACCGTCGGCCTCTATCCCAGCGGCGAGCCCGGTGAACTGTTCGTCACCATGGCCAAAGAAGGCAGCACCGTCTCGGGCCTCATGGACAGCTTCGCCTGCGCCGTTTCACTCTCGCTGCAACACGGCGTGCCACTGAAACTTCTCTGCGAAAAATTCGCGCACACCCGCTTCGAACCCAGCGGCTGGAGCGGCACCGCAGAAATCGGATTCGCCAAATCGATCATGGACTACATCTTCCGCTGGCTACAACTCCGCTTCCTGACCGGCCAGCAGCAGATGTTGTTCGACACCCTGAGGCCCAGAGTCCCCGGTGCCTTACCACCGACAAACGAAAGCATGGCAGACGCCGGCACCAGTCAGTCAAGCTTTTCGCCAACGACCAACGACCAACGGCCAACGACGGGTTCCGTCCACGCCGCCGACGCCCTGGCCAGCTTAATCGACCTGGGCGATGCCCCGAGTTGCAGCTTCTGCGGCAGCATCATGACCAGAAACGGAAGCTGCTACCGCTGCGGCAGTTGCGGCAGCACCAGCGGCTGCAGCTAAGAGATGTGGGCTCGTTGATGTAGGGCGGACACTCCTGTCCGCTGCCGTTGACTAACGCAGCCAGAGAACATGAGGCGGCAGTCCTAAAGACCGCCGCCTCAAATCTTGTCATTCCGATCCGTAGCCGACAGGCGAAGGGAGGAATCTGCAGTAGACGGGAAAACTAGATGGCAAAGCCAATGTGTGCGGACGCCCCGCCCGCAGCCTTGTCCCGCCCAATAATTAGGGCGATGGCGATCATTTCTGATCGCGATGCCCTTGCATCCAAATACTGCATGAGCCACCGTGGAAGAGCGGGCCTTCCAGGCCCGCGTTATAAGGCAAAAACGATTTACGCGGCGCTGAAGCGCCGCTCTTCCACGGTACTTCGGGCGACATCGCAGCCTTCTCTGAGATCTTTTCCCTCGATAATTATCTCCGTATCAGCTTCGTCTCATCGCCGTATTCAAGGCCGCGCCGTATATGCCGCCGTGGAAGAGCGGGCCTTCCAGGCCCGCGTTATAAGGCAAAAACGATTTACGCGGCGCTGAAGCGCCGCTCTTCCACGGCAGCCCAATAGGTCGACTCCACAATCCCATTCCGGGAACGAAAACATGTTTCATGTGACGAGGATCACATCTTGATCTCAGGGATATCGCTACGATTTACGAATGGATTTCGCGAGAACGTTTTTCGTCACCGCCGTTACTTGGCAACGTCGTCCGATCTTCCGTGACGGATTCAGGGCCAAGCTCTTACTAGAAGTTTTCTTCCACTATCGTCGACAGGGAAGAATTCTTCTTCACGAGTTCGTCATCATGCCGGACCACCTCCACTTGTTGATCACGCCCGCACCAAATTGTTCCCTCGAGCGCGCGATCCAGTTCATCAAAGGCGGCTACTCGTATCGCCTCGGAAAGACGTACAAGATTCCAGTCTGGCAGCAGAGTTTTAGCAACCATCGAATTCACGACGCGGAAGACTTCGCCAATCATCGAGGTTACATCCTCGACAATCCGGTTCGCGCCGGATTGGTCGAGAAGCCAGAAGGCTATCCATTTTCGTCGGCGAATTTCAGAAACCAACTCGATGAGTTAGCCTTGCATCCTGAATTCAAGGCTTTCGGATGATTTGAACAAGTTTTTTCCCCGGCATCGCTGAAGCCGATGCCCTGATACGAACCTCGATAGTTCGCCGTCACACCGACGAGGGCGTCCGCTCCACATAGAATCTTTCCTCCACTCTCGTTTGAAAAAAAAGCGCTGTGTGCGGGAGAGAGATTGCACACATCGCCGCGACTAAAAACTGGTCTACCGAATTAGAATCCGCGTTTCGCCGCGTCTGCTTGTCTCGCCTAAATGTATGTCGACGCTGAACGGGGGATTGTCACCACTCAGTCAGGAGTTTGTAAGATGTTTGGCACGGCCTCGGGTAAACTTCGGAGACCCGCTAATGTCGAAAGAATTCGCCATTTCGATTGTCCGCAAGCTACGTGAGAAAAATCACCAGGCCTATCTCGTGGGCGGATGCGTTCGTGATCTACTGCTCGGCCGGGAGCCCGCGGATTACGATGTCGCGACCAGTGCTAATCCAGATGAAGTCATGCAAATCTTTCCCGAAACTTATGCGGTCGGCGCGCAGTTCGGTGTGGTGTTGATTCCAGAAGACGTTGCCGGCGACGTAGCCGTCTCGGCCCCTAAACACAACGCGATCGAGGTCGCAACTTTCCGCTCCGACATTGGCTATTCGGACGGGCGCCACCCCGACGAGGTACGTTTCAGCAAGACTCCCGAAGAAGACGTTGCGCGCCGTGACTTCACTATCAACGGCATGATGCTCGATCCGATTACCGACGGAGTGTTGGATTTTGTCGGCGGACGCAAAGATCTCGAAGCCGGAATCGTTCGCGCCATCGGGGATCCCGAGCGGCGCTTTGCGGAAGACAAACTCCGCATGCTCCGGGCAATTCGTTTCGCCGCCCGTTTTGGTTTCATCATCGAACCGAAAACGTTCGCTGCCATCCAAAAGCTGGCATCGCAGATCAATCAGGTCTCCAGGGAACGGGTGCGCGACGAACTGACTCGAATGCTCACCGAAGGCCACGCTCGTCAGGCATTTCTCCTACTGGACGAAAGTGGCCTGTTGCACGAAGTGTTGCCGGAAATCGAGGCGATGAAAGGAGTCGAGCAGCCTCCCGAGTTTCATCCCGAAGGGGATGTGTTC
>DATBAX010000251.1:0-3120 GCA_036271275.1 Terriglobales bacterium
GGCGGGATTGGAATTGGGGTGCAGTTGCTGGTCCTGACTGTGTTGAAATCTGGATTGCACCTCGATTATCTGCTCGCGACAGCTCTGGCAGTAGAAGCTGCAGTGGTTCACAACTTTCTATGGCATGAGCGCTTCACGTGGGCGAACCGGGCCAGTGACAAGGGTTTCGAACGTTTTCTCAAATTCAATCTGACGACCGGCCTTTGCTCAATCGGCGGAAACGTTCTGCTCATGAAGTTGTTGGCCGGGATCATGGCGATGCCGTTTATTTTCGCAAACGGAATCGCGATTGCGGTTTGCTCCCTCTTCAATTTTGCAATGAGCGAACAATTCGTTTTCCGGACACCAAAAGCTTGAACCACCAAGGGCACGAAGTATCACCGAGGCCCCCCAAAGCATTTCCTTCGTGTTACTTCGTGTACTTTGTGGTTTACGCCTTTGACTAATCCATGTGTCCGGGCCCCTGGCGCTCGACGGACCACACGTCTTCCGGTTTCTGCTCGAACGGATAAACATGCACCATCCATCCAAAGATCTGCGGCAAGAATTTTCCGCCGACCGCATCACATCCTTCCTGGGTCACAATCGAGCCATGCAGTCCGAACTGCGGATGCGGCACCTCGAGTTCGCTTTTCTTGGCC
The DNA here is from genome assembly GCA_036271275.1 of Terriglobales bacterium. Classification (GTDB taxonomy): domain Bacteria; phylum Acidobacteriota; class Terriglobia; order Terriglobales; family Acidobacteriaceae; genus DATBAX01. Next base: position 642 of record DATBAX010000251.1, read on the forward strand.
GCCGGAGGCAGGCACAAGTTCACGTGCGCATGCCACTGCGCAATACTGAGCGGGACTCGGGCATCGAGTTCGCTCTCTGGTGCGTCCTTGATTGCCGTATACATGACGCCGACCAACTTGTAACCGTCGCCCTGTTTCTCATAGAGCAACGACGTAGGATGATCGGGATTGAAGTGCCGCCTGGCTTCGAAGGCATAACGGTAATTCGTAAAGTGATACTGTTTCTGCGGCCGGTCCGGCATGAAAATCTTGAAGCCGTCGGCGAGAGCAACTTTGTAATCGGTATATTGTTCCGCCGCCTTACGTGCGGATTCCAATACCTGATTCGCTTTCTCCTGGTCGCCCGGCTTCACCGGACGCAGCGCTGTCATCTTCATGTGCGGCCCCATATCCATGTGATGGCCTTCCATGGATTGCATGGCGTGTGCAGTTCCATCATTGTCCATGCCCGGCATGTCGGAGCCGCTCATTTTGGACATATCGTGTCCCGGCATCGGCGAGCCGCCCGCTGGTTTCTGTTCCTGTGCCCACAACATCGACGACAGCAATAGGCCGGCACTAAAAGCCGTGGTCAAAATTCGTTTCGTTAAAACGCTCATAAAGGGTTCTCCCTGGAGTCTGCCTTGTAGTAACCCTGCATGAGGAATCTTGTTTCTGCAATTATCCGAGAAAGCACATGCGTTACGCTGGTAAGACAACTGTCAGGAGGCAGTTTCTTTAGCCAACCCCACCGCTGCCAAGGCCTGACCCGCCGCTTCCTTGCCGGAACGGACACAATCCGGGACGCCGATTCCGCGATATCCGTTGCCGGCCAACGCCAATCCGGAATATTGTTTGCCCAAAGATTCGATACGATCCAGGCGTTCGAGATGTCCGACGTTGTATTGCGCCATCGCGGATTTCCATTTGTAGACTCGCGTGAAGAGCGGCTCGGCAGTGATCCCAAGTATCTGGTGAAGTTCTTCCCGGACAATGCGCAGGATTTCTTCGTGTGAAAGCTGAAGTACAGATTCGTCACGAGTCCCGCCCAAAAAGCAGCGGATCAGCGCACGATTGTCCGAAGCACGATGCGGGAATTTATTGTGCACGAAAGTGGCCGCCATGAGGCGCTTGCCCTCGCTGCGCGGCACCAGAAATCCAAATCCGGCAGGCAATGAGGAACGGACTTGCTGGTCATACCCAAGAGAGACTGTGATCGAGGAACTGTACTCAATACCACCCAGTTCGCGAGCGAGATTCGCGTCTGTCGTTCTCAACAAAGTCGCGGCAGCGGACGCGGTCGTGGCGATGATTACAGCATCGAACTGATCGGAATCGTAGCCCGCGGACAGCAACCATCCTCCAGCTTGCGGTTCAACAGCTATGATTTGCGTACCGGAACGAAGGGACGTTCCAGGCAGATACACGAGCAATGCATCCACCATTTGCTGCATTCCGCTTTTCAAAGAAGTGAAGATCGGTTTGCCTAAAGCAGCGCTGGAAGTCGAGTGATTGCGCGCGGCCAACATTCCGCGGCCCAAGCTGCCATGAGTTTCTTCCATCTGAGCGAATCGCGGCAACACGGCCCGGACACTCAACCGGCTTGCTTCGCCACCATACACTCCGGAGAGAAGGGGATCGGCAAGACGCTCCACCATTTCACTGCCATAGTGGCGCTCGATAAGCGAGGCGACCGATTCGTCACCTTCAGCTTTATGTGGCGGATGGAGCCATTCGCGAGCGATCTTAAATTTCGTTCGCGTCGAGAATAGCGGTGATGTCAGTGCCGACCTGATCTTCGTGGGCACCATGAACATCAGGCCATCGGGCAGCATGACCAGACGGCCATTCACCAAAATGTACGTTTTGCGGGCGGCGTCATTGGAACCAATGAGTTGGTCACCCAAACCAAGTTGGTGGCAGAGTTCGCTCGCCCACGGCTTCTCGGTAAGGAACGAATCGGGACCGGCTTCAACCACGCATCCATCCACCTGTTCGGTGGCCACTACGCCACCAAAGCGCGGACCTGATTCGAACACAACATATTCGAGATGCTGCTTGACGCGGCGTTGCTGCTCGAGGGCAAAGGCCGCGGAGAGTCCGGAAATCCCGCCGCCGATGATGGCAATTCGTTTCATGGATTCGCTGGCAGGGGCGTCAATCTTGATTGCACCAAGTCAGTGAGCGCCGAAGTCAGCACAGCAGAACCATTGAGCGACTCGGCCCGCCACAAGCGCATTTCATGCTTGACTGCGAATTCCTTGAAGGCAATATCAATGTCATACAGCACTTCCACATGGTCGCAAACGAAACCCACGGGCTGAATAAAAATCCCGCGATGTCCTTTTTCCTTCAGCCCAAGAATAGTCGCTTCCACCGTGGGTCCGAGCCATGCGCCACCGGACATGCCCTGGCTCTGAAATGCAAACGTCCAATCTTCCGATCCGAGCGATACTTCCCGCGCCACCAGAGCCGCCGTTTCCTTGGACTGGCTTTCGTA
>DATBAX010000252.1:0-5222 GCA_036271275.1 Terriglobales bacterium
CGAGCAATACGCGGTTGGCCTGGAGAACCCAAGACTCATTCGTACTGCGCCCAACGGCGATTTTTTCGTCGCCGAGATGGAACCAGGACGCATCATCGTTTTTCGCGGAATCACCAGCCAAGGCAAGGCGCAACAAATGGACGTCTTTGCTTCCGGGCTGAAGGGACCGTTCGGAATTGCGTTTTATCCTCCCGGCCCGAATCCGCAATGGCTATACATCGGCAACACGGCCGAGGTGGTGCGGTTTCCTTATGAAAACGGCGATCTGAAAGCACGCGGTCCGTCGCAGCATATCGCGGACTTGCCCGGAGGTAGTGGAGGACACGTCACCCGCGACATCCGTTTCTCGCCGGACGGCAAGAAAATGTTTGTCGCCGTTGGTTCAGCGTCGAACGTTGATGATCCCGACACCCATTCCAGCGAGAAAAATCGTGCTGACATTCTAGAGTTCAATCCGGATGGTTCCGGGATGCGCGTGTTTGCAGCGGGCATCCGCAATGCGGTGGGTCTTGCTATCAATCCAACCACGGGTGAGTTGTGGTGTTCAGTAAACGAGCGCGACGCGTTGGGAGACAACCTCGTCCCCGACTACATCACGCACGTGCAGGACGGCGGCTTCTACGGCTGGCCGTGGTGGTATATCGGTTCGCATCAGGACCCGCGTCATGCCGGCAAACATCCTGAACTCAAAGACAAAGTCATAGTTCCGGATGTCCTGTTGCAACCGCACAATGCATCGCTCGAAATTACTTTTTACGACGGCAAACAATTTCCCGCGGAATATCAAGGAGATATTTTTGGGGCCGAGCACGGCTCATGGAATAAAGCGACCCGCGCAGGATACGAACTGATTCGCGTGCCATTGCATCAGACCGGTCATGCCAGTGGAGAGTACGAAGATTTCATGACTGGATTTGTGCTCGATAACGGGGATGTTTGGGGACGTCCGGTAGGTGTGACCGTCGCACCCGACGGCTCGCTTCTCGTCACCGACGACGCTTCAAACTCGATTTGGCATATTAGTTACGTAGGTAAGTGACACGGAACGCCCCGGGATATTGCCCGCCCGAATTACGGGCTTTTCTCGCGAGGAAACTGCCGCAATCTATTTTTGATGGAAGGGGTTACCTCGGTAATATTTTGTCTTTCCAAGGTAACTCTACAATCAGCTGGTGGAGCTCCGTCTAAACCAGCTTGCGAGAAAATGGTGCCTGGCTGCGACCGGGCTGGTTTGCGTCCATATATTCCTCTCGCTTCGAATGCCGCGCAGTTTCGCGCTGACGGCGTTTGGTGACCTCACGCAATGCCTCTTGTTGTTACTGGCAACTCTTTCGATTCTTTCCGTTGCTTTTAAATCCTCCGGTAAGACGCGGCTTTTCTTTTCTCTTCTGAGTTTTGGTTTCGCCATGTGGCTCGGGGCGCAGGTTTGGTGGACCTACTTTGAAGTCTTTCTGCGCCAGGAAGTCCCGAATCCATTCACTGGCGACATCATTCTATTTCTTCACATCGTTCCCATGATGGCCGCGCTCGCTGTGCAACCCCACAGTAAGCAGGACGAGCAGTCGGCGCGTTTTGGATCGCTGGATTTCCTGTTATTGCTGGTCTGGTGGCTTTATCTTTATCTCTTTGTCGTCATTCCGTGGCAGTACGTCTATCCCACGGAGGAGGTCTACGGCCGCAACTTCGATGCGTTATATCTCTGTGAACATTTAATCCTGCTCGTGGGTGTGGCCCTGGTGTGGCGGCGTAGCGCGGAGTCCTGGAAAAATATCTATACCCATCTTTTTGCTGCGGCCGCCATCTACGCTGCAGGGTCCATCGCTGCGAGTATCGCGATTGACTTTCATCTTTATTACACCGGCAGCCTGTACGATGTCCCGCTGGTGGCGGCGATGGCGTGGTTCACCGGAGTTGGGTTAAGTGCGAGAGGACGGGCACTCGAAACACAGCCGTGTGAAGAAAAATCTATCGGCCCCAGCATGTGGGCCGCGCGGCTTGCAATGTTGGCCGTCTTTTCCACTCCGCTCATGATCGTCTGGGCGGTTTTCGCCACGCACACGCCGCCGGCGGTGCGTGTTTATCGCCTGTTGTTAACGGTTGGCACAATGTTGGTCATGGGTGTCCTGGTGTCCTTGAAGCAGCACCTGCAGGACCGCGACTTGATTCAACTGCTTCGAACTTCGCACCAGAATCTGGAAGAAATGAGCCGGCTCAAAGACAACCTGGTGGACAAGGAAAAATTGCTGCGCTGGCATAGCATTGAGTTGCAGAGAAAAAATCTGGAACTACAGCAAGTCTCTTTCACCGACGTCCTTACCGGCCTGTGGAACCGGCGCTATCTGGAGGAAACTCTCACCGCTGATGCCGCCCAGGTCACACGAAGTTATCTGCGCGCCCAAGGCTCGCAGGGTGGCAAGCTGGACTATCGCGATCTCACCTTTGTCATGATCGACGTCGATTTCTTTAAGCGCATCAATGACGACTACGGACATCCCGTTGGTGATGAGCTGCTGCAAAAGATTGCGGAGCGCCTGGCCAGAGTCATGCGCAAATCCGACGTTCTTGTGCGCTGGGGCGGAGAAGAATTTCTGGTGATGAGCCGTTCTGCAGGCCGCCCAGGAATGGCCATCTTCTGCAGCCGCATATTGGACGCCATGGCTTCTGAACCCTTCGAATTGTCGAAAGGGATCAAGGTGCGCATGACATGTTCCATAGGGTGGGCGCCCTTCCCGTGGTGTAGCAATGCATTCGAAGCAATCTGCGCGGAGGAATCGCTGGAACTGGCGGACTCGGCTTTATATCTGGCCAAGTCGTTAGGCAGAAATCAGAGTGTAGGACTTTTGCCTTCGGATGTAGCCCTTGCTTCGCCGGACCGAATTACCCTCGAGAACCTTCAAGAAGAGCGCTCGGAGCTGGTCAAAGTAGTTCGAAACTTCGAATCCAGCCCCGGAGAAAAAGCCCTCGCGGAGAGCGAAGGGTCAGCACTACCCGCGAATCAATCTTTGCTCTAATATCCCGGATCTACTTGCTTCCACCGCCGGGCTGCTTCTGCATTTCGTCAAACGCCGCTAGAACTTCCGCGCTGTGCTTGTTGGGATCGACGCTGGTGTAGACCTTCACGATCTTGCCCTCGGGATTGATGATGAACGTATGTCGGGACGCGATTTTCATCACACCCATGTTCATCAGCGACCCGTAGGATTCCGAAACTTTTTTGTCGGTATCCGCCAGCAGCTTGAAGTTAAGTCCTTCTTTGGTGCAGAACTGCTTGTGGGAATCCACGCTGTCCACACTCACGCCAAGAATGACGATCCCGCGCTTGACGTACTCGGCTTGATCGCGCTGGAAGTTGTGCGCTTCAATGGTGCATCCACTGGTGAAATCTTTCGGATAAAAATAGAGAACCACCCACTTGCCGTGAAAATCCTTCAGGCTGACCTGGTTGCCTTCCTGCGAACTCAAGGTGAAGTCAGGAGCGGCCGTGCCCACCGCCGGCGTCGAATCTGCAAAAACTTTCTTGGCCACAATTACCAGGCCGAGAACTACGATCAAAGCAATCAACAAACGCGTCCACATAGAAGCCTCCTCAAAATACCGACTATAACTATAGGGTAAATCATCGTCGAGTTCGTCAAAATCTGGTTAAATCTGGGCAATGGCCGAGGTTTGAAGATGAATAATCAGTATTGGTCAATTTGAGTTTTCATCCTAGTCATCCCGAAGATCCGGCGCTCTTCAGCCGGGCGAGGGATCTGGCGCGAACCAGCAGACAGAGCACCTGGGCACCGTGCGGGATTCTTCGCAAGCCGAGGTTAGCCTTTTTAATTTGACCCGCTACGGAATAATCGCTTCAGAACGGGCTGGCGCGCTGATCGAATGCATTAAGCGCCGTGGAAGAGCGCCGCTTGAATTATGTCTTGCCCAGAACGTAGGCCTGCAAGGCCTGCATCGAATCTTGCCCATGCAAAAATTTCTTCGTCCGCGAACCGAGTTGTCCGCAGGAGCTTTTTAGCCGCATCGCTGAAGCGATGTCCTGCTAGGAATCTCTTGCCAAATGGGCCGCTGCTAAAATCTGGCATCATCGGCTGAGCGGCAAGGAAAAATGAAATACCGAACCCGAGCCAACCTGGCTCGTGACGCCGATCTTGCCGCCATGCGCCTCCACGATCGCGCGCGCGATTGCCAATCCCATGCCCGTCCCCTGAACGCGGTACCGCTGATTTTTGCCGCGATAGAATTTGTCGAAAATGAGCCCTTGTTCCATATCGTCAATTCCAGACCCTTGGTCGGCGATATTGATCACCACGTTGTTTTCCTTGGATTCGGCGGTAATTCGGATGGGCGCCTCGGGGTCCGAATACTTGGCTGCATTTTCCAGCAACTGGATGATGACTTCCTTAATGCGCTCCGCATCCACCAGCGCGTTCACATCCTCTGGCACCCGGATTTCTATGGGATGTTTGCCGAGTAACTGTTTGATGCCGGCGACCGCCGCCTCCACGATTTCGGCGATTCTGCGGGGCTTGAGATCAAGCTGAAACTCGTGAGATTCAAGCTGTGCAACCTCGGCTGCTTCGCCGACCAGACGATTCAACCGATCGCTTTCTTCATTGATCACGGTCATCAATTCAATGCGGTCTGCTTCCGTCAGCGTAATGCCGGACATCAGGCTGGTGATGGACGCTTTGATCGAGGTGAGTGGCGTGCGAAACTCGTGCGTGATCGAATCAAGAATCGCGGAACGGAGTTGCTCGCCTTCGCGGGCCGCTTCGGACCTGCTCAACGTTTCCACGGCGCTGGCACGCTCGACTGCAATCGCAATCAAACTTCCCATGGCGTCGATGGTTTGACGCGACAAATCTCCCGAAAGGCCGATGGTTCCCACCGTCTTCACGCCCATTTTAAGAGGGGTAAAACTGAGCTTCCGTTCCACATCGACAACGGCCTCGCCGCGGGCGATCACCGACTTCAAATGCTCCGCGTCCAGATCGCGGGTTTCTTTTCCAGAACGATAAATATCGCCTTTCCCCGGAATGTAAATCGCCGCCGCCGATACTCCGAAGGAGTCGATCACGTATTGCGGAATCGCGTTTAGCAATTGCAGAATATTATCGGCAATCAACAATTGCTGACTGAAATGGTAGAGCCGTTCCAGGTCTTCGCGTCTGCGGACTGCCTCGTCGGTTTGCTTGCGTGCCCGCTCGGAGAGCTCACTGGCGATT
>DATBAX010000253.1:0-10875 GCA_036271275.1 Terriglobales bacterium
TCCTGTCCGACATTATTTGTTTGGGACGGCAGGCACTACGAACTGGTCGCAGATGTTCTCGGCGCGGGTGTCGTCGGCCATTGGGTGGGTCCGAACCAGCGCAATATTTCGCGTCCCACGGAATATATAAAAATCGATCGCAACGCGCTTCGCGAAAAAGATGGCAAACTCAGTTTCCGCTTGATGGAGCCGATGGAAGAAGTCGTGTATCTGGACCAAGTACGATTACTGGCCATCGATCATCCCAGCAGCGAAGAGGTTTATCCGAACGAATATTTCGCCAGCAATCCTCCGTATCCGCCTTTCAAGGTGATCACCAGCCAGAATGCTCGCCCTCCCGCCGGCGCCTGGGACGATCGCGGACACAATGTTCTCCCCGATCTGCTTGCACATCGCTACATCGGCGATTTCGATTTGCTGCCTTTCAAAGGATTTACCAAACTGCATACTCTTGAGCTCGATCTTGGGGAAGCCTACCAAGGTGGAGCGTTGCGGCTTCTGCTTCACGGAGAAATCGAATATTTCACCGCGACCGGAATGTACGCGGCCGATCAGGCGGGCGTACAAGCCGTCGCTCCCTACGTCGAAGCATTCGCGAACGGGAAATGGACGCGCGTCACCGACGACATGGGTTTCCCCGCCGGCTTGCCTCGCACCATGACCGCCGATCTCAGCGACAAGTTGCCGCTGGGCACGCAGCGCATTCGCATCTCGACCAACCTGCAAATTTATTGGGACAACATTCTCATCGACCGCACCGAGCAGAATTCAAATTCAATTCTGACGCCCGTCCCACTACAACGTGCGGACCTGGGATTCCATGGTTATCCGCGCCAGATCGAAGCTCAGCCGCCCGGCAACGTCAAATATGTTTACGAAGAAGTAAGTCGCACCGGCCCATACGCGCGACAGGCCGGAACGTACACCCGTTACGGTGACGTCACCCCGCTGCTCACCAACTACGACGATCAGTATGTAGTTTTTGGGACTGGCGAAGAAGTGGCCCTGGAATTCGATCCCGCAAAATTACCCGCCGTGCCCAAGGGATGGACGCGCGATTATTTCTTCGTGGCCAACGGCTACGAAAAAGATATGGACTTCTACGCCGCCGACGGCAACACGGTCGAGCCGTTGCCATTTCGTAAGATGGGGAATTATCCGTATCCCGGCAAGTCGTTTCCGCTCGACGACGCTCATCTCGATTATCTTTTGAAATACAATACGCGCTACGTTTCAGGAAACGAGCCGCAGGGATATTGGTACGACTATCATCCGGCAAAGTAATCGCGTCTCGCTTATAAAACCGTTTTAATATTGACAAATTCGGCCACTACAAATCCAATACCTCACACATGGAAACTGCCTCCGCACCCTCGCTCCGGCGAACGCTCACTCTCTCGGACCTAATTCTTTACGGCATCATCGTCATTCAACCGACGGCGCCCATGCCGGCCTATGGCGTTTTCAGTAATGCTGGCGGAGGCCATGTGGTCACCTCCATCCTCATTGCGATGGTTGCCATGGTTTTTACGGCGATGAGTTATGGGCGCATGGCCCGCGTGTATCCCAGCGCCGGCTCGGCTTACACCTATGTAGGGCGCGTGTTGCATCCATCACTCGGGTACGTGACCGGCTGGAGCATGACCATGGATTACATTCTCAATCCATTGATCTGCACCATCTGGTGCGCCAAGGCGATGGCTGATCTGTTGAGCGGAACACGCTACCAGCTTCCCTATCCCGGGCTGCTTTGGCCGATAATTTTTGCGGTTATGTTTACCGTTTTAAACCTGCGTGGGGTGGAGACTTCCGCCCGCATCAATCAGATACTATGTGCCGTGATGGGCGCCGTGATCATAGCGTTTTTCTGGTACACCATCCGCTACATTTTTCATTTGCCGCAATATCCCGAGGCCTATTTTCTCCGTCCGTTCTACAACCCGGAAACGTTTACGATCAACCGCGTGTTCCATGGCACATCAGTTGCGGTGCTTACCTATATCGGATTTGACGGTATCTCGACTTTGTCGGAAGAGGTTGAAAATCCCAGGCGAAATATTTTTCTGGCCACCGTCCTCGTCTGCATCATTACCGGATTCCTTGCAGCGGCCGAGGTTTACGGGGCCCAATTGCTGAGCAGTCAATACATCTTCGGAGTCAGTGAAGTAGAAAACGCATTCAGCCATGTGGCCGCGATCGCTGGTGGCGTGGTGCTGACCAAGGTGATCAGCTTGACCTTGTTGATCGCCACGATCGGCTCCGGCATGGGGTCACAACTGGGTGCCGCACGCTTGCTCTATGGAATGGGACGCAGCAACGCCATCCCGAAGAAATTTTTCGGAGCCATCCATCCCCGAACCCGGATTCCCGCAAACAATGTAATCTTCGTGGGTGTCATAGCGCTGGTGGGCGCATTTCTCATCACCTACGACAATGGCGCGGAACTTCTCAACTTCGGTGCGCTGATCGCCTTTATGGGAGTCAATCTCGCGGCCCTCACGCACTATTACATTCGCGGCAACGACCGAACCGTGGGACAACTCATCCCGCCGGTGTTGGGCTTTATCATTTGTTTCTTCATTTGGATTCATCTGTCGAAGATGGCGATGATCGTCGGTTCGGTGTGGATGCTTGCCGGCATCGCCTATGGGGCTTGGAAGACCAAAGGCTTCCAAAGCGATCTGGTCAACTTCGACGTTCCCGCTGACCAGGCCTAATCAACTCTCTCAGGGCCCCGTCCTTCTTTCGCGTTTTTTGCGAAAGAGGCCGGGGCTTTTGACTTGTGACCTAAAAAGCCCCGCCCAGGCGAAACTTGAACGGGGCGCCCTCGAGAGTTGCGACAAACTATTCCAGGTTCGTGCCGCTTATTTCTACTGTCGGCTTTGCTGCTCCCAATTCAGCCGTTCGGTAGCTGGCGCTGACTTCCCGTTTTTCGCCGGGAAGCAAGGAGATGTAATTGTCTTCCCACAGCACCGGCAGGATTTCCTCTCCGCCTTTGCCTTTATCGACTTTCAATCGCACGAAAAACGCGAGGCTCTTGCTGGGATTTTCCAAAGTCACATGCGTGACGGATTCCTCACCCTTGCGTTCGGTACGATTCGTAACTTTCAGTTTGACTTTGGGCAACTGCGCCAGCTCAGTGAAGTCCGCATAGGACGTAGTCGGCGTCGTGTACCAGGTTGACTCCGCCCAGTTGAGCGTCTCCTGTTTTGTGGACAGCCAATAGAAATTCGAGCCCACCAATTTCCCGCTTGCGTCTTCCAAACGCAGGACCAGGAAGTACGTTGGACTCAAGCCATCGATCTGCGGTAGAGCGACAATCTTATTCGTGCTGTCCGCCGCGGCATCGAGAGGGAACTCCTGCGAATATTTTTCGGTCATGTCGAGGTTGAGGACTTTCGCCGTCAACTTCAATCCCTTGACGTCTTCGTACTGGCTGCTCACCAGCCAGACAGAATTGTCGTCGTATCCATACACCGGATGCAACGCTTCCATTGCTTTCTTGGCGCCGAAGTATCCGCCGCCCGGTCGCAAATAGTAATCGTACAAATGCCAAATCATCGATGGCCAGGCGTTGTTGAGCATCCATTGAATCACGCCGGTCGAGGTGTACTTGTTGCGACTGTACGCTTCGTACATCGCGCGAACGCCTTCGTACGTCTGCATTTGCGACTTGGCCGCAAAATCTTCCACGCTGTCTGACTTGCCGTAACGCGCATTCAACGCATCGCTAAAAACGTGGAGGTCTTTAAACACGCCGCCGCCCGCGTGATAGTTCCATGTATCATCGATGGGCCACATATGATCTTTGCCCACCATGGCCCGGATACTTTCAATCGGAGGCACCGCAGGCCCCATGCTGGTCTCCGAATTGAATCCATAAGCTCCGCCGCAGCCGCCTTCGTTGCACTCTTTGCGGCCCGGTTGTCCGGTCGATGAGTCTTCTTGCCAATACTTTGGAGCAACGTACTCGTACGGCCCGCTCATCTTCACGCCGCTCTCGCCGGTGACTGAAGTCGTTTTACCGGTCGCCGAAGATACCGTTGGATTCGGCCACATTAATTCTTTCTCGACTTTCAAATAAGTTTGCTCGACATCCGGGGGCGGCGGATTATCACTGCCGTTCAGCCACATAATCAAGCTGGGATGACTCCGCAAACGATAAATCTGATCGCGCAACGATTGCTCGGCGATCTTGAAATCCTGCGGCGACCACTTCGCCCAATGCTCCCAATGCGAGCAGCAAGTCCATCCGGCCATGATCAGAATTCCGCGCCGGTCGGCCATGTCGAAGAAACGCTGATTTTCCAGATGGTCTTCCATGCGCACCGTGTTCAGGCCCATGTCCTGCACATAGCTAAGTTCGTCGCCCAGGCGCTGTTGATCTTTCTCACGCAACATCATGTCGGGAGCCCAGCCGCCGCCGCGAATCAGAATCTTCTTGCCGTTCACCGAAAACACGCGCCGATTGTCGGCGTTCAATTCCGATTTCATTTCACGGATGCCAAACTTTGTATCCGAGCCGTCCGAAACTTTGCCGTCCACAACGAACTCCAGATGCAGGTCATGAAGGTTCGGCGTCCCCATCTGTTTCGGCCACCACAGCTTCGGATTCGCCACGCTAAGCTGCGAAAATTGTCCGGGATCGAACGTCACATCTTTCGATTCGTTCGCAGCCAGTTCAACGTCCTGCGAGAACTCAATATTTTCGATTTTGCCTTTGAGTGAGCCTTTTACTGTATGAGCGGTTGAATTCTTCAATAGCGCCGTCACCGTCAGATCGGCTTTATCGTTTTCAGGAAAATTCAGCTTCGAGATCACCGTGGGATAACGCAGCGCTACGGGCCCGCTCGTCGAGATATCCACGCCACGCCAAATGCCCATGTTCTTGTCCGGAGGCGATGGGTTCCAATCCACAAATGTAATTGCCAGATCGGTCTCAGTCGGCGAATAAACCTGTACCGCCAGAACATTGTTCTTCCCAATCAGCGCGCCATCTGTGATGTTGAGTTCGTAAGTCCGCCACGCGCCGGCGATGTCGTCGGACGTCGCAATCTGCTTCCCATTGAGAAAAATGTTGGCGCGATAGTTGATGCCGCCAAAATTCAGCCAGATAGTTTTCCCCTTGTAGCTGGTAGGCAACGCGAATTCCTTGCGATACCACCACGACATGCTGAATGGACTATCGCGGTCCATCGGTTCTTCCGAAAAATTGTGTCCGATTTTGTATGTCATTCCCGGCCAGGAACGCAGATTCGTGCCAAAATCCGGGTCGGGATAGACTTTGTATTTCGCCAGCGCCGCCGACACGGTTGTAGGCACGCTTACTCCATACCAGCCCTTGGGCAGGAATTTCGGGGTCGAAATGACTTCACCCGTCGCGTCCACTTTAAAGTGCGCTTGCAACATCCAGCCGTCCGTCAGGGTGATCCGGGTTGCGATTGGTATCGATGCGTGATGGGGCGTGGTCTGCTGTGCCTGGGATTGAATGAGCAGGAATAAACCGAACACGACCGGCAGTCCACACAGCAAGCTGCGCTTTTTCATGATGAGTTCCTTGAACAAAAAGTGAAGTGCGAAGGCGATCCATTATGCCGCACGAGCATTCCATCGCGCGTCATCTTGCGTCAGTCAAATTGCGACTTGTCTTGATAACACGTTTCATTGATTCGTTTCAATGGCCGAATTTCACATGATTTTTATTCGTCCATCATGTTTCATACCGATCTTTTACCTGTGACCGCAAGCGCCCGGTAAATCCGGCCGGTTAGTTTATAATCATCCATTCCGTCCTGTTACCGGAGTGAACTCAACCATGATTCGATTTCTGCAAACCCCTGGCCCTTTTAAGAAGATCGTCCTCAGCGGAATCCTGCTGGTATTTTGCGGCGCGATGGTCATCACACTGATTCCCGGCGGCTTCGGGATCACCGATAGTCTCGGCGCTGCTCCCGGCAAAGGCGTAGTCGCAACCGTAAGCGGCGAACAAGTGACTGCCCCGGAAGTCCAGCGCGAAGCGATTCAGATGGTCCAGCAAAGATATCCGCAGATGGCCGCCCAGGCCCAGATGCTGGCGCCGATGTTCAGCCGCCAGGCGGCACAACAATTGATCGACCAGAAAGCCCTGCTCACGGAAGCGCACCGTCTGGGTTTGCGCGCCACTGACGAGGAAGTTCGCGACGAGTTACAGAAGAATCCCAACCTGGGCCCGGTGTTTTTCCCCGGCGGCGTTTTTATCGGGCAGGACAAGTACACGGACTTGTTGCAACAGCATGAACTGACGGTCGCGATATTCGAGCAGTCGGTGCGCGACGAAATCATCTCCAACAAGCTGCGTAATTTGATCGGCGGCGGCGCTACCGTGAGCGATGCCGATGTTCGCCAAGCCTTCGATAAACAGTCCACCAAAGTTAAGTTCGAATATGCGGTCCTTACCAAGGACAGCATTCTGAAAGAGATTCACCCCACCGATGTCGAGCTCAAGGCTTACTACGATCGAAATAAGGCGCAGTACAACAATTCGATCCCGGAGAAACGCAAGGTCAGCTATGTGGTCGTCGAGACTGGAAAGATCGCAGCCGAGACGCCCATCACCCAGCAGGATTTGCAGGCCTATTACGCTCAACATCGTGACGAGTTCCGGCTTCCTGAGCAGGTCAACGTCCGCCAGATCGTGATCAAAAATCCGCTGCCCGGCACCGATGGCAAAGTCGACCAGAAGGGAATGGACGACGCCCGCAAGAAAGCCGAAGACATTCTTAAGCAATTGAAGGCTGGCGCAAACTTCGCTGATTTGGCGAAGAAGGAATCTCAGGACCCAACTGCCAAAGATGGCGGCGCGCTGGGCTGGGTGCAGCGTGGAAGCTTCCCGTCGCCTGATATGGAGAAGGCGGCGTTCGCCCTTCCCAAGGGCGGCACCAGCGAGGTAGTCAACGCTGGCTACGCCTCCGTCATTCTTCATGTCGATGATAAGCAGGATGCCCGCATGAAGTCCCTCGACGACGTTAAAGGACAGATCGAGCCTGTCATCAGGCAGCAGAAAGCCGGAGCAGCAGCCGATTCCCAAGCCAACGCACTGCTGACTCAGGCTCGAACGGAGGGTTTGGAGAAAGCCGCTGCGGCCAAAGGGCTGCAGGCCGTAACCACGGACTTTGTCGGCCGCAATGATGCTTTGCCCGGCATCGGAACTTCCCCGCAATTCATGGAAGCAGTGTTCGGGCAACCGGAAAAATCCGCGCCCGAAGAAGCGCCGTTGCCGCAGGGATTTGCCATTTTCCAGGTTCAGGCCGTCAAGCCGGCAGCTACCCCGGCGTTTGAAGACATTCGCAGCCGGGTGGAGACGGAATTCAAGAATGAACGTTCCAACCAGGTGCTCGCGCAAAAAACTCAGGAGCTTTCCGATCGCGCCAAGTCGGGCCATGATTTAAAGAAAGCCGCCAAGGAACTGGGCGCCACAATGAAGACCAGTGATTTCGTTCTTCCAGATGCGCAGGTCCCGGATGTGGGCGCAATGTCCGGCCCCGCGTCGGTGGCGTTCACGTTGAAACCCGGCGAGATCAGCGGCCCACTGAGTGGCGGCACCACCGGTTCGGTATTGTCGGTTCTTGAGAAGCAGCAACCATCCGATGCGGATTTTGCCGCGAAAAAAGATGAAGTCCGGGATTCTCTTCTCCAGAACAAGCAAGGCGAATTATTTGGATTGTTCGTCACCAGCTTGCGTGATCGGATGACAAAATCCGGCAAGATCAAAATCAACAGCGATGAAATGAATGGCTTGACCAAAGGCCCAGGTACTGGCGAAGGCGGCGAATAGCCGGAGCATAAAAAAATCCTGAACGGATTTTGAGTAGCTTGGTCTTTTAACGCTGCACTATTCAATGGCTGTTCGATCCGCGCTTAAGAGGCGAGGTAATCTGAATTGAGTTTTTCGGTAACCTGTGAAGTTGGGGGCCCTCGCCGGTAGTTGAATCCCATGGCCTTCCCTCGCGCGACCGGAATTCTGCTTCATCCCACTTCACTTCCATGCCCGGGAGGCATTGGAGATTTCGGCGCCGCCGCCTACGAGTTCGTCGACTTTCTTGCTGCCGCTCGCCAGGGATTGTGGCAGGTTCTGCCTCTGGGCCCGCCCGCCAATGGCAATTCTCCCTACTCTTCCACTTCCGCTTTCGCCGGCAACCCGCTGCTCATCAGCCTGGATCGTCTCGCTGATCGCGGATGGCTCGATCATTCCCGCGTCGCGGAAATTCCTACCACTACCGGCGAAATCCACTATGACCTTGTGGCGTCCCGCAAATTGCCACTGCTCATTGAAGCCGCGCATCGTTTTCTTGAACGCGCTTCCGGCAACTCGCGGGCCCGCTTCGAACAATTTTGCGCCGAAAATAATTGGTGGCTGGACGATTTTGTTCTCTTCGACGCTTTACGCGAACATAATGGTCGGCAGGCCTGGAAGCAGTGGTCGAGCGAACTTGCCCGTCGCGAACCTGCCGCTCTCGAAGAGGCGCGCCGGAAATTCGCGGCCGAAATTGCAGTTTGCCGTGTCATCCAGTTCTTTTTCTATCAGCAATGGCAGGCTTTGCGCGTTTACTGTGCGCAGCGTTCCATTCGCACCGTCGGCGACATCGCAATTTTTGTGGATTACGACAGTGCCGATGTTTGGGCGCATCGCGACTTATTCCTTATTAATGAGGACCTCGAGCCCAACGTCGTCTCCGGCGTTCCTCCGGACGCTTTCAGTTCGACCGGCCAGCGCTGGGGCAATCCTCTCTATAACTGGGAAGCCATGCGTGCGCAAGGATACGATTGGTGGGTCCAGCGCCTTCGTTGGGCGACGCAAACTTGCGACTACATCCGTCTCGACCATTTCCGGGGCTTCGCGCAATTTTGGGAAGTGCCTGCCAGCGAATCCACGGCGATCCATGGGCGATGGGTCGATGGTCCTGGCGACGCCCTGTTCAATCGGCTGCGAGAGGCCCTGGGCGGGCTTCCGCTCTTTGCCGAGGACCTGGGTAGCATTACCCCGGACGTGAACGCTCTTCGCGAGCGCCATCAGCTACCCGGCATGGCGGTTCTGCAGTTTGGTTTCGGCGATCCCGGCGCTCACATCTATCTGCCTCATCGGCTCACACCCGACCGCGTGATCTATACCGGCACTCACGACAACGACACTGCGATGGGCTGGTGGAAATCCGGAGTGAGCGACTACGAGAGGCGAGCGGTCGATGCTTTAATTGGAAGCCGGCAGGAAGAAATTCACTGGGCGCTGATTCGCTTGGCCCAGAGTTCAGTAGCCAGTTTGTGTGTTGTTCCTTTGCAAGATGTTCTCGGCCTGGGCAGCGAAGCCCGCTTGAATACGCCGAGCGTGCCCACAGGAAATTTTCGCTGGCGCTATCAACCGGGCGATCTAACCCCCCAGTTGGCCGAGCGATTGGCTATGCTGGCCGAAGTCACGGACCGCCTGCCCCAGCCAGTGCCGTTGCCATCCACCCAGGATTTCGTAGCGTAAGCTCGCAATCACTAAACAAAAAAGCCGGAACCTTTCGGTCCCGGCACAGTTGGCTGGTTGCCCGGATTAAGATCGGTTAGACCGAGATTCGGATCTTCTCCGTGACTCGGTGCCTCCGTGGTGAAAAAACCTACGCGCTGCGTCGCGGCCGGATCGTTAGGTCCCGCACCTGCGTCAGAATGCTCGACATCTGCATTCCATTCAGTTGGGAAACAAACGGCAGCAATTCCGCGATGAACGGGTCCTGCACGAGGTCGCGAACTTCCTCTTGCCGGTTGCGTTCTCCACCACTGAGCAGATCAGGCACGGTAACCTCCAAAGCTCGCGCCAGCCGCTCGAGTGAAGAGAGCGTCGGCGTTGCCTTTTCATTTTCAATCTTGGAGACGTAAGTCCGCGGCACCGACATGCGAAATGCCAGTTGCCGTTGGCTAAGGCCATTGCGCAACCGCATCGAGCGGATCGATGCAGCTAGATGCAAATGCCCGCGGCCATGTCCGTTGGTCGGCATGACTTGCGGCGGCGGCATCGGCGCAGCAATTTCCGGTATTTCCTCATCCAATGAGGTGTGGCATTTGCGGCAAAGGCTGTTGGAAGTACGGAATTGAACTAATTGGCAGCGGTCGCAACGAACAACTTCCCTGGAATCAACTGGGGCAAGATTAGTAGCCATCTAGATTGGGAGGCCAGAGCAGGCAACTCCCGGAATCCAACTTCGATTCCGATCTGCAACGTAATTTGAGGCACAGCCCCTGTGGATGTCAAGTAAAATATGGGGTGAAATCCGGTATAGCTGGTAGGAAATCATAAAGAACACTGTAGAAACCCTAAGAATACTGGTGAAACCGATGAGCGATCGTGAAGCCGCCTGGTGTTTACTAATTGAGTTCACTCAATCAGAAAGTTTGCGCAAACATGCTTTGTCGGTGGAAGCGTGCATGCGGGCTTATGGACGAAAATTCTCCGGAGATGAAGAGTTGTGGGGAATGGTAGGCCTGCTCCATGACTTCGACTATGACAAATATCCCAGCCTTGATGACCATCCTTACAAAGGCAACGAGATCCTCAAAGATCGCGGCTACTCGGACGAAATCCGCAAGGCCATCATGTCGCACGCAGAATACACTGGCATCAATCGTGACACGCCGATGGAAAAGGCGCTCTTTGCCTGCGACGAACTGGCAGGATTCATCACCGCCTGTGCATTAATCAAGCCAGGGAAGTCTCTGGCCGAAGTCGATGTAAAGTCAGTCCGAAAAAGAATGAAAGACAAAGCCTTCGCCCGCAAAGTCAATCGCGACGACATCATCAACGGCGCCGCAAGCCTCGGTATCGACTTGGACGAACACATCGCCTTCTGCATAGAAGCCCTA
>DATBAX010000254.1:0-4594 GCA_036271275.1 Terriglobales bacterium
GCATTGCCCCAAGCTAGGAGCTCCATCCGAACGCCGGGGCCAGCTTCCAAAACCTTGCGGCGGTCTGGACGCACCAAATGATTGTTCGGTTCCGCCGTATCGTAAAAATCGATAATGTTGGTTTTGTAGAAGCGCGCCAGCTTCCGGAGTGTGCCCACCGACGCGCTCATGTGCGAGCGTTCAAGAGCGCTCAGGAATCCCAGCGAGATGCCTACAGCCTTGGCCACTTGTGCGAGGGAAAATCCACCACGCACTCGTAGCTGACGAAGCCGAACGCCGATTGCTTCGGCTGCCCCGTTCGAAGAGGACTCAAACTTGCCTTCGCGCTTGAGCAATTGCACGATGGCGGGCGCATTCAGGCCGCGGACTTTGCGCAGGAAACGCGCACGCTTCAGAACTTTCACATCTTCATTTGTATAGAGACGGTATTTGCTGGCGGTGCGCTTGGGACGAATCACGCCCAGGCTTTCCCATGAGCGGATGACTGAAGAAGACACGCCGACGAGACGCGCGACGTCGCCAATTTTCAAATGAGGACTAGCGTTTCCTGGTTCCATTTTAGAAAAGTGCCCCATGCGATTTTCTTATGGAATGGATAAAGGATTTTTTCCTTGACAGTGCGGTGGCCTGTCAATAACCTTGCGGGATTATAGCAAGGTTTCCCTGACACGCAATAAAGTGTTGTTTTAAACTTCCACTCCCCGGAGGTAGTCGATGTCTTCGTCGATGCGGCGTCGTCCTTTGGCCTTTTGTCTGGCCGTGCTTAGTCTTTTCGCAGTTTTAGCAACCTCCTCACTCGGGCAGAGCACCGGCGGTCGATTCTTAGGCAGGGTCGCCGACCCCACGGGTGCTGTACTGGCCGGAGTAAAGATCACGCTGGTGAATCAGGCGACCTCCGTGGCCCGCAGCGCCACGACCAACGAAAGCGGAGACTACACCTTTGTGGAAGTGGTGCCGGGTACGTACCGGGTGGAGTTCGAGCTGACCGGCTTTAAGAAGAATATTCAGAAAGATGTCATCCTTGATGTCAATCAGGTGATCACGCTCAATTCGACCCTCACCATCGGCGCTCAACAGGAAATTGTCGAGGTGACGTCGGAAGTTCCCCAGGTAGATACGACGAGCACTCAGCTTGGAGCAGTCATTAATGATCGCTCTGTGAATGAGTTGCCGTTGAATACACGTGATACGTATCAGTTCCTGCAATTGCAGCCCGGAGTTCAATCGCAGCTGGGCAGCAGCGGCAGCCTGTTCTATGGTTCCGACGCAGCCGGTTCCGTTTCGGTGAATGGCGGACGCGCCCGGGCCAACAATTTCAGCGTAAACGGCGGCGACGCCAACGACCAGTTTGTAAACCTGCCTACGATCCAACCGAGTCCCGATAGCATTGAGGAATTTCGCGTGATCACCAATGCGTTCGACGCCGAGTACGGAAGAAATTCCGGGGCAGTTGTGAATGTGATCACTAAATCCGGGACCAACCAACTTCATGGCAACGTCTATGAATATTTTCGCAACAAGGTATTGAACGCGCAGGGATATTTCAATACCAGCAAACCTCAGTTCAACCAAAACCAGTTTGGCGGGACGCTCGGGGGTCCGATCAAGAAGGACCGGACGTTCTTCTTTATCTCTTACGAAGGCCGCCGCATTCGGCAAGGCGAATCGAGCCCTTTGGTCACGGTGCCAACCGCGGACGAACGTAATGGCGACTTCTCTGGATTGGGGGCTGCCGGAACCCAGTTCGGAGGCGGAATTAGCGATCCATTCGTAGCGGATGTTTTGAACGGCCGTCCGGGATGCACAAGCGCCATCACCGCGGTGCCCGGAGCTTTGGCGCCCGCCGGCGGAGAGAACTGGTCAGACATTTTTCCGAATGGCGTAATTCCAACGCCTTGCCAGGACCCGGTAGCCAAAGACCTTCTTCGCTATGTTCCCAATGCGAACGTCGGCGCGAACGGTTTTCAGTCGGTCCCGGCTGGGGGCGATAACCAGGACCAATTCACCATCAAATTCGATCATCGAATTAACAACCATCAGAATTTCAGTGCGTACTACTACTACACCGACGATGCCAACACTTCTCCGTTCGACAACTTCGAGGCAGCGGGCGCGAACGTCCCGGGTTTCGGCGTTGGGGTCGATTCCCGTTATCAACAGGTAAATCTCAGCCATACCTGGACCATCACCAACTCCCTGATCAATGAAGCGCGATTCACTTACATGAGAGAAGGACAGTTGGGTTTTCAAACCGCGCTGAACACGGGTGCGGTCACGTCCTCCTGTTCGGCTGCGGTGGCTGCGTTTTGCTTCACCGGAACCTCGGACTCATCGGCGATTGCCGCGGATCCGAGGATCGGAATCACCCCCGGATTGCCTTCGGATCGCACCGGTGTTCCCTTTATTACGATTGCCGGCGGCGCGGTCATCGGCAACAACTCTGAAGGCCAGCTTCCGCAGGTGGGAAACAGTTTTCAATGGTCTGACAACTTGACCTGGGTCAAGGGAAATCACACCATGAAATTTGGCCTCGATCTGCGTCGCGCTCGCTTCGACCAGGTCCTGTATTTCAACGTGAATGGCAGCATGACCGCTGACAGCAGCGGTTCAAATGCTGTACTTGCCTCCGATGGAGATAGCTACGCCGGCTATTTGCTGGGGTTGGTGGATTCATTCGGTCAGGGTGGCGCGCAGAGCGAACACGTACGGAGCACTTCGGTTTATCCATTCGTGCAGGACAGTTGGAAGGTCAAGCCGAACTTAACACTGAACTACGGGCTTCGTTGGGAACTGGACACGCCTCTGACCGACATTAGCGGTCACGTGCAGACTTTCCGTCCGGGCCAGAATTCGACGGTTTATCCCTGTGATCCTGCTGTCACTACAGACTATCCGGCGGACTGCCCAACGGGTCTGGTTGTTCCCGGCGACAAAGGCGTTCCAGCCGGCATGACTCAAACTTACTACAAGGCTTTCGCTCCGCGATTCGGAGTGGCGTGGAGTCCAGGGAAGTCCGGCAAGACCAGCATTCGCGGGGGCTGGGGCATGTTCTATAACCCGATGGAACAGTTGGTGATGGAACAGTTCAGCGCCGAGCCGCCCTTCGGTGGAAGCTCTTTCATTTTCCAATCTTTCTTTAATACCCCGTATGAAGGCCAGGACGGGTCGGTGACGCCGAATCCGTTTAACGGGATTTTGAATCCCGTGAAGGGACAGGATCCGGGATGGGCGAACTTCCGTCCGCTTTTGCTTTTCGGCGAATTCCAGCCGCACATGCGGACGCAGTATTCGGAACAATATAACCTCACCATTCAGCGGGAAGTCGCGAAAGATATGCTGTTGCAGGTGGGATATGTTGGCTCGCAAGGCCATCGTTTGCTGGCTTCCCGTGACCTTAATCCCGGCAATCCCCAGACTTGTCTCGATATCATCAGCGCTTATGGGGGACAGGATGTTTCGTCAGATCCGAATTCCTGCGGTCCATTTGCGGAAGACAACGCCTTTGGCTACGACCCGACAGATCCGTTAGTGGTTGCTCCGGGGGCAAAGTTTCATATGCCAAACGGCACCGTCATTACCGGGGCCGCGGGCGGGACTCCGTTACATTTTGTGGGCATTCGGCCTTATTCTTCTCCGAACTGCAACCCGTTGACCGGGGTTGGTTGCCCCTCTGACGGCATTCCGGTGTTCAGTAACATCTTCAGCGAGGATACGAGCGCTAACTCCGGTTACAACGCTTTTGAGGCAATGCTGGAAAAGCGTTTCTCCAAGGGCTTGCAGTTTCAAGCCGCCTATACTCTCAGCAAGTCTCTCGATCAGGCCTCGAGCTTTGAGGAAACGGTCAATCCATTTAATCCCGCGGCGAGCCGGGCACTTTCGCTGTTCAATTCTTCGCAAAGGTTTGTCGTGAGCTACTTCTGGGACCTGCCGATTCCTAAACATGCGGGGTGGGTGGGTAAAGTGGTTGACGATTGGGCAATTTCCGGAATTACTGAATTTCAGACTGGATTTCCCATTCGTCTTTCCGAGCAGGACGATACGGAATTGCTAAGCAGCGCATTTTTCACTTCCATCACCGGGCCGCAACTGACGGGGCCATTTCAGATACAAAATCCGAAAACGAATGGTGGCTATTACTTCAATCCAGCCAATTTTAGTGATCCTCCAGCCGGACAACTGGCGACCACCCGGCGTTCGCTTTGCTGCGGGCCTGGTTTGAACAACTGGGATTTTTCGGTCCACAAGCTGATTCCGTTTAGCGAATCCAAATACATGCAATTCCGGGTTGAGATATTTAACGTATTCAATCGCACCGGTTTCGTGAATCCTGACGGCGATTTTTCGGACGGAGCCCAGTTCGGACAGGTAACTCAAGCCCGGGACCCACGTTTGGTGCAGCTTGCTTTAAAATACTTCTTCTAGCTCAAAGCCTGGGCGGCTTCGGCCGCCCTTGCCTACTCTAATGGCCGTCAACCGGCCTGAGAATTCCCGGAGAAACACGATGTACCCCGAACTGCAAAAAGAGCTCGATACATTCGAGCGACGCACGCCGAAATCCGCCGAGGCGCATAAGAAAAACCTCAAACGCATTCCC
>DATBAX010000255.1:0-13776 GCA_036271275.1 Terriglobales bacterium
CCGGCTGCATATTTTGGAGTATCTGCATAAGGCCTTGGGAGAGAAATATCGGCCTGCACCATTATTGGTGCAGTACGTAAAAGCCGGGCGGCTCGGACGAAAGAGCGGGCGCGGGGTGTTTGAGTATCCTGAGAAGGGATAATCGGCCAGTTTAAGAATCAACCGGGTGCCCCGTCCTTCTTTCGCGGTTTATGCGAAAGAGGGCGGGGCTTTTGACTTAGTAGATGAAATCTCGAAAATCCCCGCCCTCCGCAAGAACTGTTCTGGGAGTGCATCGGCTTTGGGGATGCGGAAGGACGGGGCCCCCTGGGGCTATTTTTCGTTGGATTCCCTCACGGCTATCCTTTTGGTTGTCCGTTACGTCCAATTAATATGCGTTCAGCCGATAGGGGAATAGGGGAACCCGGACCGATCGGTTTGCGTATAACCATCAGACTGCAGGGCGGGCCGTGAGACCTCCCGCCTGAGTTAAACCCGTTCCCCTGCTGTCTCCCCGGCGGCGGGGGGACGAGCTAAACAATATGCGAGTGTTACTTGATATCGTTCGCCAGTCGCTGGCGACCCTGTGGGCGCACAAGCTGCGCTCCTTCCTGACCATGTTCGGAATTGCCTGGGGCGTGGGATCGTTGCTACTTCTCGTTGGACTCGGCGAAGGCTTTCGCAGCGGACAGGAAAAGAACATGGCCACGCTCGGCCAGGACATCATGTTCGCGTTTCCGGGACGAATTCCGCAGGTCGAGGGAAGCCTGGTTTCGGGACGTCCTTATAGCTTTACTTATGGCGATTATCTGGCGATCAAGGACGAAGCCAAATTGCTGCGCACGATTTCCCCGGTGATTGATCGTGAAGATATCCGCGCGGTGAGTGATTATGGTTCCACCGCGGGTCAGGTGTTTGGAGTGGCTCCGGAATACAACAAGATTCGCACCGTGCCCGTGAGTCCGGGGCGCTGGTTCAATGACCAGGACAACCTGGACCACCGGCGAGTGGCCGTCGTTGGGTGGGAGTTGCTGAAGAATGTTTTTCCGGGACGTCCGGCGGTGGGCGCGACCCTGCTGTTAAACGGAGTGAGCTTCGACATCATTGGCGTGGTCGAAAAAGTTGGCCGCGAGGGAAACAACGGCACCAACGCCCGCATTTTTATTCCGGTGGAAACCATGCGAATGCTGTTTCCGCTGAAGGGAACCAATAACGAAGACGCGCTTTCGTTTATCAACTATCAGCCGATTACGCGCGATGCTCACCTGCGCGCGAAGGCGGAAGTGCATGACATTATCGGAAGACGGCACGGCTTCGATCCCAAGCCCGACGACGCATTCAACGATTGGGACACCATCGATGGATCGATGAAAGTAGCGAAGATCTTTGACGCCATGGATTGGTTCCTCGGAGTGGTTGGCGTGGTGACGCTGGGCCTGGGAGCGATTGGGATTATTAATATCATGCTGGTGTCGGTGACCGAACGTACGCGGGAGATCGGGCTCCGCAAGGCTTTGGGCGCTACGCATCGCAATATCATGACGCAGTTTTTTGTGGAAGGCGCGTTTCTCACCGCATTCAGCGGCGGTATTGGATTGGTGATTTGTATTGTGTTTGTGACGCTACTCGCGCAACTGCCGGCCCCGGATGGTTTCGATACGCCGAGGATTGTTCCAGCATCGGCGGCGGTGGCAATTATCTCGCTAATGATCGCTGGAGTCGCGGCCGGGCTTTATCCTGCGCGCAAGGCTGCGCTGCTTCCTCCGGTGGAAGCGTTGAGGTCGGAATAATTATGATCAGCGAACTGGCCAAGCAAGCCTACAACGCGCTTCGTCATAACCGCAGCCGGAGTTTGCTGACCATGCTCGGAATGGCGTGGGGCATCGCAACCGTGGTGCTGTTGCTGGCTTATGGTTCAGGTTTTGAGCGTGGCCTGATGGCGGCGTTCGAAACGTTTGGCGGCAATTTCGTCGCGATTTTTCCCGGACGCACCTCGATGCAAGCCGGCGGCAGCAAGGCTGGCGCCGAGGTCAAACTTACCACGCAGGACGTCGATAATCTGCGGGCGGAAGTGCCTTTCATCAAACGCGTTTCGCCGGAGATTAACAAACAGAGCACAGTGGCTTACGGCACGCGCAGCGCCAGCTATGATATTCGCGGCACATACTCCAGCTACCAGAAAATCCGCCATGTGGATGTTGAGATCGGCAGCTTCTTCGGTGAGCAGGAGGATTTCACTCACAGCCGGGTTGCGGTCCTGGGCTATGAAGTGAAGAAGAAACTATTTTCGGGCCAGAATGCGATTGGCGAAAGTGTGCGCATCGACGGCATTACTTATCAGGTCATCGGAATTCTGAAGCACATGATTTCGAATGGCGACGACGATATGAATGCCATGATCTATATCCCGTTCAGCACCATGAGCGATTTGAAAAACACCCACTATCTGGATGTCATCTGCATGGAATATGAAGGCCAGCACGAGAAAGTTGCGAAGGCGGTGAGGGAGTCGCTGGCGTTTCATCATAACTTCAATCCGAAAGATGACCGTGCGGCATTCGTTTTCGATAGCGTGGAAAATTTTGGCGAGCTGAAAATTATTACTACCGGGATCAAAATCCTGCTGGGATTTATTGGACTGCTGACGTTAGGAATCGGCGGTGTAGGCCTCATGAATATCATGCTGGTTTCCGTAACTCAGCGCACTCGCGAAATCGGCGTGGAAAAGGCTTTGGGCGCGCACCGCTGGCATATTTTGTTCCAATTTTTGGCGGAGGCGCTGGTGATTACCGCCGTCGGCGGATTGCTTGGAGTGGTGCTGGCTTATGTGGTTTCCTGGTCGGTGGGTTCACTGACATTGTGGAGCGCCTTTCTCGATGACGCCAGCGAGGGAGACATCCACCTGAAGATTGATTCGGCGATTTTGATTTGGTCGACGGTGATTTTGAGCTTTGTCGGAATTATTAGCGGCATGCTGCCGGCGATCAAGGCGGCAAGGCTGGATCCGATTGAGGCGTTGCGGTATGAGTAAATCAGTAGTGATAACGGGCTTGAAGAAAATCTATTCTTCTTTCCGTGACGCGATACACCAGCCGATGTTCCTGCGTGATTCTTCGCGACCAGCATCCCGCCAGCACATACTTTAGCGGTTCGGGTTTGCCGATTCCTGTGAATGGATCGCGGAGAACCGCTTCCATCAGTTCGAATATTCGCAGTGCGGCTTTGCGGTCCGTTTCCACCCAATAGCGTAAGTCCTGGCGGAACTCAGGATGGAAGACCGCCTCCCTATCAACGGGCCGCGCCAAGGCCCATCTCTCGGCGGAGCTTTTCGATGGATTCCGGCTTTCCCTTGCGTCCTGTGGATCGGTGCAGGGCGGTGAGCAGGCGCTGCGTGTTCTTCGGGGAGCGGAGCAGGTGGGCGGTTTCCAGCAGGCCCGAGAGCTCATCGGCGGGAATCATCGCCACTTTCTTTTCGCCTTTGCGGGAAATTATGACGACTTCGCGATCATTGGCGACTCGGTCCAGCACCGAGGCCAACGTTTGGCGGAGAGTGGTATAGGTGGTTTCGGTCATGTAGCTATTGTACAGGTTTCCTGTACGGGAATCACTTTATTCAATTTGCCTGGTACGACTTTGCTTGTTGAACGGAGAAGTCGGGGTATAATCCGACAGGCCTGCCCCAGGGTATTTGATCAAGTCTTTTAGGAGTATGCCGATGTCATCCGCTTCTATCCCTTCGAATCTCCCAACACCCATCGTGCCTCTCGAAATGAAGAAAGGCATCGAGTTGCAGCGACGTTACGTCGTATCCGAACACATCGGAACAGGCGGATACGCAACTGTTTGGCGAGCAACCGATAAAGAACTCAATCGAGACGTAGCCATAAAACGGTTGTTGCGGGAATCTTGGCGTAGTCCTTCAGCGGAGGAAATGGAGGCTGTTGTCCAGGAGGGTCGGAATGCTGCTCGTCTAAAAGGACACAAAAACATCGTCGAGGTTTATGACGTTTTTGAAGAAGCAGGCGAAGCTTTTCTAGTGATGGAATACGTTGATGGAGCGAGTCTGGATGCGCTCTTTAAGCAGCACGCGCTCAAAAATACCTGGATTCGAAGTGATGAAGCGTTGGATTATTTGCGTCAGATTCTTGAGGGCCTCGTATTCGCGCATTCGAGCGGGCTCATACATCGCGATGTAAAACCATCGAACATCCTCATTTCTAAGCTAGGAGTCGTGAAGCTTGCGGATTTTGGTATTGCAAAACCGATGACTTTTTCGAAGCCTGCGACGGCGGGGATGGGGGACCCTGGGTTTGCGGCCACTGGCTCTCAAGCATTTATGTCCTTTGAACAGTCCCGCGGAGAGCAATTGGACCAGAGAACCGACATCTTTTCGGCGGGTATTGTTGGGTATCTTTTATTGACCGGGCAGCATCCCTTCAACCACTCCTCGGGCGCATTTTCGATCTTCGATCTAATCCGAGAGTCTAGCTACACCTGCCATGAGATTGCCGCTCGTTCTGAAGTGCCAGAAAGTGTTCGGAAAGCGGTAATGCGAATGCTCACTAAGGAGCGAACGCTCCGTTATCATTCCGTTTACGAGCCTTTGGCGGAATTGACGAGGGGTAGTTCCCAGGTTTGCCCTGAGTGCTCCACACAAAATCCAGTCGGTTTTAATTTCTGTGGTCAGTGCGGAAATTCTCTTCGAACCAAGCCCGTATCTGAGGCGAGTTCATCCTCGCAAACCTCGGTATCCGCGGTTCGGTCGTCCGCGATGCTGACCGATGCTGGGTTCGAACTGACCCGTTCCGGGGATTGGGAAGGAGCCGTGAAGCTCTATCGTGCGGCAATCGAATCCGACGGCAGCTATGGTCGAGCGTTTTCAAACCTCGGATTTGCGCTCAATCGTCTTGGACAATATGAGGAAGCAATCAAGGTGATGAGCGAAGGGATCAAGGCCACCAAGGACGCCAATATTTTGCATCGGTTGTACGACACGAGAGGATTCGCCCAGTCGAACTTAAAAAGATTCTCGGAGGCGATTGGCGATTTTAGTAGGGCTCTCGAACTCAACGACAATAATCCAAGGGTTTTTTATCATCGAGCAGAGTCTGCGGCCCAGCTTGGGGAGGCAAACCAAGCGTATGACGATGTATTTGCGGCTCTAGCTCTAGATCCGGATTTCGTTCCCGCAGTCCGCTTGAAGGAGCGGCTTGACCGAGGTCGATTCGGATTTGGCAGCTAAACGCTACATCTAAAGTGTCAGGGCCTAGTCATCTTCTCTGGCTTCATCAATAGATCAAACTCCTCGGCGGTCAGATGTCCCAGCTTTAATGCGGCTTCGCGCAGGCTGCTGTGGTCGACGTGGGCGGTATGGGCGATTTTGGCGGCTTTGTCGTATCCGACTTTGGGGGCCAGGGCGGTCACCAGCATCAGCGAGTTCTTCACGTACCAGTCAACCTTCGCGCGATCGACTTCAATGCCGTTGACCATAAATTCCACATAGCCGTGGCAGGCATCAGTGATTAAGGTGACCGAATGCAGAAAGTTGTAAATGATGACTGGCTTGAAGACGTTAAGCTCGAAGTTGCCTTGCGATCCGGCGAATCCAATGGCCGCCGTTGCACCATGAACTTGCGCGCACACCATCGTCATGGCTTCGCACTGGGTAGGATTCACTTTGCCCGGCATGATTGACGATCCCGGCTCGTTCTCTGGAATGGTGAGTTCGCCGAGACCGCAACGCGGACCCGAAGCCAGCCAGCGGATGTCGTTGGAAATCTTCATCAGCGAAGCGGCCAGGGTTTCCAAGCCGCCTTGGGCAAAGATAAGTTCATCGTGGGCGGAAAGTGCGGCGAACTTGTTGGGATGCGAGCGGAACGGAAGTCCGGCAAGTTCGGCAATCTTCTTTGCGGCGCGCTCGGCAAATTCCGGATGAGCGTTTAGGCCCGTGCCTACGGCAGTTCCGCCAATCGCCAGGTCGTAGAGTCCGTCCAGGGTTTGTTCGAGGCGATGAATGTCGCGCTTCAGAAGGCTTGCCCATCCGCCGAATTCCTGCCCGAACGTCAGGGGGACGGCGTCTTGCAGATGAGTGCGGCCGATCTTGACCACGTCTTGAAATTCTTTCGCTTTAGCTGCGATCGCGTCATGAACATTTTTGATCGCAGGAATGAGTGCGTGCTTTACCCGCTCCGCCGCAGCAATGTGCATCGCAGTGGGAAAAGTGTCATTGGACGACTGCGACATGTTGACGTCATCATTGGGATGGATCGGCTTTTTCGATCCCATCTCTCCATTTGCGATTTCGATGGCGCGGTTGGAGATGACCTCATTGACGTTCATGTTGGTCTGGGTGCCGCTACCGGTTTGCCAGATGCGCAGCGGAAATTGATCGTCAAGTTTGCCGGCGATGACCTCGTCCGCAGCCTGGGCGATGAGTTTGGCTTTGTCGGCGGAAAGTTTGCCGAGGTCCTGATTCACCAGCGCGCAGGCCTTCTTGAGGATTCCGAAGGCGCGAATCAATTCCGGCGGCATCACATCACGGCCAATATTGAAATGATGCAGCGAGCGCTGCGTTTGGGCGCCCCAGTAAACGTGGGCCGGGACTTCAATTTGTCCCATGCTGTCGGATTCGGTGCGGGTGCGCTGATCTTTGGGAGATGTCATGTGCCTTCCTATTGCCTGCGGAACGTCGATTATAACAAGCGTTGTGAAGTTAAAATCCTTTCTCGCCCGCGAATGGAGGTCCGTTTTAACCACGAACGACACGAAGTATCACGAACGCAAACTTCTAAGGATTTCCTTTGTGTACCTTAGTGTCCTTTGTGGTCAAAGGGGTGAAGCATTTTCTGAATCAGTCCAGCGTTTGCCGTGCGGCGTGACCAATGCGAGAATACCCTATGCAAAAATCCACCACTACGATATCCATCTTGACGGCTGGCATGATGTTGCTGGGCAACGCCCTGGCACAGCAGACCCCGGCTCCTCCGCCGGCAACACCGGCGAAAACCACATCAGCTCCAGCAAAAAAGCCGGCAACCAAACCTGCAGCTAAACCTGCAGCGAAGAGTGCAGCGGCCCCGCTCGCGCTCAAGACCCAAAAAGAAAAGGCCAGCTATGCGATCGGATTGAATATCGGATCGAACATCGGAAAAAGTCTGCACGCCGATTCCGTGGAGATTGATCCGAACATCCTGGCGCGCGGTTTGAAAGATGGGTTGGCTGGCAACAAACCTCTCTTGACGAATGAGGAGATGCAGGCCACGATGACGGCCCTCGGCGCGGAAGTAAAGAAGCGGAAAGCGGATATGCAGGAGAAGGAAAGCGCAGCCAGCATTCAGGCAGGCACCGCATTTCTGGCTGCCAACAAAAGCAAAGAAGGCGTGGTAGTGCTGCCCAGCGGACTCCAATACAAAATCTTGACTGCCGGCACCGGCCCGAAGCCCACGGCAAGTGACTCGGTTGTTTGCAACTATAAAGGTACTTTTGTGGACGGCACCGAATTCGACAGTTCCACGAAGAACGGTAAGTCAGAGCCAATCACCTTTGCTGTCACTGGCGTCATCAAAGGCTGGACAGAGGCGTTGCAACTGATGCCGGTTGGATCGAAATGGCAACTGGTAATTCCGTCTGATCTTGCCTACGGGCCAAGTGGCCGTCCCGGAATTCCGCCCAGCTCCACCTTGGTTTTCGAAGTCGAACTGCTTTCCATCCAGGACAAGAGTGCCGACAAAGACACGAAAGATGACAAGAAATAAATGAAGCTGGTCTGGAAATAATTTTGGTGACCAAACAAATCGCCGAGCCGGCCAGGAAAGTTCCTCAAACTGAGCCGCTGGCCCAATCGCAGTCGCGTCCCGAGACTCGCGTCGATGTGCTTGTCATCGGCGCGGGCCCTACTGGCCTGGCTTGCGGTATCGAGGCGCAGCGCGCAGGCTTCAAAGTAATCGTCGTCGATAAGGGATGCGTGGTGAATTCCATCTTCCACTATCCGGCGACGATGACGTTTTTTACTACTCCCGAATTGCTCGAGATTGGCGATATTCCCTTCACCACCGCCCATCAGAAACCGAATCGCCAGGAAGCGCTCGAGTACTACCGCAAGGTCGCCGAACATTACCACTTGCCGATTGCGCAATATCAGAAAGTGGAGTGCGTGAGTGGAAAAGACGGCAATTTTCACATCGCGACCAGCGACCGGATGGGGAGAATTTATGACTATCACGCGCGCAAGGTGATTGTTTCGACCGGTTATTACGACCTCGCGAACCAATTAAACATTCCCGGCGAAGAGCTACCCAAAGTCTTTCATTATTATCAGGAACCGCATCCGTTCTTTGATACAGACGTGTTGGTGATTGGCGGGAAAAATTCCGCCGCGATTGCTGCCCTGGATTTTTGGCGGCACGGAGCGCGGGTGACGCTGGTGCATCGCGGCGCGAAACTGCATCACCACATTAAGTATTGGATTTTGCCGGACATCGAGAACCGCATTAAGAACAAGGAAATTACCGGCTACATGAACACGACTGTCGATTCGATTGCGGCGGACCATGTCATGCTTACAACCCCCAATGGTCCGGTCCGCCTGAAGAACGATTTCGTCTTCGCACTGGTTGGCTATCATCCTGACTATGATTTTTTACGCGCCATGGGGATTGAACTCTCCGCCGAGCAGTGCCGTCCCGTATGCGATCCGCAGACGCTCGAGAGCAATGTGCCCGGGATTTATGTGGCAGGAGTCATTGTGGCGGGGTCGCGGACGAATGAAATCTTTATTGAGAATGGAAGATTTCATGGGCAAAACATTGCAGCGCATTTGAAGAAGAAGATGCCGGCTGGATAATTCACCTTAGGCGCACCAATCAAATTACCCTCAAATTCCAGACGTCCCTACGTTAGAGCTACTGCTTCTTCGCCTAATTGCTGGTTGATCAGGCGGGCTACCAGCAGTTTTAGTTTCTCGCCGGTCTTCTGTAGCACGAAATCCTGATCGGATTCCGCCCAATCTAACTTGAAGCTGGTGGAGAGCGCTGAAATCCAGATCTGCTTCACCGGCGCATTGGGAGAAATCACGAAACGGGCCCCGTCTTCGAAGGAAATATGCAAGGCCCCAGATTGATCTTCGACTTCAATGTCGGAGGATTCTTCGGCGAGAATGAGGGCTTTCTTGAGAGAATCTAAAGCACTGTCGGCGTGCTTGCGGAAACTGATGTCATCTAGCATAGGCAGATTATAGTCGTTGAAACCCGCCGTTGGCCGTTCGTCGTTGGTCGTTGGCAAAATCCTAGCCAACCATCGTTATCTCGGGAAATGGGCATTTGATTTTGCCAACGACGAACGGCCAACGACCAACGGCGAATTGCGAATTTTATGGATCCCGTCTCCAACTCGATCTCGCTCTCCGCGTATTGGCGACTCGTGCGCCAAAATCGCAACTTTCGCAATCTGTGGTTCGCGCAAATTGTTAGCGAGATCGGCGACTGGTTCTATACCCTCGCCATTTACAACCTGCTGTTGCAACTTACCGGACGCGCCAGTTCCGTGGCCCTGGCACTTGTAGTGCAAGTGCTTCCCCAAACGTTCATGGGACCGATCGCCGGCGTGGTGAATGACCGCTTGAGCCGCAAGCGGGTAATGATTACGACAGACCTCGCTCGTGCGGTAGTGGTGTTGGCCATGTTGCTGGTGCGTTCTCGTTCGACGGTGTGGCTGATTTATCCGTTGTTATTGATCGAAAGTTCCATGTGGGCTTTTTTTGAACCGGCACGGACAGCGACGATTCCCAACGTCACTACAGATGAAGATTTGTTGGTGGCGAACACGCTTTCCTCCACCACATGGTCGGTGAACCTGGTGGTGGGCGCGTCGATTGGCGGAGTTGCGCTGGCGTTGCTGGGACGCAACGCGATGTTCATTTTGAATACATTGTCTTTTTTGGCTTCGGCATATTTTCTCGGTCGAATGCATTTCCGCGAGCCTCATGCCGAGGCTGCGGCAAAGATCAAAGCCAGTTATCTGACGGCTTACACTTCGGTGATCGACGGCATCCGCTATGTGCGGCGGGATTCGCGCCGGCTGGCATTAGTGTTGATCAAGACCGGCCTGTTGCAAATAGGAGTGAGCTGGGTTTTATTTACGGTCATGGGCCAGCGCGTATTTCCGCTGCATCGAATGGGACTCGATCCGCAGAGTAGCGGCGTACTTGGCATGAGCATGCTGATGGGGGCGCGCGGAATTGGCGCCATCGTTGGCCCGTTATTTTCCGCGAGATGGGCGGGCTCCAGTGAGTCCCGTTTGCGCTTGGGTGTCCTGTTGGGCTTTGTAGCAATCGGTGTGGGCTACGGTGCTTTAGGCGCGTCAACGTCGTTGTGGCAAGCATGCTTCTGCGCAATCCTGGCGCACTCGGGGGGATCGACTGTGTGGGTTTTCTCCACCACGCTCTTGCAGCAGAACACCGAGGACAAGTTTCGTGGCCGCGTGTTCTCGGCGGAATTGGGCCTCGCTATGCTGACTCTGGCGCTGGGATCGTATCTCACGGGATTCGTGATTGACCGCGGCGTCGAGCCGCGAACGGTGTCGATGGCAACTGGATTCCTGATGTTGGTTCCGATATGCGGATGGGCATTCGCGATGCGGCTGTGGAAAGTGCAGCCGGCAGCTATCGGCGCTCAGTTTGAATAAAGCTGGTCGATCTTCGCGGCCATAATGAAATCACTCTCAGTGAGGCCGTTGATCTTGTGCGTCCACATGGTAACTTCGGCTTTGCCCCAGGCGAGCAGGATATCGGGATGATGTCCCTGGGCCTCGGCCACCGCGCCCACGCGATCTACAAAGTCCAACGCCTGCTTGAAATCCGGAAATCCAAAGTTGCGGGTGAGGTGATGTTCCTCGACTACGCTCCATCCCGGAACCTGTGAGTGGAGAGCTTTTAATTCCGATCCCTTGAGCGCGGGAACACCACCGCGGCAGGGAACACAGGTTTTGGTGGCAAGGTCAGACATTGGAAACTCCGTACTCAGATTTTCAAAATAGGCGCTGACTCTCCGGCTCAGTAAATCGCGATCCGGCTGGATCTGATAGCAGGTCAGGCATCCGGAGACCCAACATCAGTATATTCCGCGAATTATGTAACGCGCCGCTTTCACTAGGAAGCCCAATCTTAATAGCCTCATCCCCAGAGGTAACTAACGCGATTTTCAATCGATAGGCGATAATATCTTTACATGCTCCGCGACAAAAACCTGGTCGTCCTGTCCCACCAACACCAACGCGCTCTCGCGCTTTGTGTGCGGATGGATCATGCCTTCCAGGCAGGCAATGTCGATCTCGATGCATGGCAATCAGAACTCGAACAGCAATTCGCCAGTGAGGGCGATTTTCATCTTGCAATTGAAGAAAAGAAAGTCTTCCCTGTTGCCGCACGCTTTCCTGAGTTGCACGCCCTGGTTAAAGAGCTTCTGGCCGAACACGCTATGCTGCGAGAATTTTTCGCTCGCGCCGTCGCCCGGTCTTTGGATGCCGCCAGTCTGGAAAACTACGCCGAAATATTAGTAGGACACATCCGCAAGGAAGAACGCCAACTCTTCGAGCGGATGCAAGTCTTGATGAGCCCGGAAGAACTCGCCGACGTAGGCGCATCCCTCGCCGCTGCCATGAAAGACAGCACCAGGACGTGCTCCACGCCCCCTCGCCCCAAATAGGTTTTGGTTTTCTTTGCGACCTTTGCGATAAAGCCAGGTAGAGGTGCAGCTTGAGATGATCGATTCGTGGCAGGGCAGAGGCTTCAGCCCTGCCACCATTTATGCGGCACGGCCAACGCGCCCACGCCGCAACTACGGCTAGCTCTTGGCGATTGCGCCTCCCGGCCTTGAATCCCCCTGGCTTCAAATCTCATCTAGCTAACATGAACCTCGTGAGTTATTCCGGCCCGGTATTGCAATCCACGCAAGTGACAGCTCCAAACGACGCGCCATTGCTCGACGCCTACTCGCAAGCAGTAGTAGGCGCGGCAGAAAAAATCAGTCCGTCAGTAGTGAAGATCGATGTCACGCAAGCGGCGAAGAATCGCACCGGAGAATCGACGGACCGCCAGGGCGGAGGCTCAGGATTCGTCTTCGCCGCCGACGGATTGATCCTCACCAACAGTCACGTCGTGCACGACGCGAAGCGCATCCAAGTTTCCCTCGCCGACGGACGCCGCTTCCCTGCCCACACCATCGGCGACGATCCCGCTACCGATCTCGCCGTTATCCGCATGGACGTTCCCGATCACGACGACGCCAGCTTCGTCACCGCGCCTCTCGGCGACTCGCAGAAACTTCGCGTCGGACAACTCGCCATCGCGATCGGCAATCCTTACGGCTTTCAGTACACCGTCACCGCCGGCGTGGTCAGCGCCCTCGGGCGCTCGCTACGTTCCTACTCTGGCCGCTTGATCGACGACGTCATTCAGACCGACGCCTCGCTCAATCCAGGAAATTCCGGCGGACCGCTGGTCACTTCCGATGGACAGGTCGTGGGCGTGAACACGGCCACCATCATGGGTGCGCAAGGATTGTGTTTTGCTATCGGCATCAACACCGCCAAGTTTGTTGCCGGACGTCTTCTGCGTGAAGGACGCATCCGCCGCAGTTACATCGGCGTGCAGGCCCAGACCGTGCCTCTTCACAGGCGCTTGGTGCGCTTTTACGATCTGCCTCAAGAGAGTGGCGTGGTCGTGACTTCGATTGAAGAAAAAAGTCCCGCCCGCAAAACCGGCCTGCGCGATGGCGACGTCATCATCGCCTTCGACGGCAAGCCCGTCGCCGGCGTGGACGACCTGCATCGCCTGCTGACCGACGCGCGCGTCGGCGTCAGCAGTTCCCTCACCGTCCTTCGCTACACTGAAAAGTTGGAGTTGAAGGTCGTGCCCGAAGAGTCAAAGGGAGAGTAGGACGGCTTACAAAATGGAGAAATGTTCCACGGGGAACATTGTGTCTATACGCAAGCGTCTAGACGAAAGTGTACATACAGAGCGGAACTGCGCCGTTTCTTTGCTTAGCGGGACGCTCCTGCGGTTTCAACAATCTCGCCAGCTTCACGAACCACAATTTTGGAAACCTGGTTCTTCGCGTCCTTTACAAATTCGAAAGTCAGGTCGCGGTCTTTAGTGAAGAACTGGTTCTCTGATTCAGGATAAAGGAGATACTTCTTCTCCTGAATCTGAAGCACCAGAAAATCCTGTTCCCGACGAACCGTGATGGCCCCGCTGTGGTCTCCCGCATAAGTGCCAGCAAGCCGGTCGAGGACGTCCGCCGAAACTTTGGCTTCCGTTCTTTTATTGACGTAGACCGCCGGACCGTGACTGTAGCTTACGACCCGGCTCATTTTCCAGACGCCGTCCTTCACCAGCCAAACATCAAAAAACTTCGCCTGCCCGTCCAATCGTTCCTTCTTGCCTTTTTCAAGAACATAAAATCGATGTTCGCCGGAAAGGACCGCGCCGTAGGTCACATTGGCATTTTGCAAAGGAAAACACTTGACGCTTCCCTCGACCGCTTCCCTGCGCAACCGATAGCCACCGTCCGCACACAGATTCTTTTTCGTGGTCGCAATCAGACTATCCAGCCCGAGAATGATCCCGCCTTGGTCGTGATAAAACTCGACATCGTCGCTAATGAAGGGACGAAACCCTTCGGTGTCGCAACGGTTGTAAGCATCCCAAAAGAGCGCATCCTGATGCAGAACGATCGCCTCGACCTTTTCCTGCTCGGTCTCGGCAAACAATGAATATGCGGGCAAGAGTAGCAAGAGCGCTAA
>DATBAX010000256.1:0-6457 GCA_036271275.1 Terriglobales bacterium
ACTCTGGGTGCGCTTCTCGGAGCGTTCCTGACGGCTAAAGTTCCCACCAGCGCGATTGCGACGATCTTCGGAGCAGTCCTTCTGTACTCGGCATATGTGTCACGTCGCACACGTCCCAGATCGCTCGGCGACGATCCACCTGATCCGCTCGCGACTCGGTTGCAACTCAACGGCAGCTTTCCAACTACTGAGGGAATTCGTCAGTACAACGTCTACAACGTTCCGACCGGTTTCGGACTCATGTTCGGCGCCGGCGCATTGTCAGGATTGCTGGGTATCGGTTCCGGCGCAGTAAAAGTGTTGGCGATGGATCAAGCGATGCGAGTGCCCTTCAAAGTATCCACCACGACCAGCAACTTTATGATCGGCGTAACTGCGGCGGCCAGCGCGGGAATTTATTTGAGCCGAGGTTACATTGATCCCGGTCTCGCCATGCCAGTGATGCTGGGCGTGCTGGCCGGGTCTCTGGTAGGAACCCGTCTTCTGGTCAAAACAGAAACCAAGCGGCTGCGGCTCGTCTTCAGCATCGTGATTATCCTGCTGGGACTACAGATGATTTACCAGGGACTCGCGGGGAAAATTTAAGTATGGACAAAATCGACATAAAACTTCCGCCCGCGTGGACCGACCAAAGATTTGAAGAGCTGATTGCGAACTTATTGCGCGCTGGCGTGTCTCTGTCCGCTACCGTGGTGTTGCTTGGCGCAATTATTTATCTGGCACGCCATGGATTTGCGCGGGCGGATTATCGGGTTTTCCACGGCGAGCCGCAGGAACTGAAAAGTGTCCGCAACATTTTCGGATATGCGTTCCATCTGCATGGCCGCGGATTAATCCAACTGGGACTGCTGCTGCTGATCGCAACTCCCGTAGCGCGAGTGATATTTTCGGTGTTCGGATTTGCCAGAGAACGAGACCGGATGTACGTGGGATTCACGTTGATTGTGTTGGTGGTACTGCTATACAGCCTATTTGGGTCGTTCCTGATCGCGTAAGGCATGAAAACCGTCGTTGGTCGTTGGTCGTTGGCTTACGAGCCCTCGAATTGCGAAAGTTTAAAAAACGTCAGCATTTGGTTTTGGACTTTGCAGCGCTCCGCGGCTTGAAGCGAGCGCTCTTGCCCTCGCCAACGACCAACGACGAACGGCCAACGACGCCTTTGGCATTTCCATTCTGGAACTCCGTTTACGAACTTTTACGCGACTTTACCAACTCTTTACCCGTTTACTCCATCAGAAGTGTTTGTATTGCATAGTGGGCTCCCCCGCGCTGAAGACTCTTTCGCGAATGGGCTCAAAATCAGAGTTGGAGGCATATCAATGTCATACCCAAAAACCGATCAAGCAACGACGGGATCTAAAACTGGACTGTGGTCACGGTTGGCTGCAGCAGCATTCATAGTTGTGGTGGCTTTGGCCATCTCGACCGGCACGGCTTTCAGCCAGGACGACCAGCAGGCTCCCCCTCCAGCGCAGGGCGGCGAGATGGGCGGCCATGGCGGCGGACATCGGCAGATGCCCAGCGCCGATGAGCAACTCAAACACATGACCAAAAAGCTGGATCTCACGGCCGACCAGCAACCCAAAATAAAATCCATTCTGGACGATCAGCACGCCAAGATGGAAGCTCTTCACAATGACTCGTCCATGTCGCGGGAAGACAAATTCCCGAAAATGCGTGAAATTCGTGAGAACTCAGACACCCAAATCAAGGCCATCCTGAACGAAGATCAACAAAAGAAGTTCGACAAGATGCAGCAGGAACAGCACGATCGGATGGGTCATCAGGGCCCGCCGCCACCGAGCAATTAATTTCTTCGCACATCGGGACAGGATGGCGTTGCCAAGCCTGTCCCAATTTATCCATCCTAAAGTTAAGGTTCTCGCAAATATTTTCCCAAGCGCACCCTGATGTGTGAAAACAAATGCCAATAAATGCCGTCTGGTAGGAATGATCGGTTCTTAGGTACGAACATTTAGTGACATTTGAGGACAAATTGTGTCGCCTAACGGGAAAAAATTCTGATTATCGATATTTTTGTTGGTAATTTTAGACAGCTTGCGGCTATACTGCGTGTGCCCTCCCCCCAACAGCACAGGGCGTTACAGGACAATTAAGGACATTCAGGTTATGGAGTCGGATTCCTCTCAACAAAACCTGAACCGTCGTTTGGACTCCTGGAGAGAGATTGCTTCTTTCTTCGATCGGGACGAACGCACGGTAAAACGTTGGGAAAAGAAACGAGCTTTACCGGTCCATCGGGTACCAGGAGGAGCGCGCGGCGGAGTTTTTGCTTATACAGAAGAGCTTACGGCGTGGTTGTCTTCTCCAACGAAGGATTCGGCAGTAACAGCCGTCCCCCACGAAAAAAGCCCAGCAGTCCCACTCGAACAGAGTGGAACGGGGCCAGAACAGCCCTCCCCCCCTCCTGTTATTTGGTTTATGCGGCGCCCCCAGAATGTGATGGTCTGGGGCGTCGCAGCTATTGTCATCGTGTCTGCAACATTCATTCTCAGACATCAAATGCGGCGAGATCCAGAAGCTATCCGCTCTTCTCGCGCTACAGATCCAGTGGCGGAGGAGCTCTACTTAAAGGGCCGCTTCTACTGGAACAAACGAACCCCTGCCGATTTGAACAAGGCCTTGGACTACTTCACTCAGGCAATTGTTCACGATCCCGGTTACAGCAAAGCATATGTTGGATTGGCGGACAGCTATAACCTGCTACGCGAATTCAGCGCTATGCCTCCCAGTGAAGCCTTCCCGCGAGCATTGGCCGCCGCAAAAAAAGCCGTGGAACTCGATGATCGATCCGCCGAGGCGCACACTTCGCTGGCATTCGCGCTGCTTTACGCAAATCTGGATCAGGTCGGCGCCGAGCGCGAATTTAAACGAGCCATCGAACTGGATCCGAACGACGGACAGGCCCATCATTGGTACGCAACCGCGTTATTGGCTTTCGGACGCCCTGAGGAAGCTTTAAAGGAAATTGAAATCGCGCAAAAGCTTGATCCTGGCTCTAAAGCTGTTCTCGCCGATAAAGGAATCATTCTCTATTCGGCAGGCCAACCGGATGCGGCGGTCACGCTGCTCAACCAAATCGAAGCTTCCGATCCGTCTTTCGTTTCTCCTCACCGTTATTTGTCGGTCATTGCTTATCAACGCAAGGATTACCCTGGCTATTTCGCGGAATGGAAGAAGACGGCGATCGCCACCGAAGACACAAAAGACCTTAGCGTGGAAGAAGCGGCGGAGACGGGCTTCGCTGCCGGCGGATTTCACGGCATGGTGGAAGGCATGTTGCCAATTCAGAAACAGCTTTATCTGCAAGGATCTCTCGGCGCTTATCCTCTGGCTCAGACCTATGCTCTGTTGGGCAAGAAGGCCGAAGCTTTGCAATTTCTGCGGGACGCCTATAACCAGCGCGATATGGGTTTCCTATATCTTCACGGTGATTCTGCTTTCAACGATCTGCATGACGAACCTGCCTATAAAGATTTGATGGCCTTGGACGCTCTTCCCCGCACGAAATAAGTGTTGCCGGATTGACACACTGTTAATCTATGACCACGAATTAAGCCTAAAGCATCCCTCCTAACCACATCACAACAAACCACATAGTCGATGGCTGGTGATCTGCCGCTTGTTTAGGCGAGGTGGCAATCATGGCAAGAATCATCGGATCGAAGATCGGACAAGTTGCGGTATGGATTTTCGGTACCGCCCTCATCGCCACCGCGCAAGCGCAATCGGTTCGAATTCCCCGCCAGATTGTGGTCAGCATCTCCGACAGAAAACTGGCGGTCATTGAGGACGGCAAGGTTCTCCGCACTTTCCCCGTGTCGGTTGGCGCGGCCGTCAGTCCCAGTCCCACGGGCGATTTCCAGATCATCAATCGTCTGGCGAATCCCACCTACTATCACCCCGGCACTGTAATCCCGCCGGGCAATGACAACCCTATCGGACCACGATGGATTGGCCTGAGCCAGAAGGGCTTTGGCATCCATGGGACGAACCAACCTCGGTCGATCGGGCACGCGGCTTCCCACGGGTGCATTCGCCTGAACAATCGCGACATTGTCCAGTTCTTCCAAATGGTGAGCGTGGGAGACACGGTGTCTATTCGTAGTGAGCGGGACGAACAGATCGCACAGATTTTTGGCGGTGTCGCGGACACGGATGACTCGGCAATGGCGCAAGCCGCCGGACAGTAACAACGAATTCAGTAGGAGGAACATTATGCAACTCGCAATCACAGCCATGGCAGTCGTAGCAGGAATGGTTTTCTCACTGGCAATCGCACTTCTGGTGGAAGAACTGATTTTCGGCAAAGTCTTCCGTCTGGTCTTCATCCGGCAGGCGGCACAGGTCAAATCCGGTCAACCGCGGTAATGGCGCGTTAATCGCGCAAGGAGATCATTATGTTG
Organism: Terriglobales bacterium; assembly: GCA_036271275.1. Taxonomy (GTDB): domain Bacteria; phylum Acidobacteriota; class Terriglobia; order Terriglobales; family Acidobacteriaceae; genus DATBAX01. The sequence goes on from DATBAX010000256.1 coordinate 4,428, forward strand.
TTCTTGAAATATTTGCTGATGTGGGGCGGCATTGGAATGATCGTGTCTGCCGTGAGCATTCTCACCTATGACACCTACCTCGAAGTGCTTTATCGTCGGGCGCTCGCAACCGCTGGAACTGCACCGCTGCCGCCGATTCCTCATGTGCGGTGGCGAGGTACGTTGGGCCTTGCCTTGATGGCATGGGGCCCTATTCTTCTTGCTCTCGGCATCGTCGTGGTGCCAAGCGGCATGGCCGGTGTCCGAGTCAGCCAGACAAGCGGGACGCTTCCGGGAACGCTTTATCCCGGAGCGCACTTCGTAACGCCACTGGCGGAAAGCGTGGCATTGTTCGACACGCGCGATCAGATGTTCACCACCGGCGAACTGGAAGATGGCAAGAACGAAGACGGCAAAAAGCAGGAAAAAAAAGAAGCGCTCTCCGTGATTAAATCTGAGCCGCTATACGTGCAGGCAAAAGAAGGGCTCACCGTCGGGCTGGCGATTACGGTGCGATATCGTCTCGATCCCAAACGTTTGGACTACATCCAGAGCAACTTGCCGCAGCCGATCGAAAAAGAGATTGTGCCGGCCGTGGTCGCCAGCGCGTGGCGCGAGTTGGTGCCAAACTACACCGTCCGCGAAGTGTTCGCAGCCAAGCGGGAAGAAGTCCGCAAGCGGGCTGCTGATGTAATCACGCAAAAACTTTCAGCCGACGGCATCCTGGTAAAAGAAGTGATGCTGCGGGACATCCAGTTGCCGCCAGAATACGCGAAGGGCCTAGAGAACTTATTGCTCAAAGAACAAGAAAGCGATCAGATGGGCGTGGAGACCGACATCCAGCAAAAACAGGTGCGCATTGCGGAACTGGAAGCGGAAGCTAACAAAGCTCGCCAGGTGAAGCAGGCGGAAGGCGAAGCGCGTGTGCATGTTTTACAAGCGAAGGCGGAAGCCGACGCGATGCAATACACACTGCCCTTAAAGCAAAAGCAGATTGAACAATCGAAGCTTGAAGCCGAAGCCCGCAAAGAAGCTACCGTGAAAAATGCTGAAGCCATGGCCGAAGCGAAAGTGATCGACAGCAAAGCTGAGATGGAACGCCGCAAGATGTTATCGAACGCTGAAGCTGATCGTATTCGCGTGACTGCCGCTGCTGATGCCGAACGGATGCAGAGTGAAGGGGCACAACTGAAACAGAATCCGCTGTTGATTAACAAAATTATTGCGGAACGGCTTTCCGACAAGCTGCAAATCATGATGGTGCCGTCGGACAGCAAAGTTTTCTTCGCCAACGATGTCCTGCGCGGCATGAATGTTGCGAATCGCGCAGTCCAGGCCGACGAAGCGGAAGCGACGCAGAAGTAAGGCCTGCGCGGGCCGCAGCATCGAAAAGCGGCCCGCGCGGACTTACCGACGACTCAGACCAGTACAGGGCTTATGCGAAGCACACGACATCTCGCAGTTTATAATGCGCGCAATCCCAAGATGCTGATTGCGCCATCACGTTTCGAGCGCGCTGCCGCCCTTCTGCTCGTGCTCCTGTTCGTGCCTTTACTTTGGGGGACGGATTGGAAAGCACCGCAGGAGCAGCTCGCCGAGAAAATCATCGCCGTCACCGGTCCCGGCGCAATTTCTCTGGAAGTCACGAATCGGTCGTCCCTGAGCCACGCCGACGTTGACCGAATTCGTCAGGGATTATCGGCGCAGCTCGCATCGCTGGGCGCGCGCTTCGTCAATCCCGATCAGGCCAACGCCACGGTGCAGGTTTCTTTGTCTGAAAATATTCAGAACTATGTTTGGCTGGCGGAAATCCATCAGGGCACGAATGAGCCGTCGGTTGTAATGATTACTACTCCCCGCTCCGATTCCCTGGCATCGACGCAGGACGTTTCGGCGATGGCCATCCATAAAACTCTCCTCTGGTCCCAGGACAGCCGCATTCTGGACGTTGCTATCCTCAGCGGCAATCCGCAACAAATGCTCGTGCTTGATCAAGACAACGTCTCTCTATACAAATTCGAAAACAATCGGTGGCAGATCGAACAGACTCT
>DATBAX010000257.1:0-4495 GCA_036271275.1 Terriglobales bacterium
CACCTAGAGATATAATTCCCGCGTGCTACAACCTGTGAACGATGTCATGGTGCTTCGCATCTCTAAAGCGGTTCTGGTTTTTGCAATCGCACTTTTCTACACGATTCTGGTCCTCAACAACATCACGGATTATGGCTCCAACTATGAGTTTGTCCGCCACGTCCTGATGATGGACTCAACCTTTCCTGCAAACCACCTCATGTGGCGCGCCGTCAGTTCGCCGCTGGTGCATACGGTTTTTTACATCGGCGTCATCGCCTGGGAATCAGTCACTATGGTTCTGTGCTGGTGGGCTGGGGTGCGGTTGCTGAAATCGTATCGTGCCGACAGGGCGCAATTCGCTGCTGCGCTGAACGTCGCCATGATTGCGCTGACGACGAGCCTGCTGATGTGGTTGGTGGCATTCCTCGATGTCGGCGGCGAATGGTTTCTGATGTGGCAGTCGAAAATGTGGAATGGACAGGAAGAGGCATTCCGAATGTTTACCGTCGTCGGTGTGGTGTTTTTGGTGGTGGTGCAACGCGAGCCAACTTCGGAATAGTCGGCAAACCGGAAGCGGTGTGTTAGGTGACGCCTGTTTCGTCAAGTATCAATCCATCAGCGTCAAACAAACGGAGAAAACGAAACCAGTCAATCTCAAACCGCAAATCGCGAAGGCGCACAGTGTCACGTTGCCAGGGAGGGATTTCGTGTATCTCGCGTCGCCGTCTCGGGCAATTGCTGTCCGCAGTACGCGCAATTCGCCCAAGTGGACTCAACGGGCTTATTACATTTTGGACACGTTGGATGCAGCAAAGTGCCGCAGTGCGAACAGAATGGGAATTTTGTTTTTTCGACATGCTCGCAGCCGGGGCACGGCTTCGGCAGAGGGTCGCGGAGAATGAAGTACAGGATCATCCCAATCGCATGGGGAACGAAGATCGCCAGTAGCGTCCACATTACGTACCGCATCTGCCGCCGTTTCGCATCCCCGTAGATGTATCCGATCAGAGCAACCCAAGCCACCATGAGCAGGAAAAATCCGTAAACGAGCAGCGCTTGTCCCCAGCGCGGGAATTTAGCCATCTCTGGATCCTTTGGTGCAACGAAGAAGAACAACCACACGGTGAGGCACGAATAGGCGAACCATGCGAAGATCCACGTTGCTTTTGGGATCACGCGCAATTCCTTTGTGAAGCGGCTCATACCAGACTCCTTTCGCCGCGCTGCCGGATTGCCAGCATTACTGCGGCCACCCCTCCCGCGAGCCACTCCAAGGCGGTGAACGCGGCAAAACTGATCCATGTATGGCTGAACTGGGTATGGCTGAACTGCGGCTCGAGCAAGCTGCCGAAACGTCCGCTCACAAAGCGGAAAACCGGCCAGCTCGCGATCGTCAGCAGCCACGCAAACGCCACGACAACAATCATTACGCGGCGGTTCCAATCGTGCTCGGCTTGTTCGGTGAGCTTCGCCTCCGCACGCGCCAGCGTGGCCTGCACCAGCCACGAAGAAGGCTGCGGCGTCGGCAATCGGCGAAGTTCGGTCGCAATCGGCCGCCAAGAATCTAATTCATTCGAGCAGGGGACGCACGAGCGCACATGCTCGGCAACCTGCTTTTCTTCCGCGCTCGACAGCGCGCCGGCTGCGGCCAGCGCCAGCAGTTCTCGAATCTTGTCGTGTTCGCTCATTGCCATGTGCCTCCGGGATGCCGCGCTTCGAGCGCGTAACGCAATTGTTCCAGCGAACGCCGCAGCCGCGACTTCGCCGTTGATACCGGAACCGCTGTAACCTGCGCGATTTCCTCAATCTTCATCTCATCCTCGAACCGCAGTGTGAGGACTTCGCGATAGATCATCGGCATCCCCGCCATCGCTTCGCTGATCTCCGTTCGGCGCTCGGCCGCGAGCGCGTGATCGAGCGGGGTGTGGTCCTTACTCGGAATCCGGTCCGCCACGGTTTCGCTATGCCAGCTGTCGGCGAGCGGCTCGTCCAGGCTCTGCGGACGAACCCGGCGCAAATGATCGATCGCCAGGTTGCGCGCCAGCGTGAACAGCCAGGCGTCGAAATTGCGGCTTGCATCAAAGGAACGAATCTTCTCGACCACTCTCAACCATGTTTGCTGGAACAGGTCTTCCGCCTCGGCGGGCTGCCGCACGATGCGCAGCAGGTACCGATACAGCCGATTCTGGTACCGGGCAATCAGTTCCGAGAGAGCGTTCAAGTCTCCTCGGCGAAGCCGGACCACATCCGGATCCACTGCCACAAGCCCCTCCAGCGATAGTACGGTCGCCCCCACCATACTCGTAATACGGATGAGTGCCCAAAAAAGATGCAAGAGAAATTTTCGGATTCGCCCCTCGTACCTTGCATCCTTTTGATGTTCTCGCCCGTATTCCCAGAGTGCTTAAATGCACAGTACAAAGCGCAGGAGCGCAACTCAGATCTGCCTTGCTCTTCCATAGGGGGTTGACATGCATAACACAAAGGAGCGGTTGTCTCTATTCTGGCTCTTCGCATTATTGAACTACCTGTATGCGGACTGTACTGCTCTGTTTGCTATTGTTGGCTCGCCAAATCTATCCGACGCCCCACATTTCCCCCCATGGGTTCTGCTGGCTTCATCGGTCTTCATGGAAATACCCATCGCCATGATCGTGGCGTGTCGACTACTTCCGCATAGAGCGAACCGGCTGGCGAATATCATTGCGGGTACAATTGTGACCCTTATAAACGGCGGCCTCACCTTCGTTCCGCCACTTGTCGGGGCCCGGACGCCCGCTCTTCCTGCGTACTTGTTCTTCGCGACCATCGAAACTGTGTGCACCTCGGTCATCGTCTGGCAGGCGTGGACCTGGTCCGGGGTTGAGGCCACGTCGTAACTGGTCGCTCAAATAATGAGGTGGATGTGAAAAGAGAACGGCTGCTACGGATCGTCATGGTGATCGTGGGGCTGGTCAATCTGGCCCTAATTTATTTTCTATATATGGATCTGCGGCATTCCGCCTGGCTTCTGGTGCAGAAGAACGAGACCGATCCGATGTTTCTGAGCTTTTTTATTCCGGTCGGGGTTTTTCTGCTGATGGCCGCAAGGGGACCATCTGAGCATCGCTCGATGATTGCTCTAGTAGCCTGGTGGAACATTTCCCACGGCACGGTGATGGCCATTCAGACCGTGGAAGCGCGGATTCACGGTGTCCACAGGAACTTTGCGGATGTGATCATATTCCTTGGGATCGGAGTGGTCCTGTTAGTACTTCTGCCGGAAAAACGAGAAGCAGTCACAGCCGGAGTAGCGTGAACGAACTGGATCATTGGCAGTGCGGCGTCAGTGCTCCGTCGCTGGAGCAGGCGACCCATCCGACCAGTTGCCAACCCAGACCATGAAGATGGTCGCCCGCTCCTCAGGGTCATTCGCGGCCATAATCGGCGAACCGGGCTGGTTGGCTCCCCAGCTTTTCGCCGCGTCGCCCGGAACAATAAACATCAGATGCGGGTGCCAGCTCATGCCCTGATCGTTTAAGTACTGCTGCTTCGAGAGCATGTAACACATCGCTGCGGGCTCAAGCGTGGGCAATTCCTTCTTATCCAGTGCCGAAGCCGTCGCCGCGACAATCTCCGTTTTCGATTTTCCTGCCAGCACCAGCTTTGTCCTCATCAGGAAGATCGGTGCAAAAGTTCTTGCGGCCGCCGCATTAAAGCAAATGGGAGAACGAACCTTGGGATTCCAGAATTCAGGCTCGTCGGTGGCGGCACCCCATGCTCGCTCCACCAGGCAGAGAAAGCCATTCGTCCCTCTTACTGCGGTCGTGAATCCCTGCCGTCCCAACACCATCACTTCGGCTGCGTCCGATATCGATTTTGGCGCGGCACTGCGTGCGAGCGCGATTTCAGAATCCTTGTCCGATATCAAATATTGATCGACCGAAGCCATAGCCGGATAGGGAGACTTCTTCGCCTCCGCTTGTGCCTGACAGATTGCGCCGGGTAAGACAACCTGCAAGAACGCCACAGCCAGGAAACTGAGTGTTTGCTTCCGCATTGAACTCTCCAGTACGCATGCTCGCCACTTCAGCCAGGAACACCGTGCGAGATCGACAGGGGATCCTTGGGTCGATATTACATGAAAAGGCTTTTCGAATCGGATGGTAGGCAATCCTTCTTTACTTGTCCGGGATAACGGATAGGATCGTTAAGGAACCGGAAGATGTGAAAAAATCAGTTAGGACCGCAGATGGTAGTGCAGTTTGAAGAAGCAAGGTTCGTGTCAGGGCATGGCCTTTGGCCGTGCCGCCTCAAGCGAAAGGAACGCAAGGCGCAACCATACAGAACCTACAAGCCATAGGCTGTTGCGCCGAAGGGCGCGTTAAGCGACTGACACGGAAAATGGCAAGGCTAAAGCCTCTGCCCTGACACGAACCGTGCATATTAAACTGCACCACTACCGCTCCGCAGATGAACTCCATAAACGCGGATTACCTACGGTATTTGTTATCGGCGTTCGTTGGCAGCATGC
>DATBAX010000258.1:0-19132 GCA_036271275.1 Terriglobales bacterium
CACGGCCTGGACGCGTTCTCCACCAAACAGGTTAGCGGCTATGCGGGCGAATGGTGCAAACGCATTTCGCGAATGGTGTACCGTTCAGCGAAGAGCGTGATTTGCGTGAGTGAAAAAGTTCGCGATCAAGTGTTGGAGGGCGCGGCGGCTCCTGTCAGTACGACCGTTATTTACAACGGCGTGGATCCGCAAATGTTTGCCCCATCGAAAGATGAAGCAGCTTGCGGTGTGATTCTCAGCGTAGGAAACTTGATCCCCACCAAAGGGCACGAGTTATTGATGCGAGCGTTCGCGGCTGTTCACCCACAGTTTCCAGATTCTTCATGCGAAATTGTCGGCGACGGTGTGGAACTTTCGCGGCTCCGCAGGTTAGCGACGGAACTGAATGTTGAGGACAAGGTTCGTTTCCTGGGACGCCGAAGTCGGAGCCAGGTCGCGGACGCCATGCGTCGTTGCGCTGTCTTCGCTTTGCCCAGCAAATATGAGGGGTTGGGATGCGTTTATCTGGAAGCGATGTCCTCCGAAAAACCTGTCATCGCATGTCGTGGACAAGGGATTGAAGAGATCATCCATCACCGCAGTAACGGTTGGCTCATCGATCCAGATAATCTGCAGGAATTGACGGACGCCTTGATCTCCCTACTTAAGGATGAAGAACTTCGACATCAACTCGGAGACGCTGCCCGGCAAACCATCTTGCAGGGATTTACTTTCGCAGATCAAGCAGAACAATTGGCGCGCCTCTATCGGGAGTGCTCGGGATGAAACGCAGGCTCGTGATCCTGAGCGAGATTATTGCTCCCTATCGAATCCCAGTCTTCAACGCATTGGCGTTGCACAAGAGCATTCATCTTCATGTAATTTTCCTGGCAGAAACGGATCCCACTCTGCGGCTGTGGGATGTACACAAAGACGACATAGCGTTTTCTTACGAAATACTTCCTTCATGGAGGCGAAGATTCGGGAAGCATAATATCTTGCTCAACCGTGGTCTCAACTCCGCGCTGCGTAAATCCGCCCCGGATTCGATTCTTTGTGGTGGTTATAACTATCTCGCCTCCTGGCAGTCCCTCGCATGGGCGCGGCACCATCACGTACCTTTTTCGTTATGGGTGGAGAGTACGACTAGGGACTTACGTTCTGGTTCTCGCTTGGTAAACTTCCTGAAAGCGAAATTCATGCAGCGGTGTGCCGCGTTCGTCGTCCCTGGAAAAGCGTCGTTTGAGTATGTTCTGAACTATGGAGCACCGGAGGAAAGCATTTTTATCGCCCCAAACGCTGTGGACACCAAATTCTTTACTGAGCGCTCTGAAGCCATGCGCAGGGACGATATTACTCATCGTCGGATATTGCGACTGCCTTCCCGCTTCTTTTTGTTCGTGGGCAGGCTGGTAAAGGACAAGGGAGTGTTCGATCTTATGCGCGCTTACGGTACGCTCTCCCCGGAACTGAGATCAGAAATTGGACTGGTCATTGTGGGCGATGGAGCGGCGCGTCCCCAACTGGAGCGGCAAGCCGGAATGATTTCGCCGGGAGCAGTTTATTTCCCGGGTTTCGCACAGCGAGAAGAGTTAGCCAGCTACTATGCGCTGGCGGAGGCTTTTGTGTTTCCGACGCACTCCGATCCCTGGGGTCTGGTGGTGAATGAGGCCATGGCATGCGGTCTTCCGATTATTGCCAGTAACGTGGCCGGATGTGTTGCGGATTTAGTAGAAGACCGGTGGAATGGCCGCGTGGTCACGCCGGGTGACGTCGAAGCATTGGCATTTGCGATGGAAGAGCTGGTGGTGAATCCAGTTATGCGTCGCCAAATGGGACAGCATAGCGAGGAGCGGATCCTTCACTATTCGCCTGAGGCATGCGCCTCAGGCATCGCCAACGCGGTTCTTTCGCGGGATTCCATTTCTCATGAATAGCCGCCTACCCAAAATGTCGCTACCGGTCTCGATCGCGCTGGGATTTTTCTTTGCCGTTTACCTGGTGATTTTTCGGCCCGGATACTTGCTACGTACCGAGTATTTAGGAATTCTGATTTCCCTTGAGATACTGGCGGTGGTCCTCTGGAAATTTGAGCAAAGATTTTTCCCCGTACTCATCCTCATTTTTCTGGGCGCTACCACAACCTTGCCGCTGCAATCCGCGCGCTGGTTCATTCTTTGTGTAGGGGCACTTGCGGGCTGTGTGATTTGCTTCAGGGGCAGCCGGCGCCCACTCGGAACGTTTCATTGCGTGGCGTCATTTTGCGTGCTCGCTGCCTTGGTCTCCGCAACGGTGCCAGGATATTCAAGCCAGGCAATCCTTAAGACGTTGAGCTTGCTGCTGCTATTTCTTTACGGTTCATTCGGCGCCCGGTTGGCAGTGGCGGGACGAGAAAGGCAATTCCTCGCCGGCCTTCTATTGAGTTGCGAGATCATGATTTATTTACTGGCCATCACCTATTTCATTTTAAGGGTGGAATTTCTGGGTAATCCGAACGCCCTGGGTGCGGTGATGGGAGTGATGGCCCTGCCCCTCATGCTATGGGGATTTATTGTGTGCGAACAGGCTATGGTACGCCGCCGCCGAGGCCTTGCATTTTTGCTTGCGTTATTTCTGCTGCTGAGTAGCTATTCGCGTGCCAGCATCGCAGCCGCTGGCGTCTCATGCGTGCTGCTCTGTTTGGTCTTACGCCGTTACAATTTACTGATAAAGGTTTGTGTCGTGAGTGCGCTAGGGGCTGTATTAATCGCGACTATCGCTCCTCCACAAGAGCAGACCTCTCAATCGGTCACATCCGCTTTTCTGTACAAAGGCCACCAAAACGCCGGAATTATGGACTCACGGGCGTCTATATGGGCGCAAACTCTGGCCACAATCCATGAGCATCCCTGGTTTGGAACCGGGTTTGGAACGCTTACGGCGAGCCTTGATGCGGGGGAAACCTCGGATCAATTTACTTCGAGTAGCGCTACCACTCGAGAACACGGCGACAGTTACCTGGCAGTGATGGAGGGCGTTGGGCTGTTGGGTGCGGTGCCATTCCTGACCCTTGTGCTCCTGGTTGCAGTCAATGCGGCAAAAGTATTTTTAAGAGCTCGAAAAACTCGCGATCCCTTCACTCTCGCACTTCCTATTGCCGCGATCATGGTGGCCGGACTGGTGAATGCCGGTTTTGAAGATTGGCTTTTTGCAGTGGGTTTTTATCTTTGTGTTTTCTTCTGGAGCCTTGCCTTCATTCTGGTCGATCTCGTTCCCGCCAGAGAAACCTATCCCGCGTATTCGACCGTGCTTTCCAGTTCACTGCCACGCATGGATAGTTTCGGCTTGGCTCCATCGGCTCGATGATTCGTCTTTTCCTCAACGGGCTGGCGGCAAGCGCCGGCGGCGGTCTTACCTACCTGCGTAACGTGGTGCCCAAGCTCTCTACCAAGGAAGATGTCCACGCCACGATCGCCGTCGGTCCATCATTGCGATTTGAATTCCAAGACCTGCCAAATATTTCTTTCCTGGAAACCCGAATGCCCGCGGGACCACTCCGGCGATTCTGGCGTGAACAGTCCATTCTGCCGCGACTGATTCGGGAGAGCGGGGCGAATGTGCTGATCTCCGCTGGAAACTTCGCCCTCCGAAAGTCGCCCGTCCCGCAGATTCTGCTCTCCCGAAATTCTCTCTACCTTTCCGGCGATTTCTTTCGCGATCTTCGCGACCGCAAAGATTATCGGCTCTGGCTGGATACGCGGATGAAGGGCATTCTTGCCAAACGCTCCATTCAATGGGCGGACCGTACGGTCGCGCCAAGCCTGGCGTTCGCGGAAGAGTTGCGGCATTGCTCGGGGAAGGACGTGACATCCATTCATCACGGATTCGATGAAGGCACATTTTTCGGCGACAAGGCATTGCTGTCTCCAGAGATTGAAAGGCGACTTGAATCCGATTCCGGAACTCTCCGCCTTCTGTTCGTGAGCCATTACAACTACTACCGCAACTTCGAGACTTTATTGCGTGCCATTCCGTTGGTCCGAGATCGTCTTCGTGGACGGAAAGTCGAGCTATTTCTCACCTGCCGTTTGCGCTCGGAAGAAACTCCGGGCGGCTATCGTGCTGAGAGCGCGGCTGCGCTCATTAAGCAACTGGGCATCGCCGAGAACGTGATTGAACTTGGATCGGTTCCATACACCCGGCTCCACCGCGTGTATCGGGCTTGTGACATCTATGTGACCCCGTCATATGCCGAAACCTTTGCCCACCCTCTTGTGGAAGCAATGGCCAGTGGCCTGCCCGTGATTGCTTCTGACTTGCCGGTCCATCGCGAGATCTGCAACGCAGCTGCTGAATACTTTCCCCGGTTTTCACCCGCGGAACTGGCAAGCAAAATTGTTCAAGTCGCGAGTTTCGGTGAGCGCAGGCAGTCAATGACAGAACTGGGGCGGAGCCGGGCGTCCGATTTCTCCTGGATCAATCACGTGGATTCACTCGTCGCTCTGGCGCGGCAGTTAGCGGGTTCTCGATAAACGATATGAATACCGCGTATTGTTTCAGGGTATCCTTGGAACGCCTTGGCGATCCCTCGCGTGCGTGATATGAAGACAGCAACAAATAATTTCTGCGTAATGCGCGAGAATAACCTATGAGGTTGGCAGTGGTCGCTGAGTCGAGCACGGAATCACGAGATCTGCCCGCTCCCGGAACTGAAGCTGTGGAGCTCTCAGTGGTCATGCCGTGTTTGAACGAAGCGGAAACTCTCGAAACTTGCATCCTGAAAATCCAAAAAGCATTTCAAGAGGCAGCGATATTTGGCGAAATCATCGTTGCCGACAATGGCAGCACCGACGGCTCTCCTGCGATCGCCATCCGATTGGGAGCCAAGGTAATCAACGTCCAGGAGCCTGGCTACGGAAACGCGCTTATGGGCGGAATTGCGGCGGCGGCCGGTAAGTACATTGTAATGGGCGATGCCGATGACAGCTACGATTTCGGACACATCCCTCGCTTCCTGCAGCAACTGCGAACCGGCGCCGACCTGGTCATGGGAAACCGCTTTCAAGGCGGCATCCAGCCCAGCGCCATGCCTGCTCTCCACAGGTATCTGGGAAATCCCGCGCTCACCAGGATTGGACGTCTCTTTTTTGGCGGGACTTGCGGAGATTTTTATTGCGGACTTCGGGGATTCACCAAAGAAGCGTACAGCCGCATGGATCTGCGCACCACGGGAATGGAATTTGCGACCGAGATGGTGGTGAAGTCGAGTCTCCTGCGAATGAAAGTCGCTGAAGTCCCGACGACTCTCTCGCCTGACGGCCGTACCCGCTCCCCGCATCTTCGTACCTGGCGCGATGGTTGGAGAACCATCCGTTTCTTTCTGCTCTACAGTCCACGTTGGCTGTTTTTGTATCCCGGCCTGGCCTTGATGCTCGCAGGCGCCGGGATCGGATTATGGCTCCTGCCCGGACCCAGAAAGGTGGGGAACGTAGTGTTCGACGTTCACACTCTTCTGTATGCTGCGATCGCGGTGCTGCTCGGTTTCCAGGCGATTGCATTCGCAGTCTTCACCAAACTTTTCGCCACTTCGGAAGGCCTCCACCCTCCTGATCCACTTCTGGACCGTCTTTTTCGCTATATCAATCTCGAAATCGGACTGCTGGTGGGAGCCGTGCTCGCGATCTCCGGTTTCGGAGGCTCACTCTACGCGGTTAGCGTGTGGAGCGCTCACCACTTTGGAATACTCGATATGTCTCACACTTTTCGAATCGTCATCCCGTCCGCACTTTCTCTAACATTGGGTGTGCAAGCTATTTTCTCCAGCTTCTTCCTGAGTGTCCTGGGCATGCGCCGCCGATGAGTGATCTTCCGGAATTTGACCGTTACGCCAGCACTTACGATGCTGAATTGAATCAGGGATTATCCGTAACTGGCGAAGAGAAAGAATATTTCGCGCAGGGACGGGTGAACTGGCTTCGACATTGCCTGGAAAGTCTCCCCCCATCACCCCGGCTCGTTATGGATTATGGATGCGGAATCGGAGATACAACTGTCCTCCTGCTTGACGCCTTCCATTTAAACTCCGTCGTTGGTCTTGACGTTTCAGCGCGGTCACTGGAAGTAGCCCGGCTCAAGCATGCCAGCCAGCAGTGCAGGTTTCTCGCCTTCGACGAATACATCCCCAGCGCAGAAATTGATCTGGTCTACTGCAACGGAGTTTTCCATCACATCCCGTTGGAAATGAGAAATCCAGCCTTGGACTACATCCTTCGCTGCCTTCGTCCCGGCGGATTGTTTGCGCTGTGGGAAAACAATCCCTGGAATCCTGGGACGCGGTATGTAATGTCGCGAGTTCCATTCGACCGCGATGCGGTGACGATTACGCCTCCACAAGCTAAGGAATTACTTCGAGGCCGGGGCTTTGAAATCGTCGGTATAAGTTTTCTTTTCTGGTTTCCCCGATTCCTTAAGCCGCTGCGCTTAATTGAACCTTACCTAAGTCGAATTCCCATGGGCGCTCAATATCAGGTTTTGTGCAGGAAGCCTGTCTGATCCGCCGGATTCAGTTTTGTTCGTGGGCGACCGGCCACGGCAGTGCTGCAATGGGTGAAACAACAACCAGCGTGGTCAATGGATAAGGTGAGTGCGATCCTATGTTGCTGGTAGTTGGCGAGGCTCCCGTGGCTTGCTGAGCGAGAACGAAGAAATTTTGCGGACTGTATGGATCCATGCCTCGAAGCCAGGCGCGAGACGGAATGTCTACCGGTGTAGTGTCACTCCATTGCGCGCCGTTCTTGTAAAACCGGCAAGTCCTCCAACCAGATATTCGGCACCTGCGGTAACAAGCGAGACACCGACGAGGACGACTTTCCAATTAGATTTCGCCACAGTGAGCGGCAAGGGTTCCTCTCATGGTTCGAGCACAATTCTACTGTCAGATGCAGTCTTTCCAATCTTGATCTTCTGCTACCATTCTTCCCATCATCGCGGCGAACATGGCAGCATCTCCTCAGGCGGTTGAGTTCGCGAGCAATCCCGTAACGCGTGAGCAGCCGGCTGCTTGGATTGCATTGGAAGTATGCCTCCCCAATGACCCAATTCCTGGTCGGACTGATCGGGATTGCGCTTACCATTGCGATTGCCAAACTTTCATGGCAGTTCTTTGAGAAGCCTCTACTGCGTCGAGGACACGCCTACAAATACTGATTCGATAAAAATCACAAATGTGTGGAATTGTCGGCATCATCGTGCGAAATGGCTCTGTCGCTCCAGACTTGTTGGAGCGGGCCACGGCTTCGCTCGCCCATCGCGGCCCTGACGATTCCGGCACCGTGATTATTCAGGACAGCAACCCAAGGCCAGTAGAGATCGGTTTGGGGAATCGCCGTCTCGCCATTCTTGATCTTTCTCCTTTTGGCCACCAGCCCATGCATGACGCCGACAGCGGAAACTGGATCGTGTACAACGGCGAGATTTACAACTTCCGCGAAGTTCGCGGAAAACTACAGAGTCTTGGGATTTCCTTTCAAAGCGATTCGGACACCGAGGTATTACTCAAGGCCTATGGACGATGGGGCCGAGACTGTCTAAAAGAATTCCGCGGCATGTTCGCGTTCGCCATCTGGGATGCGCAACGGCATCAACTATTCATCGCCCGCGATCCTATGGGCATCAAGCCGCTCTACTACGGATCTTTCGGGCAGCACTTTCTTTTTGCGTCTGAAATCAGAACCCTGTTGGGAACCGGCCTTGTTCCTCGCTGCATTGATCCCGCCGGCCTGATGAATTTTCTGGAATTTGGATCGCTATATGATCCCATCACGTTGATACGGGGAATCTCAGCTCTGCGTCCAGGCCATTTTCTCGTCTGGGAAAACGGCAATGTGCAGGAAACGATGTACTGGGATCTGGCCGGCGATCAGGCCCTTCCCGGGTCCAAATCCAAACTTGTGGAAGACTTGCATGCGACGATTGATGAATCCGTCCGTATGCAGATGGTCAGCGATGTTCCGGTGGGAGTGTTTCTTTCCGGCGGCATCGACTCCACCAGTCTGGTCGGCCTGCTGACCAGATGTGGCTTACAGCTCAACACATTTTCGATTGTTTTCCGGGAAGCTGACTACAGCGAAGCCGGCTACTCGCGGCTCGTCGCCAAAAAATTTGGGACCGATCATCACGAGATTCTTTGTTCCCAGCACGACGCTCTGGAAGCATTGCCCAAAGCCATTGAAGCCATGGACCAGCCCTCTATCGATGGCCTGAACACTTATTTCGTTTCGCGGCAAACGCGCGCCGCGGGAATCAAGGTGGCACTTTCCGGCCTGGGAGGCGACGAATTGTTTGCCGGTTATTCGAGTTTTCGGACCGTCCCAAGCATGGAACGTTTCGCACGCTATTGGCGGCATGTTCCGAATCTTCTCAAGGGCCCACTGGCGGGCGCGTATGCTTTGCTCGCTTCAGACACGGATCAGAGCCGCAAACTTACCGCTCTGGGCCGCCCGAACAGCCGCGTGCTGCATCCTTATTTTCTGGCGCGCATGCTTTTCACTCCGGAGCAAAGCGACTCATTGCTCACTCATCACGATTCGCAGGCAATCGAACGAAGCCAAATGTCCCTTAAAGAGAATCTCAGCCACACCCGCGAACTTGACCCAGTGAACCGGGTTTCCTATCTTGAATCGCGTTGCTACATGCTCAATACGCTGCTAAGAGATTCTGATGTGATGAGCATGGCACACGGGCTCGAAGTGCGGGTGCCATTGATCGATCACCATCTGGCTGAAAAACTTTTTGCACTCCCCGGTGATTGGAAGCTTGATGCCCACACTCCGAAGCCCCTTTTGGTCGGAGCGCTTCACGGACAATTGCCCAGCGAAATTGTGCATCGCCGCAAGCTCGGATTTACTCTCCCCTTCGAGCACTGGTTGCGGGATGAACTCCATGCCGGCATGGAGGCGAGTTTTAACGATATCGCCGCTGGGCCTCTGACTTCCGTGCTGAATGCTCAGGCAGTAAAAAAAATCTGGCAGGATTTTCAGGACGGCCACACCTCCTGGTCTCGACCCTGGGCGCTTTACGTCCTTCAGCGATGGTGCGAATTGCACTCAGTAACTGCTTGAATTCCACGGCGGGGATGCACAGGCGTTTCACGGTAAGATGTGAAAATAGGTCGCATCCAAAATGCAGGTTGCCCAGGAATCTAACCTTTCGTTGTGCGAATTCCCGCTTCCGATCAGCGTGATTGTCCCCGTTCGCAATGAAGCCCGCAATCTGCCTCGTTGTTTGGAATCCTTGCGCGGAGTCGGCGAAGTTTGCGTCATCGATTCGCGCAGCACTGACGGCACCGCCGCCATTGCACGTTCTTACGGCGCGAAAGTTGTCCAGTTTGATTATCCGGGCGGATGGCCCAAGAAGCGCCAATGGGCCATGAATAGTCTGTCATTTGCTCACGATTGGATTCTGTTACTCGACGCCGACGAAATTCTCACTGCCGAACTGGCGGCGGAAATCCGCACAGCGATTCAGGACCCCAGGATCGACGGATACTACATCGCGCTGCGAATGTATTTTCTCGGCAAAATTCTGCGCCATGGTGACGCCAATTTTTATAAGCTCTCGCTTTTTCGTCGCCATAAAGGACATTTCGAGTGCCGCCTCAAAGACCAGAATGCCTCGATGTGCGATATGGAAGTTCACGAGCACATGACGGTCGATGGCCCCACAGCGAAACTCCATCATCCGCTGGTCCACCATAATGTCGATTCTCTTTCCCGCTATATCCAGAAGCATGACAACTATTCCAACTGGGAAGCCAGCGTGTGGGCACAGAGAATACCAAGCCTGAGGGAATTGCCTCCCGCGTTTTGGGGAACACAGGCGCAGCGCCGTCGCTGGCTCAAAGGGAAATTCCTAGGTATTCCGGGATCACCGATATTGTTTTTTCTATACAAATACTTGTTTCGTCTCGGGTTTCTCGACGCGCGTCCCGGCTTGCTCTACGCTGGCTTTCAGGCAATGCAAATGTTTCATATCAAAGCCAAGCTCTTCGAACTCCGGCAGGGAAGCCGGACAATCACTGAATCCAAAGCTACTCCGGAAGCCGATGTCGTCTTCGAAACTTCCTCGCGGGCAGCGCAATGATTCAGTTGGCCGATAACACGGTTGTTGCGTATCGCAGCAGCGGTGCAGGCTATCCAAGCACTGCGCCTTTTCATCCGACACAAAGTTATCCTGAATATTCCTTACAGCAAAATACTTCAGAGCCCAACGCCGTGTATGAAGCGGTCCGCGCCTGTTTTCATCTAGCCGGATTCGACGCCGCACGCTTCGGAACTCCCGACTGGAACCCGCTGGGCGATTTAATCCGCCCAGGTGAAACCGTTCTCTTGAAACCCAACATGGTGCATGAGCGGCATCCGCGCGATCCAAATGGCTGGCGCTATGTGATCACCCACGGCAGCATTATTCGGGCCGTCGCGGATTACGTCTGGAAGGCGATTGGCTCGCGGGGAAAAATTATCCTGGCGGACGCGCCGCAGACCGACGCTTCATTTTCTCAGATGGTCCGGCTGCTTGGTTTGGACAGCATTCGTGATTTTTATCGCTCGCAGGATCTTGATTTTGAAATTATCGATTTGCGTCGCGAAGAATGGACCACGCGTGAAAATGTCGTGGTCGAACGTAAACCTCTTCCGCCCAATGCTTATGGGGAAATCGCATTTGATCTCGGATCCCGTAGCGAGTTCGCCGACCACCGCGGCGCGGGTCACTACTACGGCGCGGATTACGACGCAGCCGTAGTCAACGCCCATCACAGTGGAGGACGCCACGAATATCTGGTCGCGGGTTGTGCCATCCGTTGCGATGTTATTTTCAGCCTCCCAAAACTAAAGACACACAAGAAAGCCGGCGTCACCGCCAGCCTCAAGAATCTTGTCGGCGTGAATGCCGACAAAAACTGGCTTCCGCATCATACGGAAGGCGCTCCTGCTCAGGGCGGAGACGAGCACCCCAGTCCTGATTTAAAACACCGCACCGAGCGCGCCGTGGCTTCACGGTTGCGGCAATTTTCATTGGCGTTTCCCGTTGCTGGCCCGTGGATGCTGCGTCTCGCTCGAAAGATCGGCCGTCCGGTTTTTGGCGATACGGAAACCGTGATTCGCAGCGGCAATTGGTGGGGCAATGACACGGTGTGGAGAATGTGTCTCGATCTCAATAAAATCGTTTTCTACGGAAACTCCGACGGCTCTTTTCGCGATGCCGCACCGGAGAATCGCAAACGTCACTTCGTGTTGGTGGATGCGATCCTCGCAGGTGAAGGCGCTGGGCCTATGAATCCTGACGTCGTTTCCGCCGGCGTTGTTTTATTCGGCGTCCATCCTCCCAGTGTCGACGCGGCCTGCGCTTACCTCATGGGCTTTGATCCCGACAAAGTTCCTATCGTTCGCCAGGCGTTTCAGTGTCGCGATCTTCCTCTGGCCGAACATGAATGGAAAGACATTAACGTGATCAGCAACCATGCCGCCTGGAACCGGCCTTTGAGTTCGGTAGAAGATCACGAAACATTTCATTTCAAGCCGCACTTCGCCTGGAAAGGGCGAGTGGAGCGCACTGTCGGCGCAGATCTCGAGCGGTCCGCATGATCATGAGCGAATCAGTTGCGGAGCATGTATATCCCAGGCTCCCGGTATTTCTGCAGAATGCCGCTTGCTGGTACTACGGAACAAAAGAATCTCAACAGCGTTTCGGCAAACTCTTCGATCGGCATTTGAACAGTTTGCTCGAATCTGAGAAGTGGTCTGCATCCGAGATCGAGGCTTACCAGGATGAAAAGCTTCGCGCGCTGATTCGCTACGCTTACGAAAACGTTCCTTACTATCGCCAACGATGGCAGAGCTTGAGAATCACTCCTGCTGACATTCAATCGCGCGCGGATTTACCCAAACTACCGGTTCTTACCAAAGAAGACGTGGTGAAAAATCGCGAGCAGCTTTTATCGCGGACAGCATCGAAAAGCCAACTGGCATTCAGGCATACCAGCGGCACCACCGGCAAAGCATTGCAGTTCTATGTGAGTAAGGAATCCATCGCGTTTCAGTGGGCCATTTGGTGGCGGCATCGCCTGCGATTTGGATTGCAACCCGGCAGTTGGCACGCCAACTTTACCGGCAAGCGCGTTGTGCCTTTGCAGCAGCAATCGCCTCCTTATTGGCGCTGGAACCGCCCCATGGGCCAGGCCCTCATCAATATGCACCATATCACTCCGGAGAAAATTGGAAGCATAATGGAGTTCCTGAACTCCAATCATTTCGAATTTTATTCCGGCTATCCTTCCATCATTCATGCCATCGCAACCACGGCCCAAGCTGTCGGACTGACGCTATCTTCGCGCCCGCGTGTAGTCGTCACCGGCGCTGAAAACATGCTTGAGTTTCAACGCCGCGATATCGCCGAATTTACTGGCGCCGTACTTACCGACCAATATGGCTGCTCGGAAGGATGCGGCAATGCGTCGCACTGTCCCGACTTCGCTTACCATGAGGACTTCGAGTTCGGGATTCTCGAAGCGCAGGAACTCGAGCACAGCGATTCCGCGAAACCAATTCTCTGTACAGGATTCGCCAGCGAAGTGTTTCCTTTTATTCGCTACCAGGTCGGCGACACAGCGGTTTGGAAATCTGAACTATGTCGCTGTGGCCGTCAATCGCGGACGATATCGCATATCGAAGGACGCAAAGACGATTATGTCGTCACGCCAGAAGGCACGCGCATCATGCGTTTCGACTACATTTTCAAAAATATTGTGAATGTCAAAGAGGCGCAGGTATTCCAACCGTGCCTAGGTGAAGTTACGGTACGGGTTGTTCGCCGAAGCACGTACACGCTGAATGACGAAGCGGAAATTCGCAACCAGTTCAAACGCTGGATTAGTCCTACCTTAAAACTGAATTTCGCATATCTGGATGAAATTGAAAGAGGACGCAACGGAAAGTTTCGTGCCGTAATTTCCGGACTGAGGCAATCTGCGGCCTGATCCAATGAAACAACTTCTACAGCACGCGCGCACTGGTGAGATCGCAGTTGCTGAAGTTCCCGCGCCCAAATTGCTTCCGGGATGCGTTCTGGTTCGGATTGCGGCGTCACTGTTGTCCGCCGGGACCGAGCGTGCGTCTTCCGAATTTGCCGGCAAGAATTTGTTGCAGAAGGCGAAAGCCCGCCCCGACCTGGTCAGCGAAGTCCTCAATAAAGTCCGCCGTGATGGTCTCCTCTCCGCTGTTTCCGCGGTGCGCAGTCGCCTCGATCAGCCCGGCGCTCCCGGCTACAGCAGCGCTGGAACCATCGTGGGTGTAGGAGAAGGTGTTGCCGATCTCAGAATAGGCGATCGCGTCGCCTGTGCCGGCGCTGGCTACGCGGTGCATGCAGAGCTTGCTTGCGTGCCACGCCTGTTGGTTGCCAAAATTCCGTCCGAAGCTGTTACGAGTTTTGAGGAAGCGGCGTTCACCACGGTCGGCGCAGTCGCACTTCACGGAATTCGCATCGCCGAAGCAAAGCTGGGAGATATGGTCGCAGTCATTGGACTCGGCCTGCTCGGACAATTAACTGTCCAGATACTAAAAGCCGCCGGCTGCCGGGTCCTGGGCATGGATCTCGTTCCTTCGCGCGCCCAGCTTGCGTTGCGCATGGGGGCGGATGGAGTGAGCACATCTGCCGAGGAATTCCGCGACATGTGTTTGCAATTTTCGGAAGGTAATGGCGCCGACGAAGTTCTGATCACTGCCGAAACTCCTGACAGCGGTCCCGTAAATCTCGCCGGAAAATTGGCGCGTGATCGCGCAGTGGTGGTTGCGGTTGGCACAGTGGGGATGGAAATCGAGCGCAAGCTCTACTTCGAAAAAGAAATCGACTTTCGAATTTCGCGATCCTATGGCCCCGGTCGTTACGACACTATCTACGAACAGAAGGGCCGCGATTACCCAATCGGGCATGTGCGCTGGACTGAAACGCGCAACATGGAAGCCTTCGTCCAGCTTCTGGCCGCCGGAAAGCTCGATGTCCAGGCCTTGATCACGCATCGTTTCCCCATAGACGATGCCCGAAGTGCTTATGAATTGATCGGTGGGAAAACCGGCGAGCCATCACTGGGAGTACTCATTACCTATCCCCAGAATCTTGAAACCCGAAAAGATAGTCGTCGTCTCGAATTGGTGAAGTTGCGTACTGCCGCGGCTTCAGTCGATAAATCCATTTCGATTGGCTTGCTGGGCGCTGGTAGTTTCGCCATGGGGACGCTTCTACCCGCGATAAAGCAAAACAAACACACGCAATTGATCGGCGTTTGCACGGCCAACGGCGCCCATTCCCGCCACGCGGGAGAAAAATTCGGTTTTGAATATTGTGCGGCCGACGAGCAACAAATCATCGCCGACACTAAGGTGAACACAGTTGTCATCGCCACGCGGCATCACTTGCATGCGTCCCAGGTCCGGGCGGCGCAGAAAGCCGCCAAACACGTGTTCTGTGAAAAGCCACTCTGCCTTACGGAATCCGAGCTTTCCGAAATAGTCCGCGCTTATTCGAACGCAGCAGAAAAATCATTGCTGATGGTTGGCTTCAATCGCCGTTTTGCGCCCATGGCGCTAAAAATGAAATCTTTTCTGAACGAAATTCACGAACCGTCGAATTTGCACTACCGTGTAAACGCCGGTGCAATGCCTCGTGACCATTGGGTGCAAGACCCGGAACAAGGCGGTGGGCGCATCATTGGCGAGGTTTGCCATTTCGTCGATTTCCTGACGTTCATGGCCGGGGCGCTACCGATTGAAGTGCAAACTCGTGCCCTTGCAAACTCTGGTCGGTACGCGGATGACAACGTTGTCATCGCACTGCAATTCGCGAATGGATCACAGGGAACGATCAGTTATCTGGCGAATGGCGATCGCAGCTACTCTAAAGAAAGGCTGGAAGTTTTCGGCGGCGGTGCCGTCGCCGTGCTCGACGATTTCCGCCATCTTGAACTGGTTCGTCACGGACGCAAACATGTATTCCGCTCCCTTTTGCGGCAGGACAAAGGTCACCGTGACGAGTGGCAGGCTTTCGCACAAGCGATCCAATCCGGAGGCGAATCCCCAATTTCTTTTGAAGATATTGTTTCCACTACGTTGACCACGCTTCGGATCGTAGATTCCCTTGCCTCCGGACTACCCGTCGCTGTGGACTCAACCGGCTTTATGCAACAGACTTTTCTTTCTTCACATGACTGAGTTCAAGATCGTTTGCTACCCATGCTGATTCTTGGCCTCAATATGTTTCACGCCGATGCGTCCGCGGCGATCATCCAGGATGGCGAGATTGTTTTCGCCATCGCCGAAGAGCGCCTGAATCGCATTAAGCATTTTGCAGGTTTTCCCGCGTTGGCCGTGCAAGCCTGTTTGGCGGCAGTTGGCGTGAAGATCAGTGATATCGATCACATCGCCGTCGGCCAGGACAGTGACGCCAACCTCACGAAAAAAGTTCAGTACGCTCTCGCCAATCCCGCCAAGATTCTGAACTTCATCAAACTTCGCCAGCGCAAAGAATCGATGCGCGATGTGCGATCTCTCCTGGCCAAGGCTCTCGATGTCCCTCCGCAGTCCATGCGATTTCAGGAACATCATCTCGAGCATCACATCGCCCACATCGCCAGCGCCTACTATTGTTCGCCTTGGGACAAGGCCGCTGGCTTCAGTTATGACGGGTCCGGCGATTTCGTTTCGACCATGATGGCGCGATGCGAAGGCAACGACATCGAAGTTCTCGAACGAGTCTTTCTCCCACATTCGCTGGGCAGCTTCTACACTATGATTTGCGAGTTCATTGGGTACAACAGGTACGGGGACGAAGGCAAAGTTATGGGCCTGGCTCCCTACGGAAAAAATACATATTGCGATCAGATTCGCGAAATCATTCACGAAAAAACCGGCGGCTTTGAGCTCGATCTCGATTACTTCATGCCGTTAGGCAGCAATCAGGGAATGGAGGTGCTGCCTGACGGCACTGTTCGCCTGGCTCGGCATTTTTCCGATCGCATGACAAAACTTTTCGGCGCTCCCCGTGAACCCCACACCGAGATCACCCAGCGTGATATGGATTTGGCCTTCGCCATGCAACATCGCTTCGAAGAGATCTGCTTCCATCTATTCAACCAACTGCATGAGCGGGTGCCGACGGAAAATCTAGTGATGGCCGGAGGTTGCGCGCTGAATAGCGTGGTAAACGGAAAAATATTCGACCAGACACCTTTTCGCCGAACCTGGATTCAGCCCGCAGCGGGCGATGAAGGTCTTGCAATCGGCGCGGCCCTTCACACTTACCACTCCGTTCTTAAGCAGCCTCGGCGTCACGTGATGAAAAATTCGTATCTCGGTCCGGAGTTTTCTGACTCGCAAATCGAATCCGATTTGAAAAACGCCAACCTGCAATATCGTAAGCTCGAACGGCAACCTCTGCTCGACGCAGTTGCGAAAGAGATAGCTGCCGGAAATGTGACCGGATGGTTTCAAGGCCGCATGGAGTGGGGCCCGCGAGCTTTGGGCAACCGCTCGATTGTTGCTCATCCCGGTCTTCCCAACATGAAAGATATTCTGAACGCCCGCATCAAGCAGCGCGAGTGGTTCCGTCCGTTTGCGCCGTCAATCCTGGTGGAACGACAGCACGAATATTTTGAACACGACCATCCCTCGCCGTTTATGCTGCATGTCTATAAGATCCGTCCAGAGAAACGGGAACAACTTTGCGCAGTGAATCATGTGGACGACACCGGAAGATTGCAGACCGTCAGTCGTGACGAAAACCCGCTTTACTATGACTTGATTCAGGCGTTCGAACGCGAAACTGGCATTCCTGTCATTCTGAATACCAGCTTCAATGAAAATGAGCCCATCGTCTGTCAACCCGCGGAAGCTATCGACTGTTTCAAACGCACCCGCATGGACGCGCTCGCCATCGGTCCGTATCTGGTTTTGAAAACTGAGAACTGAGGATTCGATCAGCATGGCCGCTAATCCTGTTCCCGAGCTTCTTCCGCATGAAGAACGTCGCTGGAGTCTCGTCAGAGCGGGCACGTTCCCTCGACTGCGAGTTCTCGCCTGGCATGGAGACTTGCTCTACGCATCGTGCGGATATCAACTGCTTCGAGCGAAAATAATCGCGGACATAAATAAAATCGATTGGCAGCCAGTCGGTTCATATGATCCGTCGGCATGGCGAGTGTTAAGTTCTTCGCATCTTCTCAGCGCACGTCTTTTTCGCGACGGCTTTCACGCCCTTGCCGTGCTGCCCACCAATCATTTGATTGGCGCTGTTCCTGGCGCGATTATCACGCTCGCTCCGGGAGCAACTGAATTTCGTGTTTTCCACAAAGTCCTGCGCGGTACGCGACCGTTACACATCACCGCTGTCCCCGGAGGTCAAATCTTTTGGGGCGAATATTTCGACAACCCTCAGCGCGACGAAGTTCACATTTACGGATCGGTGGATAACGGCTCTTCGTGGCAAATCGCATTCACATTTCCCGCGGGATCAATCCGTCACGTGCACAACATTGTTCATGATCCCTGGGGAAACTGCCTATGGATTCTGACCGGCGACAGTGGCGCGGAATGCCGCATTCTGCGGGCTTCTTGCGACTTCAAGAATGTCGACGTGGTCCTGTCCGGCTACCAACAGGCGCGCGCGGTGGCCATGGTTTCCGCGGAAGATGGGCTCTACTTTTCATCCGACACCCCGCTTGAGCGCAATCACATTTATCGCCTCGATCGCCTGGGCAACATTGCTACTCTCGCCGATCTCGATAGTTCTTCCATCTCCGGATGCCGTGTCGGGAACACAATGTTTTTCTCCACCATGGTCGAGCCGAGCGAAGCCAATCTCAAACAGACCGTAAGCATCTACGGCGCGCATGGGGGCGCATCCTGGAGAAAGCAACTCTCCTGGAAAAAAGACGTTTGGCCCAAAGGTCTTTTTCAGTACGGCAATGCGTTTCTGCCAGGCGGCCATAACGCAACTGGCATTCTCGCGCTAACCACCATCGCGGTTAAACCCGGCGACTTGGAAACTTCTCTCTGGCGCATCGTGAACGAATAACTTTCGTCTATCAGGCCATGCTGTCCATTTAGATTCCCCCCACGAAGAGCGGTCCCATGACTGCTATATTTCGAGTAACTCATTCAGTATGTCTTTCTCGTCGCGTCTAAATTATTACCGTCGGATTTTCCGTGCATACCTCATGCCCGGCCAGAGCCAGCTCACTTTCTGGCACGAGACGCCGGAAGTCAATCCCCGCGCGGCTTTCGACGAACTCGGCGAATACTACATGCCTTTTTCGTCAAAGGCAGACTATCCCGGACATCATGACTCTTCCGGAATTCCGATGCTGAATTATCACGGCCAAATCGGACTGCAATATAACCCGATCGCGATCGCGCAATGGGGGTTGGGAAACTACAACTTGCATCGGCAGCAAAAATTTCTTGCCGCCAGCGATTGGCTTTGTGCAAACCTCCAACAGAACGCTCACGGGCTGTGGGTTTGGAACCATCATTTCGATTGGGAATATCGAACCACTCTGAAATCACCGTGGTATTCCGGACTGGCGCAAGGGCAGGGAATTTCGCTGCTGGTGCGCGCCCATGCCGAAACTGGCTCAAGCAAGTATCTGGAGGCCGCAAATCGCGCCTTCGAAAGCTTCCTGGTCTCAACTGAACAGGGCGGTGTGAGCTATACCGATAACAAAGGCGATTTGTGGTTCGAGGAATACGTCGTCACTCCGCCGACCCACATTCTGAATGGATTTATCTGGGCGATGTGGGGAGTGCGCGACTACTCCCTTGCGACCGGCGATGCCTTCGCGCACGCTCTCTTCACTCGTGCCGTGACAACGCTGAAGAACAATCTCCATCGCTACGATCTCGGCTTCTGGTCTCTGTACGAGGAATCCGGGACGCGACTCCCCATGCTGGCCAGCGGCTTCTATCATCGATTGCATATCGTGCAGTTACGGGTGATGCATCGTCTTACCGGCGACAAAGTTTTCGCCGACTACGCCGATCGCTGGGAAGGATACGCGCAAAGCCGCAGCCGGCGCACCAAGGCGCTCTGTTACAAAGGCGCATTCAAGCTCTGCTACTACTAGGATTCC
>DATBAX010000259.1:0-2808 GCA_036271275.1 Terriglobales bacterium
TTCACCAACCTCGCGTCGCTAAATGTTGGCTTGCCCAATATTGCCAGCCTCACGGGAGGCAACATTGCGGCCGCCCTGTTTGCTGATCTACCACCGGCGGAAAATCCCGGAATCGCCAATGAACTTCAGCTCGGCGACAATTTCCGCAACCCCTATTCACAGCAATGGAACCTGGGACTTCAGCGCCAGATCGGCAACAAATTCGGAGTGGAAGTTCGGTACGTAGGAAACCACACCCTGGGCAATTTCCAGGAGGTCAACGGCAATCCGGATATCCTGCCATTGATCGACGCTGGGTTCGGCAATCTGGTTCCCGCAGGCATGACGCCGTGCACCAATCCGTTGTTGCCGGGCGGGGGATTCACCGGCACTGGCAGCCCGGAAGCCACCGATACCATCGGAAACCCAGTGGGATACGCAAACTGCAACTTCAGCCGGGTCATCAAATATCAGAACACAGGTTATTCGATTTATCACGGCCTGCAAACTCAATTGCGGATGCAGAGCTGGCACGGATTTACCGGGACCGCCAGCTACACCTACAGCAAAACTATCGACAATGCTTCTGAAGCGTTTTCCACCAACGCGGGAACGGTATTCGATCTGGCACAGAATCCCTTCAACGTGACCGGAGCGGAACGTGGACAAAGCAACTACAACTTTCCCAATGTGTTTACCTTGCTTGGAGTCTACGACCTGCCGTTCCGACATTCACAAGCGGGACTGCTGGGCCACCTGCTCGGCGGATGGCAACTGAACGGGACGTATCGCTACTCGAGCGGACAGCCCTGGACGGTCGAGCAGAATCCGCAACCGGGATCGTTGTGCGATCCCGCCGACTTCACCAACGGCGTGCTCGATACTTGCCGTCCAATCTTGAGCAGCTCGAACCTGCCGTTCAATACCGTTGGACAGTACTGCGACGGAACCAACGCAACCTGCCCGACCGCTCCCACGGGTACGGTCGCATTTCCGGTGGGGACTATTGCCAGCGTGAATGCTAATTCTGACGGGTGCATTGGCAGCGGAGGCACTTCTGGCCAGTGTGCAGTAACTCCGGTTAACGGCGCGCACTGGATCATCAACAATCCTGCGGCAGCCACCATTCTCGGATCACCTTTCCTGGGAGTGGCCAGAAACACGGAACGCGGTCAGGCGATCAGTACCGTGAACATGAGCGTCTTTAAAGACACTAAGGTCACGGAGCGGTTGACCATTCAGTTCCAGGCGGACGCATTCAACCTGTTTAACCACCAATGGCTCGGGATCCCGATACAAAACGTGAACGCCGCGGTGAATACCGTGGACGGCATCAATCAGTTCGGGAGTACGAAGTTCAATCTGAATGGCGGCGATACTTTTGCCGGCAACATCATCACGGACGGTATCGGGAGACGCCGCCTGCAATTCGGGCTCAAGGCCATTTTCTAGACCATCACGAATAAGTCGGGCTCAACTCATCCTCCAACTGTCGCAAAATCATAGGGCGGCTGGAGGATGTTCGTGCTGAACTTTAACTTCAGAAGTAGCTTAGATCGCGGTCTTCAAGGCCCTGCGAGAAGCGCGACAGGTGGAGCACGGTTTGCATTCCGGGAGCCATAATGATCCACAGTGTCGTGAGGAAAAGACACGCAGCGCCCCAGATGAGTGCGATCCAAAATATCAACATAGTCCACCAAAACAGCTCAACTCGGAAAAGTTACACGAGCGCAATTTTTAAGGATAGGTGCCCTTTGTACATAAATTTCGACCCGGCTGGACCTGGGGGGCGCTTTTCCCAATCTCACGGCGAACGTCCCTTCGATGGGTCGAGACGAAGAACAACGTTGATTCCGGACGATTCGGACTCAGAGGACGATGGAATGACTCTGGACGGCGCTGAAGTGATCTGGAATTTTCCCGGGCACATGAAGTCGTCTGGAAGAACAGCAAACTGATAACTCTTGTGTTTCTTTACTCGCAGGAAGAAGCCGCCTGTTGCATCGGAAAAAACGAGTTCGTCATTGACCGATAGCGCGGCACCTTCCACGGGATTTCCCGCTTGATCCACCACCCGCCCTGAAACGATAAATTTATTCAATTTGAATTTATTTGAAAGCAGCGGGGACGCGTCGCCATGTTGGAGCCACGCGGAGCCGTAGGTCGTATATTTGACCGCCCCTTCGGGCGTTACAAAACTGGCCGCATTCAGTATCAGGGACCCCAAAGGCTGAAGCCTCACATTCAATAAAAGCACTTGATGGAAAGGTTTGAGAGGATTGAACGGCGAATAGACGGTCTGATATTCGACATCGACTGCGATAGGGTTGGAGAGAAAAGAGCCACCCCACGAGAGTGAAGTCCCACCGTCGGAGTGCGTCAGGATTCCCAAAAGATTGAATCGAGGCGAAAATATCTCACGTAGTGATTGCTCCCAGGAACTCGAGGGCGGCCCTCGATTCGACGTATTACGAAAAAATGAAGTGGATGCCTGTAGCCGGTCACCGATGGTACGTCCCGCGCTCGCGGACCAACCTTGAGCGTTGGCAAGGCCTGTTTGTGAGCTGAACGAAGAACCAACGAACTGAAAGCCAGCTTTTCTAGCGCTGACTGTGAACTGGTTTACAACGGCTGCATCGCCGGCTTGATCTTTGGTTGGCGCCGGAACGAGATTGAAGCGGGCTGCAGAAAAGTTCAGCGACTCGCTAGGACGAAATTGTATTTCCAGGTTCTCTTTGTCATTCTCCGTGCTGGATTGCGATGAAACGCCGACGCGCTCGAAATTCCGATTCGCAATCACATAGGCGCCCTTAAACTTGAACCAACGCC
>DATBAX010000260.1:0-3318 GCA_036271275.1 Terriglobales bacterium
GACC
Source organism: Terriglobales bacterium (assembly GCA_036271275.1). Taxonomy (GTDB): domain Bacteria; phylum Acidobacteriota; class Terriglobia; order Terriglobales; family Acidobacteriaceae; genus DATBAX01. The sequence goes on from DATBAX010000260.1 coordinate 5, forward strand.
GCTTGGGTTGCCGTTCGATTTTTTTCAGGATAGTAGCGTCGGAGAGCATGGGAACAGTCGTTGGCCGGTCGTCGTTGGCCGTTGGCCTAAATCTCTAGAATTCCTACTTTACCAAGTGTCGCCGCCGGCTTTCGGAGGCCATGCACCTAGCATACGGCGCAGCATGGCAATCTGTCCGATGTGGTAGCTGTTGTGTGCCATGGTTTGCCAGAGAACGTCGCGCACGGAATAGGTCCGCGGTCCCTGGTTGGCATGCATGTTCTCGACCTGCCGGCCTAAATCCGGATCTTCTGTAAACACTGACAGTTGTTCGATCAGAGCGCGGAAATCCGCCGATGCCTTTTTCCATTCTATTTCGTTCGTCAGAGCCGACGGCCAACTGGCGTCGGCGTGAGTTGGATATGCGGGACGTTCGCTAAGAATTCTTTTCACCTCGTAGTCCATCCAATAGTTCATATGGAAGACGAGCTGCCAGATTGAATGAGGGAATCCATCCACATGGCGCTGAGCCAACTCTAAGGTCAAGTCTTCGATGCATGCCACTGGATCAGCGTAAGCTCGTTTGCCGCGAAAGAGCTCGCGCAGCGTCAGTTCAGATTCTTCAGTGTGTGCCATGCGGTTTAGATTGCTGCGCGTTATCAATGCAAACGCTTTTTATCGCAGCTCTATAAAGCGCTGCGAGACCAGAAGCAGCTTTTCAACATCCGCGAGTCTTCGAAAAATATTTCTCTTCGAGGATTTTGCGATGGTGCAGTTCATGTCCAGCGATGGTCCATGCAAGGGCCCGCACGGTGACTTCATTTTTATTCGCAATGCCACGGCGCAACCACATTGCTTCGTCCAGATCGCGCAACAGGGATACCGTGGCCCGGCGTACGGCGATGAAATCTTCAATCAGGTCCGCGAGCGGACTTGTCGCGAACGGCGCGTTACGAACGTAGTCGTCCTGCTCAAAGCCTTCCATCGGCGTGGCGTCGTTGCGGGCGATGCGCAGGGCGCGGTAGGCGAAGACGCGCTCGGTATCGTTGATATGTCCCAAAACTTCCTTGACACTCCATTTATCCGGCGCATAACGGAAGTCGCCGTCCTGTTCACCGCGGCAGGAAAGTAACAAAATTGTGTCGCGCCGCTGCTGTTCGATGGTTTCGAGGATGTTGCCGTCTGGAACCAGCGAAATGTAGCGGTCATAATAAGGAGCGTATTCGCCGGCTGACGGCTTGGGAGGAGTGTAAGTCATAAGTTTCGATTCCCGATTAGGATTGCAGTCCGAAATGGTCTTCAAAAACATACTACCGTGCCTGATGGAACGTTGCCAGACGTGGAAGATTTACATCGAGCGAGTAAGCTTGATCTTATAGATAGATGAGAACCGCAGTGCAAAGCGGAGTCTGGCTCAGGAGAAGATTCTGCGCAAGACCAATGAAAACACGGATTTCCACAGCTCATATTCCAATTCGCGGAGTAAAATGCCAATTGGTCACGGAAATGCGGGTGACCTTTAGTTAATCCATCACTGACAAGCCATTTAGGAAAGGATCCTGCGACATGTGGAAGCCGACGAATCAACCGAACACCCCATCCCGCCCGGGGGAGCCTGAGCGTCCGACGATGTCGACGCCGACGAGCATTCCCTCGGTAAGTGAATCACCTGCGGCGGCGCCGCGTCCTGTTGCAGCCAGTGCCGGTACCAGCACGGCCGATCAGGCCACCATCGGTAAATCTCTGGTCATCAAGGGCGAGGTGACTGGGTCTGAGTCGCTTTATATCGATGGCCGCGTCGAGGGTTCCATCAACCTTGCCGGCAATCGCGTAACGGTTGGACGCAACGGTGTGGTCTCGGCCAACATCAATGCGCGCGAAATCGTGGTCCTTGGAAAAGTGAAGGGCAACCTGACGGCCAGCGATCGCGTCGACATTCGTAGCGACGGTTCATTGACCGGTGATGTTGTCGCCGCACGCATCTCGATTGAAGATGGCGCATTCTTCAAGGGCGGCATCGACATTCGCAAAGCTGGACAGAAGGCGAATGGCGAGGAAGCCAAGTCGCCGGCTACCGCCACCACCGAAGCGGCTGCTGCAAGGGCATAGAACTTTTGTTTGATGAACGGACGCTTCCGTGATTCGGGAGCGTCCGTTTTGTTTTGTGGCAGCGTAAAAGTCAAAATCTTTGGCAATAATAACGTTGACTCATCAAGCGAGTCAACCGACAATGGGGGTGACAGGGAAGGTGATGGGGATAGTGTGCCTCATGACAGGGGTGTACTATGACCCTTCGCTCGGAGGTGGAACCAGTGGCAAATCGAGTAAACCTTGACGCAATGATTCCTCGTGAAGATGTGGCGATTGAGGAAAATCCGCATGCGACGGACGATCACATAACTGAATTTCAGATTGCCTACTTGGAAAAAGATTCCAAAATTCTAAAACTTCTACGTAAGCCAAATTTCCAGCGCGAGACAAATCACTGGTCACCGCATCAGATTGCCAGCTTTATTATGAGTTTTCTTGATAATGAAGTGATTCCATCGTTGATTTTTTGGGACTCTGCCTCTTATGTGTTCGTCCTTGATGGTGGCCACCGCCTCAGTGCGTTACGCGCCTGGATCGAAGATGATTATGGAGACAAGGGAATTTCAGAAGAATTCTACAAAGGCCAGGAGTTATCTAAAGAACAAATCCGCATGGCTAAGCGCACGCGCAACATGGTGGAGGACAAGGTCGGCAAATTTTCCGATTTGTGCAAGCTAGTCGATTCTCAAGACACAACGCTGGCAAGTAAGAGAGCGAAGACCCTGTTCAAGAGAAAATTGATACTACAGTGGGTCAAGGGCAATCCCGAACTGGCAGAAAGCTCATTTTACAAAATCAATTCGATGGGAACGCCCCTCGATGATGTCGAAAGAATGTTGATTGAGAACCGCAGAAAGCCGATTGCCATAGCAGCCAGGATTACTCTTCGTGGGGGCAGCGGACACAAATACTGGTCTGCGTTCACAGCCGAAAAAACAAAATTAGATAGCGTCAATCTTGGCAAGGAACTGCACGATCTACTTTTTGAGCCCGAGTCTGACGAGCCGCTAAAGACGATGGATGTCCCACTTGGGGGTTCTACATCCCCAGTTGAGGCACTAGCTCTTCTCGTTGATTTTTTCACTATTGCGGCAAATCGTGAGCCGACTCCCAAGAACATCGACAAGTATGACGATGATCCCACAGGAGCAGGTACCGTAAGGGTGTTGGCCAAGTCGCTCGAAGTGATTAGTCGAATAACGGGAAACTTCCCTGGGAGTTTAGGACTACACACTGGTGTTTAT
>DATBAX010000261.1:0-5236 GCA_036271275.1 Terriglobales bacterium
ATTCAAGCAGTTGCGAGAACATCCGTCAACCTTCGGGAAACTTTGGTAGTGGTGCGACTTGAAGCGAGATTCGTGTCAGGGCACGGCCTTCCAGTGGTTGCGGAAAAACTCTATGCCCGGACGAAAACGTTCATTTAAAGAAGACTCGATGCTGAGTGCGCCGCCGTGAAAGAGCGGGCCTTGCAGGCCCGCGTTCCGGGCAAGACACGATTCACGCGGCGCTGAAGGCGCCGCTCTTCCACGGTAGTCGACGCTTTCGATTTGCGGCCCAACTGAGTACAGAAGCGATTGTTCAACTGAATCCGCAGCCTCTTTGCAGCCGTGCCGAAAGAATCAATCAGGAAAGGCTTTGGCCGCTGATCGAGCGAGCGCCGAAACGCGTTCTCAGATTCAGCGAGTCTGACGGCATGCCTGAAGGCGATGCCCTGATACGGATCTTGTTCAAACGAAACGTTTCGTGGTTTGTGGTAGGAGAAGCCCTGCCCTCCCGCAAAAAACTGCGGGAAGGACGGGGCACCCTGGGGCTGCTAGGTTTGAACAAACATTCGTTCTATTGTTTCCATGGGAAGGAATAGGCGATTGGCGTAGTCTGGGAATTCGATGAAACCGTAGCGCCGATAAAAAATTTTCGCGTTTTCATCTTTGGCATCGACCACAACCGCCATTGATGCGATCTGCCTGCTGGCGGCCAGGGAATTTGACAACTCGCTCATCAGCAATAATTCGCTCACGCCTCGTCCTTTGAACGTCGAGTCGCGGGCCAGGCGTCCGACAAGTGTTGCCGGGAGATCGCGATAGTGGGGTAGATTGAAACGCTTCACGATCTCATCCGGCACGCTGCCGAGAGCAATGGCGTATTGAGATAACGTGTAGTATCCGGCGATGGTTGTTCCGTCTCGCGTGAGAACAAACACGGCTGCAACCCGCTTTTGAATATCCTGGGCCGCCCTTTGTTTCAGATAGCTGACGAGGGCCTCATGTTCGCACGAAAAAGCCGCTCGATTGTGCTTCTTCCGGTCGAGCGGCTCGATCAAAAATCTGTTTGACGTCAACTAACTAACTTCCTGGCGGAATCTTCTTGCGGCAGCAAGCGCACTCTCATTCGGTTTCGGAGGATTCAGCAGGGCCTCGACAAAAATCTTTCTCGATGACTCCGCGAGCGTCAGAACTTCATTCTCCCGGATAGTTTGGAGAGCGGCATCTTTGACGGTAGTTCTCAGGAAATCAGTGACCGAAATTCCCCGCAGAGCGGCAGCGGCCTCAATGATCTTTTTTTCTTCCTGAGAGATTCGGGCTTCCAGCCGCTCACTTCGCTTCGACGGATAGGTGGTTGCCATAAACCAAATGTACGGCAGACTGCCGTACAAGTCGAGGGGAAATGGCATTGACTCAAAGCCGCATACTCGAGACAGGCCTTTAACACCGCGCTTCAGGCGGCAACTCCACCCAAATCAGAGCCTTGACGAAGCGCGCAAAGAGCCATGCCTTGAGACGAATCCTGTTTCGACCTTCACCGATTGCCGAACTTTTAGTGCCGCGGAGGCCTCTATATGCTGGCAAATGAACAGTTTTCCGTGACCTTGGCGCGTGGTAGCCTAATCCGGGGATCGCTCGGGCTGCGGGATATAAGTGCCGTCCGGGAGGAGTTCCCAAGAATGCCCCCATGGCCGGCAATCCCAAACCCGTCAAAACGCCCGTACCTGCTTCTCCGGTAGGGACTTCCGGGCCTCCGCCGACGGAGGATGAGGCGCAACTTCCGGGCGGGGAGCGGGTTCAATCTACTGTGAGCAGCATTGCCATGAATCGTGGGTTGCTCGGAATGGCGGGAGCGCCATCCGCGGACGCGATCGTTACTGCGCCTGGCGAAACAGTGACCGATGCCGACATCATGCTCCGGGTGAAAACCGGCGATGATTCGGCGTTTGAATATCTGGTGCAGAAGTATCGGCGGCCGATGGTGAGTTTTATGTTTCGCATGGCGCACAATTCCGCCGCCGCGGAAGATTTGGCGCAGGAGGTTTTTCTGCGCGTGTATCGTTCGCGCGAGAGTTACGAAGCCAGCGCGAAATTTACGACCTGGCTGTATCGCATCGCGACGAACCTGGCGGTGAATCATGCGCGCGATACGCGGCATGAGCGTCCCGAGAACATGGTGAATCTGGATGAGCCGGATTCGGACACCGGGCAGACGCCGGACTTGGCCGACAGCACGCCGACGATCGAAGAAGACATTGTGCGCCAGGAACGGCTGACCGCGATTCGACAGAAGGTGCAGGCATTGCCGGAGCGGCAGAGAATGGCAGTGGCCATGCATAAGTATCAGCAGATGGATTACAAGCAGATTGCGGAAGTTTTGAAGTTGAGTGAGTCGGCGACAAAGTCGTTGCTGTTTCGCGCCTATGAAACGTTGCGCGAGCAGCTCAAAGAATTTGTGTAAGTGAAATTAGAAGTAAGGAACAGATTATGAATTGCAATGACATTCGCGAATTGATGCCGGACCTGGCCGCCGGACTGACCGCGGCTACGCCCGAAATGAACGTTCACATTCAATCCTGTGAGGGATGCACGGAGAAGCTGGTCGAGTTGAGTCAGACCATGGCTTTGCTCGATGAGTGGCAGGCGCCGGAGCCGTCGCCGTATTTTGATACGCGGCTGCATGCGCGCTTGCGGGAAGAGATGGCGAAGCAGCCGGTGGGTTGGTTCCACTGGATTCGCCGGCCTGCGATGGCGATTTCGTTTTTGCTGGTGATGGTTGTCGGAGTTACTTTATTCGAGAGGGGCGGGGTTCAACGTCCGGCGAATACTCCGGTAGCGCAGGCGCAGATCCAGCCTGGCACGGCGGTGGGCGATTTGCAGGCGCTGGATAAGAATCTTGATCTGTATTCGGATTCCGATTCGGATGTGCTGGACGATCTTGAAGTGCAGCCGGATGTGACGGCGAATCCGTAATCAGCAGCAAAAGGTGAAAAAATGTTTCGGGGGAAACACATAGCGGAGTGGATGGCAGCCGGCATTCTTGTGCTGGCATGCACGGCTCCGGCCATGGCCTGGCAACAGCATCATCAGGCGTCCCCGCCAAACCATTCGTCGAATCGGCCTGGCGGGTCTGGCAGCAGACCATCCAATCGACCTGTCTTTCGAGCTCCGGATCGGCCCGCGAATAGAGCACAGAACCGGCCCGCTTTTCGCGCTCCGAACCAGTTTTACAGCCGTCCCGGACCGCATTCGGGTCAGTGGCTGCGGCAATATCGGGCCATGCCTGCCGAGCAACAACGCCGGGCGCTGGAAAACGATCCGCAATATCGCAGGCTTCCGGCTGAGCGTCAGCAGCAACTACAGCAACGCTTGCAACGCTTCAACAGCTTGCCGCCGGCACAACAGCAGCGGGCGCTGAATCGCATGGAAACCTGGGAACATCTGACTCCGCAACAAAAAGAGGGCGCGCGGCATGTGTATTCGGAGATGCAGCAGTTGCCTCCGGATCGGCGTCCAGCGGTGCAGAATGCGATTCGCGCGCTGCGCGGAATGCCGCCCGATGTTCGACGGCGGGAAATCGAGTCGGGACGCTTCAGCCAGTATTCGCCGCAGGAGCGAGGCATCCTGAGGGAAGAGTCGCAGCTTCCGCTGGCTCCAGCAGAGCCGCCACAGTAACGGGCCTCGGGTCTCCAGGCCTTTGGTCTCAGGTCTTTGGTCTGACTTTTGAGGCTTCGGCACTAGAACTCGGTACGATCTGATTTCTTAAGCTCGGTATCAGGTACGGGCATACTTTTGCTGACGCTGAAGTGTTCCACATTTTTCAGAGCGAAAGATGGATTCGTGGTTTCCGGCAACTTGACACGAAAGAAATCCGCGTTCACGACGTCTTCCAAAACAAATGCCGGCCTCGCATCTTCTTTCTCGCAAACGATCTTGATGTCGCTCATTTCCAAACCCCTGACATGGCGGATGAAGAATCCATGGGCGGGAGTCATGCCGAACATGTTGGGCTCGGGATAGTCTTTTTCCTTCTCTGGAAGTTGCAGCGCGGCATCGCCTTTGCTGCCTCCGCCTCTATGCCGAATCACAATATTGCTTATTTTCAGGTCTTCGATTTCGTGGCCTGGAATGCCAGTAATGCTCGAACAAATCGCCGACTTGGCATTCGAACAAACAACGTTGCTGATGAGCACGCGCCGCAATGCGCCAACCACAACATTCGCGGGCCCGCGCATTCGGGCGCCCAAACGCAGAAATATCGGCGGCCCGAAAAGATCGCGCATGGTGATGTTGGTGATGCTTACATCTTCGAGCAAGGCTCCATCCACGGTCTCGAGGGCGAGGCCGCTGCATCCGTCGAAAACGCAATTTGAAATTGTGATGTTCTTGAAACCGCCATTCGATTCCGTGCCGAACTTGATTCGCCCGGTGCGCGGCGTTTTGGAGTCGGCAGCAAAATGCTTAAAAGTAGCATCGATGACGGTCCCCTCTTCGTAGTCGCCCGTAACCAGGCAGTTAGTGATGGTCACCATTTCCGTAGCCTTCGCGTATCCCAACGCAAAAGAACTTTTCAGACAAATGCCATCGTCCCAGGGTGAATTCACGGTGCAATTGGAGATGCGAACGTTGCGGCAGCAATCGATGTCCATACCGTCGCGGTTGGTGTCGATGACCAGGTTATCGATGGTGAGATTGTCGACGCCGGTAGCGAGGATGCCGAAGTGTCCGCCATGGAGAATTGAGAAATCCCGCAGCAGAACATTGCGGCAGTTCTTCAGAGCGATAGCTTTATTTCCCGCGCCGGGAGTTTCGGCTTTAGGGCCGGTGCCCCATCCACGACTCAGACCTTTGCCCCAGATCAGGCCGGGGCCGACGATGGAAACATTTTCCAGACCTTCGCCCCAGATTAGGCTGTTGTGCCAGTGGTTGTGGCCGAAGTCCTGATAGGCCTCCCACGGCGCATTCGATTCGGCGAGATCGTATCCGCCGCCGCTGTCTGAAGGAGGATCGGTGGCGAGGATTGTCGCGCCGGGAGAAAGATGCAGCGTGATGTTGCTTTTCAAACGAATTGAGTAAGACAGATATTTCCCCGCCGGAAAGTGAACCACGCCTCCACCGGCTGCGGCGGCCGCGTCGATAGCTTTGTTAATCGCGCCGGTGTCGAGCGTCTTGCCGTCGCCCTTCGCGCCGAATGCGGTCACGTCGTAAGAGAGGGAGCTGGCATTAACGCTTCCAGTTTCGGCGCGTGCGCTCCATGGCA
>DATBAX010000262.1:0-3766 GCA_036271275.1 Terriglobales bacterium
GGCAGCATGCGTCCGCCCTGTTCCTGATCGAGAAAAATAATCGTTCCCGCTGCAAACCCCTCACGCTTGGCCGCAGCCGCGGCCGCAGCCGCATCGGATTTTCCCAACGCTTTGGCTCGCGCAATAGTTTTCAATTCTTTATAGAGTCGTCCATTGAACAGCACCAGAAATCCCAATCCCGCGGATTCGACCGCTGCGCGGTGGCCAACCCAGGGATTGCTTTTCGCGACAGGAGGATTATTCAGCCAGTATCCAGCGTAAGAAAAAGTTTGGTGCAGAGTTTTCAGATTTGCATCGCCAGGATAATTGTTGCTGTCAAAGCCGAGGTAGGCGGCGCCGCCAGGAGACTGCGCGGATTGGGCTCCCGCGAGAAACGTCGCAAACATCGCGAACGCAGCCAGAATTGCAGCGAGTCTCGTCACAACCACGATGTTACAGCAAACCTGAGCTACTGAAGATCAAGGTCGGTCGCTTCCGACCCGCGGACGAAGCGAGCAGCGCGCCTTGCAGGCCGGCGTTACAAACAAGGCAAGATTTGCGCGGCGCTGAAGGCACAGGTCTTCCACGTTTAGTCAATGCTTAAGGTTAGTGCGCTCAACTGCGTTCCGGAGCTAAAGGCTTTAGCACAGCGCTCAAACGAGATCCATTCAAAATCGCAGTTTCCCCGCAGCCACGGAAGGCAAGCGAGTTTGTAGATCTCCGAGAAATTCGGAACAAAACGAGAACGTGAAACGAGAAGGCCAAATAGCTTAAAATATGGCGGTCGAGGTATCCATGTCCGTCACTCAGACGCTTTCATCCGCCCGCGACCTTGCCGCCACCAATACTGCGCAGTTTCCAAACGAGAGTGCGGAGTATCGCACGGCGCGAAATGCCCTGCTCACGGAAGAGATCGAACTGCGCCGCCACATCGAGCGCGTGGCAAGCCAGCGCCGAGCCCTCCCCGCCGGCGGAGAACTTCCGCGCGATTTCGAATTTGTCTCCGAAGCTGGGCCGGTTCGCTTGTCCAGCCTGTTCGGCGATAAAGACACTCTGATGGTTTACAGCATGATGTATGGCGCGGAGCGCAAAGCGCCGTGTCCGGTGTGCACTTCATTCTTGAGCTCTTGGAATGGCGCCGCTGTGAACCTGCGGGAGCGTTGCGCAATTGCCGTTGCAGCGCGCTCACCCATACAGCGGTTGGCGGAATACAAGAAACAGCGCGGCTTCGCGAACCTCCCTTTTGTCTCCGACATGTCTGGCGAGTACACTCGCTCATACGTTAGTCCCAACGACGGTGACGTGCCCGGCTTCACGGTTTTTACCCGGCGGAACGGAGAGATTTATCACTTCTATAGTGGTGAGATGGGCCCTACAATGGCCGACCCCGGACAGGACCCGCGCGGCGCGCCTGATATGGATCCGCTGTGGCTGATGCTGGATATGACGCCGGACGGGCGCGGCACCATCTGGTATCCAAAGCTTGAATACAATCACAAGTAGCCAGGCTGCCGGAGGCTCAATTATGGATACTCAACCTAAAAGCGATTCTTCGCGGATCGTCTGCGCCTGGTGCGACAGCACCATCCGCGACGGCAGTGCCCATCCTATCTCCCATGGGATCTGCATCAACTGTCTCGGGGATAATTTTAATTTCCCCATCGAAAATCTCTCTCTTTTAAATCGGGATGTCGCGGACCATCTCCCGTATGGTTTCATTCGGCTCGACGCAAACGGAATCGTTCTTGAATACAACACGGCGGAATCGATGCTCTCCGGTTTGCCCCGGCAGAATGTAGTGGGCAAAAATTTCTTCCGCACCATCGCGCCCTGTACCTGCGTGAAACAATTTGAAGGAAAAATCAAAGACATGATTGCAGGCGGCAAACCCGCTCGCGATCAAATCGAATTTTTATTTAAGTTTCCGGGGCGAGTGACGATGGTCAATCTTGCCATGATTTACGAGCCGACCAGGAACGAAGTGATTTTGCTGATAAGAAAAGCTCAGCAAGACGGCAAGAAGGATCCGAAGGCTCAATAGATTTTGTATTTGGGGAGCTGGGGCGTTCCGTATGGATCTCCGAGGAATGGTGCAATTTGAAGCAAGACGGCCGTTTGCCGCCCCGTCTCAAGGAATGAATTCCCGTGCCGGCAGGCGCAATGGCTAAGAAACTAGAAACAGTTGCGCCTATGGGCGCGTTGATCGACTCACGAATATAAGTGGCAGGGCTGAAGCCTCTGCCCTGACACGAGCCGACCATCTTAAACTGCACTACTACCGATCTATCCTCCGATATGCACCATCGTCCGCGATGCCGGGACGAAATCCGCTTCGCCAATATGATGACGCTCTTCTTTTTTCTGAACCACGCCTCGAATGAACTCCTCCAACTGTTCGTCCGAAGCCCCGCGCTGAATCTGGCCGTGCAGGTCGTGGTCCCAGACAGAGAATAAGCAGGTGCGAATTCTTCCGTCGGAGGTGATTCGAATCCGGCTACAGTGCCCGCAAAAGGGATGCGACACTGGCGCAATAATTCCAATTTCTCCAATGCCATCTTCAAAACGATACCGCCGTGCAGTTTCTGAACGTGCGTGAGGGATCTCCACCAGGGGCCGGTATTCCCCCATGCGTTTCACAATCTCGTCGAGTGGAACCACTGTGTCCGGCGCCCAGGTGCGTCCTTCTTCGAGCGGCATGAATTCAATGAAGCGCACCACCACGCCTTCTTCGCGCGCAAACTTGCCGAAAGGAACGATTTGGTCTTCATTGAAGCCGCGCATCAAGACGCAATTCACTTTCACCGGCCACAATCCGACACGGCGAGACGCCCGAATTCCAGCAAGCACCTTGTCATATCCATTGGCGACACGTGTGATGCGAGCGAAGCGAGCGGGATCGACGGCATCCATGCTGACGGTCACGCGGTTCAGTCCCGCATCTTTGAGCGGCTGCGCCATGTCCGCCAGCAGATGACCGTTCGTGGTGAGGGCAATGTCGAGAGGTTCAGATTCGGATGTCCGCAGCTTCCCCAACTCGCGAACAAAATCAACCACGCCTGCTCGCAACAGGGGTTCGCCGCCAGTGATGCGGATCTTGCGAATCCCCATTCCCACCAGCACTCGAGCCATCCGCAAATAATCCGCAAACGGCAGATCGCCATACAACGCGCCTTCGTTTCCCGTCCGGCAATAGACACACTTGTAATTACACCGGTCGGTAATCGAAATCCGGAGATCAGTGATGGGGCGGCCGAATTTGTCGGAGAGAAGCATTCAGCAATCAGCAATCAGCCCAAAAGGCATCCAGGAACGCGCCTGGCAGAATGCCGAATGCTGACTGCCTTCTTGGATGCTAATCAGGCGCAGATGATCTAATTAAGGCTTCCCCGCCATCGCCTTCTCAATCGCCGCCTGTGCCATAGGCGCCATAATCTTGAATCCCGCCGCATTCGGATGCAGGCCGTCGTCGGCCAGTTCTTTTTTGAGCAGGCCCTTGTCGTCCACTAATGCAGAGAAGTAATCGAGATACACCAAGCCATTGGTCGCGCAATAACTTTTGAGCCAGCTATTGAGTTCCAGAATTCGTTCGGTCGGACGCTGTGCGAAAAAGTCTTTTGATCTGTCGGTGTAGTTGTGCACCGGGAGGACCGAAGAAAAAACCACGCGGATGTTATGAACTTTTGCCAGCTCGGCCATGCTCGACAAATTTGCCTCGATGTCCTCGCTCAACATGGGCCCGGTGTTGCCGGCTATGTCATTCGTCCCCGCCAGGATGACAACAACTTTA
>DATBAX010000263.1:0-7157 GCA_036271275.1 Terriglobales bacterium
GTTTCCTCGGCCACGGGAATGAAATCGATTGGCGAACGGATTCCTTCGGGATGCTGCCACCGAGTGAGTGCTTCGAAGCCGGTGATTTTTCCCGTCTGCAGCGAAACAATAGGCTGATAAAAAACGCGGAATTCGTTTTGATCGAGGGCCTTGCGCAGGTCGGTTTCAAGCCGTAAGCGTTTGACGGCGCTGGCGTGCATGGCGGTATCAAAGACCTCGCAGCGGGCTTTGCCGGCCTTTTTGGCGCGATACATGGCGATGTCGGCATCACGCACCAGATCTTCGGCATTTACGTGCGGGCTGGCGCTGGATGAGATCCCGATACTCGCGGAAATCACAATCTTCTGCTCATTCACTACAAAGGGCTCGGCCAACTCAGCCTGCACTCGTCCGGCAACCCGGATGGCTTCGATGGGATCGCGTATGTCGTCGAGAAGGATAGTGAATTCGTCGCCACCGAGCCGGGCCAGGGTGTTGTCGCTATTGCGAATCTCGGATAGGCCGGCGGTGCGTGGCCGGGACACGGTATCGGCGCGCCGCACTGACTCTCTCAATCTTTGTCCGAGTTGAACCAGCAGTTCGTTTCCGGCGGAATGTCCCAGGCTATCGTTGATGATTTTGAATTCGTCGACATCAATGAGTAACACTGCAAAGTGGTAGTTCGCGTGTTTTTTCGAGAGTGTCAGCGAATGCTGCAAGCGATCCAGAAAGAGCGCGCGATTGGGCAGATTGGTCAGTCCGTCATGAAATGCGTTGTGTACCAGCATTTCCTCGGCCCGCTTCCGTTCGGAAATATCGCGATTCACAATGACGAGTTTGTCGGTTTTCCCGCGGCGATCGCGGATCGCGCTGGCGGTCGATTCGAGGGTGCGCCAGGAGCCGTCTTTGTGGCGTATCCGGTACTCGACCCGTTCTCCCAGGCCACTCTCTCTCGCTCTGTCTGCCGCTTGCAGCACCCGCGCGCGATCGTCGGGATGAATCTGATCAATGGATTGCGTGTCTTTTAAATCCTCGGAGGAATATCCAAGCACTTTCAGATAGGCCGGGCTGTTGTACAAGCGGCGGCCGGTGCCATCCACCAGCGCGATCATGTCGGCGGCGTTTTCGCTGATGAGTTGGAAGAGCTGGTCTCGTTCGGCGAGCTGGCGGCGAATGCGATGGAGTTGTGTGAACTGGTAGATCGTGTACATGTCGAACATCAGGACGAGCGCGGCCAGCCCGCGCACCCATTCCTTGAGATCAAACCAGTAGGAAACGTCCTTTTCGAAATGGAGCCAGGGAAAGGTGAACGAGACAATTCCCAGCGTCAACGCCAGAGTGACCGCTATGGCGAAGCCCCATAACCACCATTCGCGGCCCTCGATCCGGCGCATTTCCGTCGGAATCGCCTGAGGGCTGTTCTGGCTTACTTGCTGGAATTCTTGCTGATTCTCCTGCACTCCAGGATTCTAGCTTGCGGGGTTATGAACAGAAGAGTTACGAAAGTTAGACTGGGCGGAGTGGGGGAATAACCTTCTGCACTTGCCATTGTTTTGGATGGTCACACAGGCATGGGCGCCCGCGCGACATTTACTTCCTGGTCTTTGTATTGAAGCTGATACAGCTTGTAGTAAATGCCACGGTTGGAGAGCAGTTCCTGGTGGCTGCCCATTTCGCGAACTTTCCCTTTATGCATCACGATGATCTGATCGGCGCGCTGGATCGTGGAAAGCCGGTGGGCGATGACCACCGACGTTCGGCCGTCGATCATACGGGCGAGGGCCTCGCGGACTTTGAATTCGGTCTCGGTATCGACGCTTGAAGTGGCTTCATCGAGGATGAGAATTTTTGGATTGTGCGCCAATGCGCGGGCGAATGAAATCAATTGTTTCTGTCCGGTGGAGAGTGTACTCCCGCGTTCGTGGACTTCTTCCTTGAAGCCCTTGGGAAGGGTTTGAATGAAGTCGGACAGGTTCACATCTTCGGCGGCTTTGGCCACTTGCTCATCGGTGATCCATTTCGAACCCAGGCGAATATTGCCCTCGATCGTGCCGGTAAACAAGAACGGATCTTGCAGGACGATCCCGAAACGGCGGCGAAGATCAGGCAATGCCATGTCTTTGATATCGACACCGTCAATCCTGATCGCGCCTTTTTGGACATCATAAAAACGCATGAGCAGGGAAATGATGGTGGTCTTGCCGGCGCCAGTGTGACCGACGATGGCGACGGTTTCTCCCGGTTCGATTGCGAAGGAGACGTCGCGAAGCACCCAATCGGGTTCGGTGGCAGTGCCTACGTGATCAGTGCCGGGGACGGTGCGATAGGCGAACCAGACGTGATCGAACTCAATGCGGCCGGGGCCGTCGGGGATTATCGTCATTGCCGGCGAAGTGATCTCTGGCTGGGTATCCAGCAGTTTGAAGATGCGTTCACTCGATGCCATGGCCGCTTGCAGGATGTTGTATTTCTCGCTGAAATCCTGAATGGGGCGGAAAAAGCGCTGGGCAAACTGAATAAAGGCGGCCAGATCACCAATCGTGGTGTTGCTTCGGATAACTTCGTTGCCGCCGAACCAGATCACCGACGCAATGGCGATAGAGGACAAGATTTCAACCACCGGATAGTAAATCGCATGGGCGGTGATTGCGTCTTTGAACGCGTCCATGTGCTGGGCATTGACTTCAGAAAATTTGTCGTAGGCGCGTTTTTCACGGTTGAACAATTGCAGTACAACCATGCCGCTTACATGCTCCTGCAAATGGCCGTTGATGCGGGCGATGGCGGTGCGAATGCGGCGATACGAATCACGGACACGATCGCGAAAGATCTTGGTCGCAAAGACGATCAGCGGCAGCACTGCGAAAGTAACCAATGCCAGCCTTCGGTTCATGTGCAGCATGATCGCGACGATTCCCACCAATACGAAAACATCCTCGAAGAGCGAGACCACTCCGGAGGTGAACATCTCATTCAGCGCATCGACGTCGCTGGTAACACGGGTGACCAGGCGTCCCACCGGGTTTTTGTCATAAAACCCGATGTGCATGTTCTGTAGGTGGCGAAAAATCTCCTTGCGCAAGTCGAACATGACTTTCTGCCCGGCCCACTGCATGAAGTAGGTCTGCAAATACTCCAGCAGAAAGCTGAACAGCAGGAGACTGGCCCCGAAAGCTGCGATCTCTGCAATGCCAATCAGAGGCCGGCTACTCAGAAAACGGTCAAATGGCGTGTGTAGGCCACGAACAGGCTCCAGATAACGGTCGACAACCACCTTTGTGAGGTAGGGACCAAGAACGTCGGCGCCTACTTTCAGCAGAATAGAACCCAGAGCGATGCTGGTCTGCCATTTGTAGGGACGTAAGTAGGTAAGCAGCCGTTTCATCAAACGGCTGTCATAAGCTTTGCCTAATACTTCTTCGTCCTGTGAGGCCATGCGTTACTTCAAGATTACCTCATATGGATGAGGCGAGATGAGGACTGGATGGAAAAGTTGGATCAGGGCGCAGTCGCGCAATTGTCTGGCGGCACGGATTTCACGGGTTCGAGTTTTTTACTCACTATTGCTGTCTCCAGCCAATTCTGGACGGGTTCAACGGAAGTCGTGTCGTCGGTGACGTTGGGAATGGGACCCTTGTTATGAGGACGCGTTCCAACGTAACCCGAAAAAATCAATTGTTGGGTTTCGTCCTCGCGTGGAATCGCCAGCGAGACGACATCGGCATCAACTACGGTCACACCTGCGATGCGATTCTGGTGGTGCAGAGTCTTCAAGTCGGGAGCATCGAGGAGTTGCACCAGTTCCTTAAGTTGATCGTCAGTAATGGATCCTTCGAAGACTGCTGTCTTCATCTTAAAAGTGGCTGGTTGATTGCCTATCTCCATCCGATAACGGCCTGAAGGATTGACGATCACGCACGTCCGGTCCAGGTTTCCATTTGAAACGCGGTCTCGGGAATATCGCATAAGAAATGGATTTGGCTGGTTGAACTGAGGTTTACCAGAAGCGGCTGGTGTAACGGTGGAGACAGCGTCTGCGGCTGGAACAGCAGATTCCCCAACTCGGATTGTGAGTTTCAATTCTTTCGGGGGCAGGCAATTATTTTTCCCGGCATCTTCGGAGACTTCCCGATGTGGCTCGCTATGAAGCGTATTAAGCCAGGTCACAAGTGGTTTGAGGGTTTGAATGAAGGACACTTGGCTGGTTGCATCCGGAAACAAGAGACTCTGCCAATGATCGGTCCGAAAAACATTTACTTGCAATTGACCGTTCATGGAATACAAAAGCGGAGGGACAATTTTTTCCTGCGATAGTTTCTGAAGCTCATCGCTGTCCAAAGTTTGCTTGAGCTTTAAAAGCTCAGACTGCGATATCTGCCCCTCCGATACCAGGGTGTCGTCGCTCTGGGTATGCTCGAGATGGAAGTCGCCATCGCGGCGCAATAAAACGCACACTTTAGATTTGCCTGTCGTGTGTTCAAGACGCAGCAGGAATGGATAGTTTGCGAATTGGGCGGCGACGTTGTCCTGCGCACCCGCGTAGAGGCAGAAAAATAAGAATGCAAGTTGAGCCGGCAAGCGACGAACGAAACTCCCGGTGCGCCGATTCATTTCCGATTCCTACTATAGATGTTTCAGCACCAACGCCGAGTTTTTCGATCCGAAACCTACGCAATTGCAGATGGCGTGCTCGATATTGGCTTTGCGCCCGACGTCGGGAACGTAGTCGAGATCGCATTCTGGGTCAGGAACATCGAGATTGATCGTTGGAGGAATTTTGCCGTGCTCCATCGCAGTGAGCGTGGCGGCTAGGCTGGCAGAACCGCAGGCGCCCTGGGCGTGTCCTATTTGCGACTTCAATCCTGACATCGGAATCTTGCGGGCATGCTCCCCGAGGGCGAGTTTCAAGGCGCGAGTTTCCACGCGATCGTTCATTTCGGTGGACGTGCCGTGCAGGTTTACGTACTGAATGTCTTGAGGTGCGATACCTGCTTCTTCGAGAGCCAAATTTATGGCGCGTGCTGGTTCTTCGGGAGAATCACTCATGCGCACGCGATGGAAGGCCTCGCAGGTCGAACCATATCCGGTGATTTCGGCATACATGCGAGCGCCGCGGGCCTTGGCGTGTTCGTATTCTTCAAGAATGAACATCCAGGAGCCTTCGGCGATCACAAATCCGTCGCGATCGGCGGAAAACGGACGTGAAGCCCGTTCGGGTTCCTGATTCCAGGATTGCGTCAGGGCGCGTAGGAGCGTATAGCCTTTGATAATTCCCGGCGTGATTGCCGAATCCACGCCGCCCACCAAAAACATCGGCTGAACACCGGCTTGAATGTGCTGATACGCATATCCGATGGCGTCTGTGGAAGACGTGCATCCGGCGGTGACCACGTGACTGTAGCCGCGGAAACCGAAACGCATACTGATTTCGCTGGGAATCGTTCCCATGGTGCCGCTGGGAATGCAGAACAGGCTCACTTGTTTGACGTGTCCAGAATGCCAGAGCCGGTATTGTTCCTCGGAAAATTCCTGCGCGCCGCCACCTGTGCCGAGGATCACGCCGATCTCGCGCTTTTCTTCCATGGTCATCGCAGCGGGATCTAAGCCGGCATCCTGAATGGCTTCGAACGATGCAGCGACCGCGAGAGGAACTACGCGCGAGACATGTTTGCGTTCGCGAGCGTCAACCCATTTAAGTTCGTCAAACTCAGGAATTTCGCCGGCAATATGCACCGGCAGATCGGATGGATCGAAGCGTGAAATACGTTTCACGCCGGATTTTCCTGCCAACAGAGAGCGACAGAAGGCCTCTTTGCCAATGCCATTCGGGCTGACAACGCCCATGCCGGTGATAACGACGCGTGGAGTCATATCTAAGTTAGATGTCCTATAGTTCCGATGATGGAGCTTTGATGCTCCGGCGAAGTGGGATAATTGAACAGCGGGCCTTTGGTCATCGGGAAGTCTTCTTTTATGTCACTTGGATTGTACATTTCGGTCCCGTTTTGCCGTACCAAGTGCAGCTATTGCAACTTCGCCTCGGACGTCTTTTCCCGCGCCGTCTTTCAGCGTTACGTAGACCGCGTGTGTTCGGACATCGTATGCTCCGTCGAAACCGCTGAACAGATGGGCGGACGCTTCGAGCGCACCGTCGACTCCGTTTATCTGGGCGGCGGAACTCCAACGATACTGGATGTTACACAACTGGAACGGTTATTTCTTGCGATTCGACAAAATTTTGACATACAGAAAGACGCAGAGATTACGGTCGAGTGTGCTCCGGGCACTCTGACTGCGTCTGTTTTGGATGCGCTGCAACGATGCGGCGTGAATCGAGTGAGCCTCGGCGTTCAGTCGTTCGTCGATCAGGAAGCTGCTTCGGTGGGCCGTCTGCATAAAAAAACGACTGTGTTGGACGACGTTGCTCGGCTGCGAACTGCGGGAATCGTAAACATCAATGTCGATCTGATCGCAGGATTGCCGCACCAGACTGCCGAAAGCTGGGAAGCGTCTCTTGATGAAGTGATCGCGTTGGAAATATCTCATGCCAGCGTGTACATGTTGGAAATCGACGATGACTCGCGTCTGGGACGGGAACTCATGGCCGGGGGCACAAAATATCACGCTCGTTTTGTGCCTGATGAAAATCTTACGACGGACTTATACGAGCGAGCTTGTGCGAGATTCGAGGCGGAGGGGATTCGACAATATGAGATATCCAATTTCGCTCGCGAGGGAGAAGAGTCGCGGCACAATCTCAAATATTGGACGCGGCAGCCCTACTTTGGATTTGGAGTCGATGCGCATTCCATGCTGTTTGCTTTAGACGGAGAAACGGAAGGCGTTCGATTTTCTTCTCCGGATTCATTGGAGCGATTCGTTGCCGGCGAGCAACCGAAGAGCACTCGCGTTTCGCTCGAGGCTGCACTGGAAGAGAGATTCTTTTTAGGGTTGAGGCTGAATCGGGGATTGGATCTTTCCGACGTCGCCTCAGAGTTCGGACAAAAAGCAGTAACCGATTCCTCCGGCACAATCGCGGAATTGATTGCGGCCGGATTGCTGGAACGCCGGGGCGAAGTGATTAGGCTCACCTCGCGGGGAAGGCTACTTTCGAACGATGTCTTCGAGCACTTCCTTGCTGCCGCCGAGAACGTTGGATGAACGTCCCAAAGACGTAC
>DATBAX010000264.1:0-27636 GCA_036271275.1 Terriglobales bacterium
CTTGGCTGATGCCCATTCACTATAACTACATATTCCAAAGGGTCAATAGGGTGAAGGCTACAGTTTTATCCGGACGGCGGATTCTGAGAGTGAGCGAGGCTCGGGTCGCGGGCTGCTTCTCACCGTTCTGTCTCAACGCGATCGTTTGCTCAACCGCAGTTGTTTCAACCCGTCGAGGCAGGCTGCGCAAGTCCGAATGTGATCGAGAAGCGATTCAGAAACGGGGGGTGCCGGGGTCTCGGCCAATGTTGTCAGAATTTGCTACGCGTTTCCTTCGGATTCAGGTTTCGTGGGAGGCCGAGTCCATACGGCAAGGAAATCGCCGTGAATATCTGCGGGAACACGGGTAGGATGCTGTCGGTAAAACGGAAAACTTCGGCCAGTCATTCTCCATGTTTGACGGCCACGCCGGAGTAAGGTCTTCCGCTCGAATAAGAAACAGTCCTTCCCATTCCCTTGGGACTCGCTAGAAGTTTCAGTTTATGTCATGCTTTTAAGCACCATGACAGCCCTCCCGGAATTTGTCGCGGCTAATCCCATTACGTTAACTTGTCCCCGCTGTAACGCGCAGCCGGACGAAGCCTGCGATATGTTAGATGATATGGTTGAGTTGATCCACTTTGAACGTATCGAAGCCGCCCTCACCTTGGATCGAGCGGCGAAGGCCAAACGGAAAAACCCCTACTCTGTCTTTGTCGATTGGATGGCCCACGAGGCGGAACGTGGTGTGAAGTTTCTGACGATGGATGAGGCTTTGGCCGCTTTCGAGAGTCGCAACCACTCCCGCAAATAAAAGTCGGCCATCTTATACCCTCAAGCCTTTAGAGGGGTCCGCGCCGGCAAACCCAGGCAGTAATTCCTTCAGCCTAGATTTCAGGCCTGCTCTTTTGGACCCTTACCTGGCTGTGCCAGCCACGTATTAAGAGACGCGCCAGAAATTGAGTGGCATACGTGTAGAGCTTTCACCAGAACATCCAAACTCAGCGGGTGCCAGTCTTTCGCTCGGAACATTCATGGCTTTGAGACCCAGGATCGCGGCTCGTTAAGCGTTTCGGCCATGACCTCAACCGAACGCTTGCAATCGCAGTCGGTATAGGAAACGATGCAGGTCTTTAGGGTCACCGTTGTAATTTCATATTCGCCATTGTTCGCTATCGTTATTAAACTTCGCATGGCGTAATCGAAAACTGACTCCCAGTTCTCAACGGATGGTCCGAGATTTCGAAGTCCTAGGCCAACCTGTTTCAATGTACGAACGTTGGTAGAACTTTGCATGCCAGTCCAGCACAATGGGCGGCATGTCAGCGTATCGCGTGCGGACTTGAACCTCTGCTGGGCCGAGAGTCGGAGGACGAGCCGGTTCACATAGCCGGCGAAACCTCGGATCTATCGGCCGACCTTAAGCGTTGGCTTTCATATGCTCGAAGACGAACGTGGAAACAGGCGTAATCTCCACTGGTTCGAACTGTTATTTTAAGAAAGGATTGCCCCAAGAAGAAACCCTAATCCGAGTGTCGCCTCAAATGCTCTGACTGGCCATTGGACTCTGACGTTCGCGTCTTCGTCAGACAGTCCCCATCGGGACAATTTCGTGCTTGCGACCGCATCAATAATCGCTCCCGCCCCTACAAATCCAAAGCACGACTGTACTAAATATCTCTGTGGTCACTCGATATCCTCGACATATTTCTTTATCCCGATCATCGGAATGATAGTCAACGTCCTTGCCGAAGCCGTCGCTTTGCGCTTCGGTTCGATTGCGCAGCTCTCGCCGCGTGATGTTCTGTTTCGTTTTCTGGTTCCTCCAATAAAACGCTTGAATGCAGGTCGAGCCTGCCGGTTGGATCGGATCGCGAGGGGCGTGCGGATAATCATGCGATTGCGCACGAGATAGGAACGCAACGAGTTTCGTTTTCTCCACGTAGGCGCAGATTCACGTTGGCGAAGCAAGTGCAAGTTGCCCATCTCAATTTCCGACACATTGCGCCGTGCCTACCGGATTCACGAAGCGGTGTTAGGGACTTGACCCGATTGCGAAGTGGGCGCGGCCATAATAAGTTATCGGAGAGGATAGTACGGAGTGTGATCTGTTATTAGGGAGGATCGTAAAATGCAAAATCGATCTTATGTCGGAACATTCGGAATTGTAGTCCTGACCGCGGTCATGACGTGTTCATTTATAGCGGCGCAGGATAATAGCCCGGCACCTGACAATACAAAGATCAATCAGCGAGACAAAAATGCTTCGGAACCGACAGCTGACCAGCAGAAGAATGCATCTGCTGACCGCGTCACAACCCAGAAGATCCGGCAATCTTTGATTCAGGACAAGACGCTTTCAACCTACGCTCACAATGTCAAAATCATCACCCGTAACGGCATGGTCACGCTGAAAGGACCGGTGCGCTCTGCAGATGAAAAAAAAGCTGTCGAGGCAAAGGCTGCCGAAGTCGCGGGTGACAGCAACATTACAAGCAATCTAGATGTCAAATCGAAGAATTAACCATTATTGACGAAAAAAATTAAGGAGATCATCATGGCTGGAAAAAATACAGCGGTATTTGGCATCTACGAAACTCAGATCGGGGTCGAGTCCGCAGTAGATGCTCTTGAGGCGGCAGGATTTCGGTACACAGATGTCTCGGTGCTCTTCTCCGACAACCAGGGAACGAAGGCATTCGCCCACGAAAAGGGAACCAAGGCCCCTGAGGGCGCTACAACCGGTGCGGGAACCGGGGCGGTGCTGGGTGGCGGTCTCGGCTGGCTGGTGGGCATCGGCGCACTTGCCATTCCCGGGCTTGGGCCTTTCATCGCAGCCGGCCCGATCATGGCGGCCCTCGCCGGCATGGGCGTCGGTGGCGCCATCGGCGGGATTACAGGCGCGCTGATCGGCATGGGAATTCCGGAGTACGAGGCGAAGCGCTACGAAGGCCGTGTCAAGGACGGCGGCATTCTTCTCTCGGTTCATTCGGACGGCTCGGAGTGGACTTCGAAAGCCAAGAAGATCCTGGAAGCCACAGGCGCTCAGGATGTCTCGTCGACAGGCGAAGCCAAATCGAATGACAAACGTTCTGATCGCGAAGTCGCGTAGCCGAGTTTCATTTGCACGACCATTCGCCGGGCTCTCCGCCCGGCGGTTTTTTGTCTCAAGCTTGGCTCGCGGGAAACTAAAACGGCGTCGATCCTTTCGGATTGACGCTGTGGTTCTCCACTTTGATCCGCGCGCTTCAGGCAGCGCTGCGCGACTTTTTATTGTTGCTTTTCGTCGCGTCGCTCGCCGAGCTCAGGCTTTTCAGGCCCTCGCCTTCAGCACCTTCCTCATTCAGATCCTTTTGGACATTGATATTGCAGGACAGACCAGTGAGTTTTTCGTCCGTTTGCCGTCTTTGGACTTATCGACTGGCTCGCGATTCCGTCGGGCGAAACGCCCGGAACGGCCGCCTTCGCGTTTTCTTTTGTTGGGCGTTGCCTTCTCGCTCGTGGGAGCTTGGGTCGGCGGCGAACCGGCGGATCGGCTTGGCGTGGGCATTGACGATAGCGCGCACCTAAACGCAGCGAGTTCACTATCGACGCCGAGGGCCGCCGAAATTCCGCGCAGTGAGAAGACATCGGCAAAGAGGATTGCCTAGGCGACGAGCGGTCGAGAGCGAGAGAAAGAATCTTCGAAACCAAAGGACGAGATCCGTAAAGTTTCACGCGAACAACTTAACGAAACAGAGGATGCCGCGTCTGACGGCGCATGGGCGCCCGAATTCAAGCGATCAGGTTTCACCCGCGGCAACGCGCACCCGTCTTCTGCCATCTAGTACCACTGCAGCGGTTTCGGGAAAAGCCGCACGGTAGAGATGAAGCTCGGGCCCTGCCGAAATTCACAGGTCAAAATCAAAGTGAAATCAATGTCGAGATGACAAGATGGCCGCCGATATCACACTTTTAAGGAAGTCGCGATCCGGGGCCAGTGTTCGCACCCTAGTCATAAGTCTGATCTTCTCCGCCACATTCTTGCAGGGCCAAAGTCCGTCACAAGCGCCTATCATTCCATCGCGGCCCGCACCTGTGCCCCTGTCGGGGAGGCAAGACCAATCCAACTCAGTTTCGATCACGCAGAGTACAACCAACTCGGGCGGCGGGAAT
This sequence comes from Terriglobales bacterium, assembly GCA_036271275.1. GTDB lineage: Bacteria > Acidobacteriota > Terriglobia > Terriglobales > Acidobacteriaceae > DATBAX01. The sequence goes on from DATBAX010000264.1 coordinate 4,135, forward strand.
TCGGTGAATACGATCAACAGTTCGGTTTCAACCACCGGCCCATTCAGCGGAAGCGCGCCCAGTGGCAAAGATTCTGGCACGGTCGTTACGCTGACGCTGGAAAATGCCCTGTCTCTCGGGTTGCGAGCCAACCTTGGTGTTGTTGATCAAGACTCGTCCGTTCTGCAAGCTCGAGGTCAGCGCACGGTCGCACGAAGCGAGTTGCTGCCGACAATCAACACCGTCGTGGGTGAAGAGTTTGAGCGTATCAATCTAAGAACGCAGGGCGTGGAATCGACCATGTTCCCCGAAACCGCGAAGTTCAATTTTTACGATGCGCGCGCCGCCCGTCTGCAACAGGCCGTCTTCGATCTGGTGAGAATCGATAATCTGCATAGCGCCACCGAAAATCTGAAAGCGAACCTGAAACTAACTCGCAATGCCCGCGACCTCGTGGTCCTCGCAGTGGCAGGAAATTACGTGCAACTCATTGCGACACGAGCACGAGTCAGCGCTGCGGAAGCACAGGTGGAAACTTCGCGAGCAATTTATCAGCAAGCCGCCGATCGCCGTTCGCTTGGATTAGCCGCACGCCTCGACGTGAATCGTGCCCAGGTGCAATTGCAAACGGAGCAGCAACGTTTGCGTTCTTTGCAAGCCGATCTCGAGACTCAACATCTTCGACTGGCGCGAATCATCGGGCTGCCGCTCGGACAAAAGTTCACTGTGGCTGAGGACTACATTTTTTCACCGCTGCCAGACTTCAACATCGACGCAGCGTTAGAGAAAGCTTTCAAGAGCCGTCCCGACCTCGAAGCCGGAAATGCCGGAGTGAGGGCCGCCGAGTTGGCAGTCAAAGCGGCTCATGCCGAGCGCGCCCCCACGCTAATGGTGAGTGCGGACTTTGGCGCCGCCGGCCTTACGCCAACTCATGACTCCGCCGGCGTCTATAGCGTCTCCGGCACGATGACGATTCCACTTTACGAAGGTGGACGAATTCGTGGTGACATTCAGCAAGCTAATGCTGCTCTGCGACAGCGCAAGGCGGAGTTGGAGGACCTGCGCGGCCAGGTTGACGAGGATGTGCGCCAGGCTTTCATCCATTTAAATTCCGCCGCCGATCAGGTTGCCGTCGCCAGGAGCAATGTCGATCTTGCGCACGATACGCTCACCCAGTCGCGAGATCGATTCGCAGTTGGCGTGACCGACACGGTGGAAGTGGTGCAAGCCGAACAGGCCGTCGTGCAGGCCGACGACGATTACATCGCCGCCGTGTTCGAACACAATCTGGCAAAGGTTTCGCTCGCTCGAGCCATGGGCAATGCAGAACAAACGTTGCCCCGATTTCTGAGAAAATAAATGCCCGAATCGCCGATTGCCAACGAACCGTCGTCCCAAGCCGCCGCTGACCACGCTTTGGTTCTGCGCATGTTGTACGAAGAGCAGACGCGGCTGCGTTCCGAGATCGACGAATTGCGCAAGCAACAGGACGAGCAATCTGATCAAAAAGATGAGAAGGGCTCCGAAGCGGGAGACAAGGAGGGCGGGGGCGAAGATAAAGGCGAAGACAAGGACGATAATGACAAAGAAAAAGGCGATGACGAGGACAAGGACAAAGCTGAGAAAAAGCCCCCGCTCAAAGAACGAGTCCAGGCATGGACCCGCGAAAATCCCCGAGGAACGGTTCTCATCGTCATAGGATTCGTACTTCTCCTTATTTGCGCTGTACTGATCTGGTTTTACGTCGAGAGCTATCAGAATACGGACGATGCGTTTATCGATGGGCGCACCGCTCCCTTGAGCGCGCGAGTCACCGGATTTGTTACGGCCGTCTATGTGGAAAACACCTATCGCGTCAAAAAGGGACAACTACTCGTCGAACTCGATCCGCACGATTTTGAAGTGTCCAAAGCTCAGGCGGACGCCAATCTCGCGCAAGCGCAGGCCGGACTTCGGGCCCAAACGCCAAACGTGCCGATCACGGAAACAGTTCAATCCACGCAAGTCGTAAACTCCGAACTCAGCGTCGCCAGCGCAACGGCCAATCTGGACGCGTCGCAGGAAAGATATCAATCGGCCATCGCCGACCTTCATCAGGCTGAAGCCAGTGAAGCCAATGCGTCGCAGGAGGCGGAGCGTTATCGATTGCTTGCAGCAAAAGAGGAAGTGTCGCGAGAACTGTACGATCAGCGAGCCACCGACGAACGTTCGCAGGCTGCAATGGTCGCTTCGCGGAAAGAAATGGTTCGTGTGGCCGAGAAGGCCGTGAAGCAAGCGGAGGCGTCGCTGGCGCAGGCAACGCAACAGGCCAGAGAGACGAAAAACAACTCTCCGAAACAGGTCGCCGTACAGCGGGAGACACTCGCCATGCGGGAGGCCAGTGTGGCTGCGGCGCAGGCGCAAGCTAATCAAGCGGCGCTCAATCTTCAATACACAAAAATCTATGCCCCCATGGATGGAGTGATCGGCGACAAGCAGGTGCAGGTCGGCTCGCAGGTTGCGCCTGGCCAGGAAATGTTTGCCCTGACCCAGACCGAGGACATTTGGATCACGGCGAATTTTAAGGAAACGCAAGTACAAAAAATGCGTCAGGGACAATCCGTCACCATCCACGTCGATGCTCTGGATCAAAAGTTTGAGGGCTACGTGGAGGCCCTTCCGGGTGCCAGCGGAGCCGTCTATAGCCTGCTGCCTCCTGAAAACGCGACTGGAAACTATGTGAAGGTCGTCCAGCGCCTGCCGGTCCGCATACGCTTCAAATCAGGGCAGCCGGGAATTGACCGCCTTGCGCCCGGCATGTCCGTCGAGCCGAAAGTCTGGGTACGTTGATGAAGGACACCGGGGAGCGAATTTAAATGCCCGGCAGCGGCAATTGGAAGCCCAGCCACAACCCATGGCTTATTGCAATCTCCGTCATGATTGCAACCTTCATGGAGGTGATGGACACCAGCATTGCAAGCGTGGCGGTGCCATACATCGCCGGCAGCACGGCTTCGACCAACGACCAGGCCGAGTGGGTGCTCACTGTTTACCTCGTTGCCAATGCGGTCTTTCTTGTAGCCAGCACATGGTTTTCAGAACGCTTCGGCCGAAAACGCTTTCTGATGTTTTCGATTGTTGTCTTCACTATTGCGTCGTTTGGTTGTGGCATCGCGCCGTCACTTCCTTTTATCCTTCTTGCGCGTGCGGTGCAGGGAGCGGCCGGCGGTGCGCTTCAACCGCTGGCATTGTCGATTCTCGTCGAGAGTTTTCCGGCCGAGAAACAGGGGCAAGCCATGGGACTCTATGCGCTCGGCGTTGTTTTAGCCCCCGTAATCGGTCCCGCGCTCGGCGGTTACCTCACCGATGCAATCTCGTGGCGATGGGCGTTTTATATCAACATTCCGGTTGGCATCCTGGCCATACTTCTGCAAAAACAGTTTCTTGAAGATCCTCCTTATATCAAGAACGCCAAACCAGGTAAATTCGACGGCGTTGGCTTGGGGCTCCTCGGCCTCTTTATCGCGTGCTTCCAGTTCGTGCTCGATAAAGGCCAGGAGGACGATTGGTTCGGTAACACCGAAATCCGCTGGGCCTTCGTGATTATGGTCATCGGGCTGGCCGCTTTCCTCATCCGCGAATTCACACACGAAAAGCCGTTGGTGAATTTGCGCGCACTAGGTAATAGGAATTTAGCAATTGGCTGTGTTCTGGTATTCATGTTAGGCGCAGCAATTTACTCTCTCACCAGCGTTCTGCCAATCTTCTTTCAGACGCTCATGAAATATGACGCCACCTCCGCCGGCCTGGCGGTAAGTCCTCGCGGACTCGGATCAATCGTGGCGTCGATCGGCGTCGGGATTCTCGTGTCGAAGCTCGACCCAAGGATGATCGTGGCCACGGGCTTCGCGACGCTTGCCTGTTCCACAATCTGGCTCGGTCATCTTACGGTTGACATCTCTCCGACCACGCTTTTCTGGCCTATAGCCGTTGGCGGATTCGGTATGAGCATGGTGTTCATACCGCTGTCGAGTGCTGCTCTGGGAACAATTTCCAAGTCGGAAGTCGGAAATGCGAGCGGAATTTACAACTTCGTTCGTAACATTGGCGGCAGCGTCGGAATTTCTGCCGCCAATACTATTGCCCAACGCCATCTTCAATCTCACAGAAACGAGAATTCTCATTGGCTATCCGGAGCCAATTGGATACTGCAGAGAGAACTCCATTCACTCACTATGCGTATGCAGATGCACGCCGGTCCAAGACGCGCGGCTTTGCGAGCGTTTTCGACGTTACAGACCGCGCTCAATAGTCAGTCACAACTTTGGGCGTACGTAGATGATTTCCGGTACCTCGCTTTATTCTGCGTACTCTGCATTCCGCTGGCGTTCTTTCTGAAAAGACCGTCAGGTGGTGGACAAGCCGCGGGTTAGAGAGTGGGGTTTTTTACTGTGCGGCAAGACCGATCAGTGGAAATCAGGACGCAACCCTCCGCCCACGCGTTACATCGAAGAAATTTACTGAGCTGGAAAAGCAGTGACGCCTGCCGAACCGGCCCTCACCTCAACGCGGCATCAGCCAGCGAAAGGATTCACAATGAAACTATTTTCAGCGCACATTGAAGATTTGCGAACTCTCTACATAACCGGCCTAAAAAAGGCTTTAGATATGGAACAAAAAATCACGAAGGCCCTTCCCGACCTTATCGAAAACTCAAGTGATTCAGAATTAGCTGGGGCTTTCCGCAGTCACCTGGAAGAAACCAAAGGTCATGTCAGCAAAGTTCGGGCTCTTTTGCAAAGCAACCAGGGAAGTGATTCAACAGAAGCCTGCAAGGTCATCGACGGCCTAACGACCGAAGCGTCCGACACGATTAAAGATGTGACGGACCCGGCGGTGCGCGATATCGCACTGATCGGAGCGGCACAACAGGTCGAACATCATGAGATTGCTGTCTATGGAACTCTGCGCCGGTGGGCCGAGATCCTAGGCCTTTCATCAGATGCGGCCGTTCTCGAAAGCATCGAAGTGGAGGAAGAAAATGCCGATGAGCTGCTTACGGAAATCGCGGAAGCGGTGAACATGCAGGCAGCCGCATAATTTACGGGCATTCTCCGCCTGACTGGTTCCAGGCAGAGAATGCCTGCCTTTTTCTGTAGAAGATCAACGGTACACATAGCTAGCCAAGCGTGGCTCGGTCCGAATTCTCAGGTTGGCTATTTCGGAGCGACTGCACTGTGATCTTTTCCAGATCTGCTGCCGTTCCAACCCTCACTGACTAAAATCGGCGTCAGTTGGGTCTTGCAGAGCCTGCGGGTAAGGGGCGGAAACCGTATCTTGGGACAATGCGGGAACTGCTGCCGCGGCTAGACCGATGCCCACATTGCCAATCATTTTGCGCCTCGACTGGTTGTCACTCACGTGCTTTTGCCTTTCTTTAGTGGGCTTCGGATTGGGTAGAAAAATGGGTCATGGAACCTGATTATTTTCTTGCGCCGCTCTTTCGTTCAAAGTTGTGAGCCATGACGGCGAGATGCTCGAGGAACTCTGTTTTCCAGTGCGGATACCGCTGCCAATCCCACCGGGCGGCGGCAGGAAAAGATTTATCAAGCCGAGCACATCAGTCGTGGTTCCGGGAAACAAGCCATGCAATTTCACGGCGACCTTGGCAGGTAGAGACAAAACCACTTCGGCATCGCGGCAAAGACATGCGTTTACGATTCGGCATGCAGCACGCTTCGCACTCATGGAAATCACCGGAAGCGCGTCGCTGATACTGAACCACGCGTATTCAGCTTCGTTATTGCCCTTGAACGAGGCATTTCTCGGACTGCCGGTGCGCATCAGCCCTGGACATACAGTGGTCACATAGATATTGTCTTTTAGAAGTTCGGAACGGAGGCCTTGCGAAAACCCAGTCAAGGCAAATTTGCCGACACTGTAAGGAACGAGATGCGGCACGCCAATCTTCCCGCCAATTGAGGAAATATTGACGATGTGGCCACAGCGTCGTCGTTGAAAGGATGGCAAGACAGCCATGCTGGCAAAATACGGGCCCCAGAAGTGTGTGTTGATCGAGTCCCGGTAGTCGTCAATGGTCATCGTTTCAACGGGGCCGACGCTAATTGTTCCGGCATTGTTTACGAGAATGTCCAGCGGGCCGAAGTGTTGCTCGATTTTCCGGACGGCGAGATCCACCTCTTCACGCATCGTCATATCGGCTTCGAGGATGAGGACCTGATCAGTGATCCTGCGTAGTAGGACTTCGGCCTTTTCAAGCTCGCTTCGGTCGCGCGCCGAGATGGCGATCTTTGCCCCCCGGCGCGCGAATTCCTGAGCCAACAGCAATCCCAGTCCACGCGATCCTCCCGTAACAAATGCAGTTTTGTTCCGCAGCGAGATCGATTTTCGCCGCTTGAGCAACATCGTGGCTGCGATTCCCAACGCGATCCCAGCACTCACTGTCAGGTTGCGATGCGCCATAATTAGAACAAGAACTTTCAGGGGCGGATGTAATCCGCCCCATTTAAGTTTGAATTAACGCGCGGAAGCTTGTGCGGTTGAAGGCTGCGCAACGGACTCCGCCTGTTTCAAATGATCCTCTAGCGTTGGCAAAGTTTGACTGGCAAACTTCTTCACGTCCGGATCGTGCGCAGACCTGCTTTCCCGCCGAAAATCAGCAATATCCTTCTTGTGGTCTTTCACCATGTCCTTCATGTATGCCTGGTCGAATTGTTGGCCGGAGAGCTTTTCAAGGGACGCCTTGGTCGCATTGTCTTTGGCGTTCAAATCTTGCGGAAGTTCTACATTCTTCTGAGAAGCGAGCTGCTTCAAGTCGTCATTGGCTTTGCCGTGGTCATCCACCATGCGCTGGCCGAACTTCTTCACGTCACTGCTCGATCCTTTTTCCACCGCGAGTTGACCCAGGGCCACCTCGGCCATCCCGCCCTCGGCGGCTTCCTTAATGAATTTGGTATCCGCCATAGCGGTTCCGGCAGGTGCTTTTGTGGCGCTTGCGCTGTTTGTCGGCGACGAGGTTGAGGGATCATTTGATTGTTGTGCGACGACGCCACAGATAGTCGACACAGCAAAAACTACTACTGCTGATAAGATTTTTGATATTCGGGACATAAGAAAACTCCTTACTTAAATTCGATTCGAACTAACCCTTTGGATGGCGATGGAATGAGAGCGGTTGTCGATTGACGGCCTGGATAATTCTGACAAATTAATCGGCCGGGCTCAGGTCGAAGAAATCAAGCTTGGAAAACGATTCGTTGAGCGAAGACAAACCTTAACAGCGGTTTCCCATCCAAGCACCAATATCGCTAGACGTCGTGAAGGAGACAGCTTATGGCCCAATGCGAAGTTTGCGGAAACGATTACGACAAGAGTTTCACCATCGAAGCGAATGGCACGAAGCACGTGTTTGACAGTTTCGAATGTGCGATTCAGGCGCTTGCCCCCGGGTGCTCACACTGCCGTTGCCGGATTATCGGTCATGGAATCGAAGGCGGCGGACAGATTTATTGCTGCGCCAATTGCGCGCGCAAGGCAGGAGTTTCGGCAGTGGCCGACAGGGTGGCATAGATTCGCTGGCAACCGAAGGAGTGTGGACAATTGGCCTCAACGAAGCAACGAAGCGCGGCACAGAAAAATATTAAGAAGGCGGCGGCCGCTGCAAAGAAAAAACGCACGATCGCGCACTTACCGAAATCAGTGCGGACCGCACTGGGCAAACAAGGCGCGTCTGTAGCCAAGAAGAAAAGAAAAGCCCGCAGTAAAGGCTGAAAGACTGACGCCGCTCATGTCGTGTGAGATTCGTATCGGCACCTCGGGATATCACTACAAACACTGGCGAGGACCGCTTTATCCAAAGAAGATGTCTGCGAATAAAATGCTGGAGTTTTATTCGCAAAACTTCGACACCGTCGAGCTGAACAACAGCTTCTATCGCCTGCCTACAGAAGCTGCCTTTGATAATTGGCGACAATCAGTCCCGGCGAATTTCGTCTTCGCGGTAAAAGCCAGCCGCTTTCTGACCCATCAGAAAAAGCTAAAAGACCCAGAGAGTGCTTTGGAGAAATTACTTCCGCGGGCGTCGCGACTTTCCAATAAATTGGGGCCGATCCTTTTCCAGTTGCCGCCTAGGTGGCGGGTGAACCCGGGTCGTCTCGAAGCTTTACTGGAGGCGCTACCGCGCGATCTACGATGTGCTTTCGAGTTCCGGGACCTGAGTTGGATTCGACCGGAAATTAATAAACTACTTGCGAGATTCAACGCCGCATTCTGCATTTACGAACTTGCCGGATATCGTTCTCCTCTGACGATCACCGCCGATTTTGCATACGTGCGTTTGCATGGGCCGGATGTGGAGAAATATCAAGCCAGTTATAGCGCCGGCCGCCTTCGTCACTGGAAGGAGCAGATCGAGGATTGGGCAACGAATCTGGCTGCAATCTATATTTATTTTGATAACGATCAGGCCGGTTATGCCGCCCGGAATGCCTTGACACTCCAGGGAATGATAAAGGGAAAGTCGATCGTGCGGTCTGTAGAGGCAAAGTCAAAGCCAAAAGCCACGGGCGAGGGCGCCCGCGCCACACAGCAGGATTTTATTTTAAGTCGGACAGCCGAAGTTTCGAAGATATAGTTGTACGGACACCGTAGTTCTCTTCATGATCCGAAGAGCCTGCCGCTGTTCGTTGTCGGTGAGCCCTCCGATACAGTCCGTTGTGGCTTGTTGGTTTCCAATCCACCCGCGAAGCCTTGCAACTGTGTACCCGTTTCGTGGTAGCCCGCCCTCGCGAGCACGTATTTGGGCGGATAATGATGCTCGTTCCTGGCAATGAGACAATACACCGTTGACCGTCTTCTTGCAGGCACACCTCCTTGATCAATGTCATCACGTGCCTTTTCTATACTCTCCTGTTGGCGACTGATGGGGCGGACTTTGAGGCTGAAAACTTAACGAGCGGCGAACCACAGGTCACCTGCGCCTACAAGATTTCCCCGACCATTTCGGATTTTTCCTGCCGCTTGCCGGCATAACGACAGTCAAGCAAATCATCGAAAATGCCTTCGACATCAGGGCAACAGCCGTTTGAACCGGCTCTATGTCGAGCTTCTGAAGGACAACCAGGCTTGGGGCACTGCTAGCGTTGGGTTATCTTTAGCGGCCATCTCGTGATTGCGCCTTCACATTCTGCTGATCTTCATATAGCGTCCGAGATCCGGAATAGCGTGCAAAAACACATAACCTGCGAAAAGTAAGGTTACGATTCCGACCCCGCTGGTAATAACTACGAGTGTCTTCATATGTATCTCCTCGGCACAATCATGTCAAAAAACCGGAATGCGAATTGTTAGATGTCTCTTTTGAAGAAAGAGAAGTCGAGAAAGACAGAAAAGAGGCAAATAAATCTAAACCCGGCAGTATTCCCTGGCAGACCCGTGCCAACAATTGCTGCCGTTTTCTGCGGACGGTTTCGCGATTGATCGTCACGGCTGAACGGGCGAGTTTAGTCGGCCAAAATTATCCGCAAGATCGCCGACAACTTAACCGCCGCGTTAAGCAACCAAGTATCAACACGGCTTCGAAACGGAGAGTCAACCCATGGCCCCGGAAACAATCCCTTATGGTCGGATCACTCAAAAACCATCTCCTGTCGCTGAAGTTCACATCCTCTGGATCACTGCCGGTCTCGGCTGTGATGGAGATTCGGTTTCGGTAACTGCGGCGACCCAACCTAGCATCGAAGACGTCTTACTGGGAGCGATTCCCGGTCTCCCGAAAGTGCATTTGCACAATCCCGTGCTTGCCTACGAAGTCGGCGACGATTTCATGAAGTATTGGTATAAGGCGGAAAAGGGCGAACTCGAGCCGTTTGTTCTGGTGGTGGAAGGCTCGATTCCGAACGAGAAAATCAAGAAAGAAGGTTATTGGGCGGCCCTGGGAACGGACCCAAAAACCGGGCAACCCATCACAACCAACGAGTGGATCGATCGCCTGGCGCCTAAGGCACTGGCGGTTGTCGGTTGCGGCACCTGCGCGACCTATGGCGGAATTCATGCCATGGAAGGCAATCCGACCGGAGCCATGGGGCTTGCGGACTATCTTGGGTGGGATTGGAAGTCAAAGGCTGGCCTGCCTATTGTCAATGTTCCGGGATGTCCGGTCCAGCCGGACAATTTCATGGAAACTGTCCTTTATTTGTTGTACCAAGTCGCCGGACTAGCGCCCATGATCCCGCTCGACGATCAGCTTCGTCCGACATGGCTGTTCGGGAAGACGGTGCATGAAGGTTGCGATCGCGCCGGCTATTACGAACAAGGAGACTTCGCCGAGGTCTACGGTTCTCCGAAATGCATTGTGAAATTAGGATGCTGGGGACCGGTGGTGAACTGCAACGTTCCCAAACGGGGATGGATGGCGGGAATTGGCGGTTGCCCCAATGTAGGTGGCATTTGCATCGGTTGTACCATGCCCGGTTTTCCCGACAAGTTCATGCCATTCATGGATGAGCCGCCTGGTGGAAAAGTTTCCAGCGCGGCAGTAGGCGCCTACGGGCGTGCAATCCGCGCACTTCGATCCATTACGCAGTCAACCGTCAACAAAGAACCTAAATGGCGCCATCGGCGCGGTCAACTGACGACGGGGTACCGTCCACGGTCGTATTGAAAAAAGTTTCTGGTTGAGAAACGGCTGACAAACAGAAGGGCAAAGGAGCAGTCGAATGAGCACGCTTAGCGCACCGACCCAAAACGTGTCCGGCAAAAAAGGGAATCTGGTGGAAATGAACTGGGACCCGATTACTCGCATCGTGGGCAGCCTGGGTATTTTTACCAAAATCGATTTTGAGAATCGTCACGTGGTCGAGTGTCACAGTACCTCTTCCATTTTTCGCGGATACAGCATTTTCATGAAGGGTAAGGATCCGCGCGATGCCCATTTCATCACCAGCCGCATTTGCGGAATTTGCGGCGACAATCACGCGACCTGCGCCACCTATGCACAGAACATGGCGTTCGGCGTGAAGCCGCCGCCAATCGCTGAATGGATCGTCAATCTTGGCGAAGCTGCCGAATACATGTTCGATCACAACATTTTTCAGGACAATTTGGTTGGAGTGGACTTCTGCGAACAGATGGTCAAGGAAACCAATCCCAAGGTTTGGGCGAAGGCCCAATCGACGCCGGCGCCGAATGCCAATCTACATGGTTTTCGGACTATCGCTGACATCATGACGGCGCTCAATCCGTTTACGGGGACTTTTTACCGCGAAGCTCTAGTCATGAGCCGCATGACCCGCGAGATGTTCTGCCTGATGGAAGGGCGGCATGTGCATCCTTCGACGCTGTATCCCGGGGGCGTGGGCACGGTTCCGACCGTCCAACTCTTTACCGACTATCTCGTCCGCCTGATGAAGTATGTCGAGTTCATGAAAAAGGTCGTGCCGCTGCATGACGATCTGTTCGACTTTTTCTATGAGGCGCTGCCCGGATACGAAGAAGTCGGACGCCGTCGCGTGCTACTGGCCTGTTGGGGATCGTTTAATAATCCGGATTATTGCGATTACCAGTACAAGAACATGACAGAGTGGGGCCGGAAGATGTTTGTCACCCCGGGTATCGTGGTCGACGGCAAACTTGTCACCACGGATTTGGTTGACATCAATCTGAACATTCGCATTCTGCTGGGCAGTTCTTACTATGACGAGTGGCAGAACCAAGAGACTTTCGTGAAGACCGATCCGTTGGGCAATCCGGTGGACAAGAACCACCCTTGGAACCAAACCACGATACCCCGGCCGCAAAAGCGCAATTTCGATGGAAAGTACACATGGGTCATGTCGCCGCGCTGGCTCGACAAGCGCACGGGCGATCATCTCGCACTTGATACAGGAGGAGGGCCTATCGCTCGTCTCTGGGCGACAGCTTTGGCCGGGTTGGTTGATATTGGATACATCAAGTCGACCGGCCATAGCGTGAAGCTGTATCTCCCCAAAACAACCTCGCTGCCTGAAGTCGAATTTGAGTGGAAAGTTCCGAAGTGGAGTAATGCCATCGAGCGCGACCGGGCACGCACATATTTCCAGGTTTATGCCGCCTGCGCTGCTTTGCATTTCATGGAAAAAGCCCTCGGCGAATTGCATGCAGGCCACACCAAGACGTGGACCGATTTCAAAGTCCCTGAAGAAGCCATTGGTTGCGGCTTCCACGAAGCGGTGCGCGGTGTGCTCTCCCACCATGTCGTGATCAAAAACGGCAAGATAGCCAACTACCATCCTTATCCGCCGACGCCGTGGAATGCTAATCCGCGCGACATTTACGGCACTCCAGGCCCATATGAAGACGCGGTGCAGAATACTCCGATCTTTGAGGAGAACGGCCCCGACAAATTCAAGGGAATCGACATCATGCGCGCGGTGCGCAGCTTCGACCCGTGTTTGCCCTGCGGCGTTCATATGTATCTGGGCAACGGAAAAGTGCTGAAGACACATCATTCTCCGATGTTTGGAATGCAGCCTTGAGAGAAACTTTGGGGAATTCGAAAGATTTTCGCGAAGAAATGCAGCGGATCGGCGGGTCGGTGGAAGAGATGGAAGGCATCGCCGACCCGGCGGTGCGGGCCGCCACAAAAGGCCTAGTGCAAGCGCTCATGGATTTGCATGGGGCGGCGCTGGGAAAGGCGCTGGACATTGTCGCCGAAGCCGGCGAGCCCGGAATGAACATTATTGACCGGCTGGGCCGGGATTCGCTCGTGAGCACCCTGCTCATTCTTTATGGACTGCACCCGGAAGATATTGAAACGCGAATTGTAAAAGCCGTGGACAGCATAAGGCCGAAACTGCGCAAGCAGGGATGCGAAGTTGAGCTTCTCGACGCGCGGGACGGGGCCATCCATCTGCGGGTGGAAACCGGATCGCACGCGTGCGGTTCCACGGCAAAATCCGTTCAGGCGTCTCTGGAAGCGGCCGTGTATGACGCCGCTCCCGACCTGGTTTCACTTCGCATCGAAGGGCTGGAAGAGAAGCCTTCGTCGGGATTCGTCGGCTTGGACAAACTGATGAACGGCGCGATCCAGGCGCCGGTTGTCCTCGAACCGCACGGCGGTGACTGATAACACCAGTGTCGGAAACATCGCAAACATGAGCGCAGGACAATTCACGAGTTCCACCGACGGCTTTGGCGCCTTGCGGCAGATCGCACGGCGGCAGCGGCCGCTTGAAAGCTGCGAAATGTGCGGCCTGGGTCTTCGTCCGGATCATCCCCATCTCATTGAAGTCGCCAGGCGCAGGCTGCTTTGTACCTGCGATGCCTGCGCGATTCTGTTTTGCGGCCAGGGTGTGAAGTTCAAGAGGGTTCCACGCCGCATGCGTTCACTCGCCGGCTTCCATCTTAGTGACGCAGAGTGGGACACGCTGATGATTCCCATCAACATGGCGTTTATCTTTCGCAGTAGTTTGGAAGGCAGAATAGTTACGCTTTATCCCAGTCCTGCCGGTGCGACCGAATCGCTGCTTGATCTCACGTCCTGGAATGATCTTGTCGCCCGCAATCCGGTCCTGAATGAAATGGAATCCGATGTTGAAGGGCTGCTGGTCAATCGACTCGGCTACTCGCGAGGCTATTCCGCTCCCGAGTATTACCTGCTGCCGATCGACGAGTGCTACAAGCTCGTGGGCTTGATTCGCCTGCACTGGAAAGGGCTTTCGGGCGGCGCAGAAGTGTGGAAGGAACTCGGCGAATTCTTTTCGCATGTGAAGTCGCAAGCCGTCGAGGTTCAGGCCAACGCTGGCCCGCCGAACGAAGAGACATCCCAGAGCAAAGAAGGCCCCCGTGCCTGACCTCAGTTTTCAAGTCGAAAAAGTCGAGGTTATCGCCAATGCGGCCACGCCTTTACTTGCCTTTAAGCTGCGGCTCACTGACGCCAATCTTGAGCAGATGATCCACACGATCGCACTGCGCTGCCAGATTCAACTTGAAGTCACCCGCAGAAAATACGGTGCAGGGGACCAACAGCGTTTGGTCGATCTATTTGGCGAGCCAAGCCGATGGGGGCAGACGCTGCGTAGCCTTTTATGGACGCACGCCAATCTGGTCGTGCCGTCATTTAGGGGAACGACTCAAGTCGATCTACCCGTGCCTTGCACTTTCGATTTTAATGTGGCCGCGACAAAATATTTTGATGGTCTCGAGGACGGAGAAGTCCCCGTCTGCCTCCAGTTTAGCGGCACGGTGTTCTACGCCAGCGCCGAAGATGGACTTCAAGTTGCGCCTATCTCCTGGGACAAAGAGGCCCGCTTCAAGTTGCCGGTAAAGATCTGGCGCGACATGATGGAGTCTTACTATCCCCAAAGCGCGTGGCTCTGTTTGCATAAGGATGCCTTCGACCGCTTATATCAATACAAAATGAAACATGGAATTCCAACGTGGGAAGAAGCGCTGGAACGCGTTCTTCCCGTGGAAGAGCCGGTGACGCAATGAATCTCGCAACAGTAGAGAAGATTGCGAAGGCAGTACTGTACGAAGGATACATGCTCTACCCCTATCGTCCATCGTCGGTGAAAAACCAGCAGCGCTGGAACTTCGGCGTGCTTTGTCCAAAGTCTTACAGCGAAATGCAAAACGGGACTGAGGCCTGGACCATGCAGACCGAATGCCTGGTGCAGGGTGGCCTGTTAACTGAGATCGAAATACGGGTACGTTTTTTGCAACTGATCGCCCGCGCCGCCGGCAAACTGGTCGCGTCCACGAACGAACTCCCAAGCGGCGAAGCGCCTGATTTTGAGGTAGTACAGAAACTCGAGGTCAACGGACGGACCTATCAGCCCTGGCAGGAGGCAGTTGAGCGGGAAGTGGTCTTACCTGCCTGCAACGTCGAATCCCTTGATCAAAACCCCCTTTCGCAAGCGTTTTCTTTCCCGGCCGGAACGGAATATGAACCACTGCGCGAAGTCGATGGCCAGATCGTGGGAGTCCTTATTCGCGAACGCCATGATCTTTGCTGCCAGGTCGAAGTCTCCGCTACGCGACAGACCAATGACATTTATAAGGTGAGCGTGCGCATTCGAAACTCCAGTGCCTTTGAAGCAACGCCGCAGACCCTTCGCGAGGATGCGTTGCTTGCAGCCATGGTTTCCACGCACACTGTGCTGGGTGTGCACCGTGGAAAATTTGTGTCGCTGCTCGCGCCTCCGGCAAAATTCAGCGATCTCGCTGCGGCCTGCAAGAATATTGGAACGTGGCCCGTGCTGGTCGGCGACGACGATCAAACCGACACCTTGCTCTCATCCCCCATCATTCTCTACGACTACCCTCAGATTGCTCCGGAAAGCGCTGGCGACCTGTTTGACGGAACCGAGATCGACGAAATTCTCTCCTTGCGCATCATGACGCTCACTGACGAGGAGAAGCAGGAGATGAGCCAGTCGGACGAACGCGCCCGCCAGATGCTGGAGCGCACTGAATCCATGCCGGCGGAACAATTCATGAAGTTGCACGGGGCGCTGCGTGGTCTTCGCCCGGTCGGCCCTGACTCCTCGCATGAGGAGGCGCCATGAACGAGTGGGAGTGGCAGCTTCTGGAAGACAAAACCGCCCTCGATCATCTGGAAATTTCCGGAGTCGAAGTAAGGCCCGGCTGCCGGGTACGACTCCGTCCCCGGCCGGGCGGCGATGTAATGGACATCGCCCTCAACGGACAGATTGCCACGGTTGAATGTATCGAACAGGACTACGAAGGTAAGCAACACGTCTGCGTTGTGCTCGACAAAGATCCCGGCAAGGATATGGGCATGCTGCGTCAGCCTGGTCACCGGTTTTTCTTCGATGCCGCGGAAGTGGAACCGCTTTCGCCGGAAGAAATCTCCGACATAGTCGAAGTGAGGCGACCGACTATTCTGGTGGCGGGCATCGGCAATATCTTTCTGGGCGACGACGCTTTTGGTGTGGAAGTGGCGCGCCGGCTTGCAACGCGCAAGCTTCCAGAGGCGGTGCGCGTAGTTGACTTTGGCATTCGCGGCTTTGATCTTGCCTACGCTCTCCAGGACGGATACGAAAGCACGATTCTTGTCGACGCATGCCCCCATGGACAGAGACCGGGCACTGTCTCTCTGATCGAGCCCGATCTGAAGGCCTTGGACGACCCAGAGTCTGCGCAGCCTGCGGCCGACGCGCACGCCATGAACCCCGTCAGCGTATTGCGCATGGCCCGGGCCATGAATATCGAAGTAAGAAATATTTTATTGGTGGGATGCGAGCCGGAGACGCTCGGAGGCGAAGAAGGTCAAATGGGATTGAGCGCGCCCGTGGAAGCGGCGATTGATTGTGCAGTCGAATTAGTCGAGTCGTTGATCAATAAAATCCTGAACGAACAGTTGAATGAAAGTCCGAACGAGGATGTCGAATGTGCTTAGCCATACCGGGTAGGATCGTCGAGATTTCCTCCGAGAACGAAGACTCCGCGCTGGTGGATGTGGTCGGCGTTCGCCGCAAGATCGATCTTGGCCTGTTGCACGATGACAAGCCGCTGCCCGGCGACTGGGTGCTCATCCATGTTGGTTTTGCCATGAGTAAGATCAGCGAGCAGGACGCCGCAGAACAAATGGAGACGCTCAGGATGTTGGGAGAGATCGACGGGGCGATGCAGGAAATACGAGGATACGGACTCGATGATGGAAACGAGGCCGAAGGCAGCGACCCGGACAGGAATGACCTCAAAGTGAATTAACGGCTCTTTGCGGCATGTAGTGAAGGGACGAATCAACATGCGATTTGTGGACGAATTTCGCGAACCAGAGTTGATTTCGAAGGCTGCGGAAGAAATTCGCAAACTTGCCGGCGGAGACCGTCATTACCGCCTGATGGAGGTGTGCGGCGGCCATACCCATGCGATCTATCGTTTTGGCCTGAAAGATATCCTTCCGGAAAATATTGAACTCATTCATGGTCCCGGTTGTCCGGTTTGCGTTTTGCCGATGGGACGAATCGATGATGGGTTGTCGATTGCAAAGGATCCAAATGTAATCTTCGCCGCCTTCGGCGACATGATGCGTGTGCCGGGCACCCAAGGCAGCCCGCTGAAGCACAAAGCACGCGGCATGGATGTACGCATTGTCTATTCACCCGCCGATGCATTGAAGCTTGCCCGGCTGAATCCTGAAAAGCACGTCATGTTTTTTGCCATTGGCTTCGAGACGACTGCGCCTTCCACCGCGCTTACAATGATGCGCGCGAAGGCGGAGGGCATCCGCAACTTTTCGGTCTTCTGTAATCACGTCACGATCATTCCTGCGATCCGCGCGATTCTTGATTCTCCCGATATGCGGCTGGACGCCTTTATCGGACCGGGGCATGTTTCAACCGTGATTGGCTGCCGTCCTTACGAATGGATCGCGCAAAACGAACATATGCCGATTGTGGTCTCGGGTTTTGAACCGCTGGACATGATGCAATCCATCGTGATGCTGCTGCGCCAGCTGAAAGCGGGCGAAGCCAGGGTGGAGAACCAGTACAAGCGGGTGGTGCCCTGGGAAGGGAATCGCGCCGCGCTCAAGGCCATGGCAGAGGTTTTTCAGCTACGCCCCTATTTCGAATGGCGAGGCTTGGGATTCATCTCTCAGTCCGCTCTGCGCATCAATGAAAAGTATTCCCAATTCGATGCCGAACAGCGCTTTTCGGTTCCAGGCATTCGCGTCACCGACCCAAAAGCAGCGCAGTGCGGCGAGGTGTTGAAAGGCGTACTGAAACCGCATCAATGTAAACTTTTTGGCCGCGAGTGCACGCCGGAGCATCCTATCGGCGCACTCATGGTCTCATCGGAAGGGTCATGCGCCGCCTATCACAACTACGAACATCGAAAAGCAGCGATGGTGCACTTGAGTTCGATCGCCTGAAGCCCGCGGAATCGGACGCACCTGTCGCCGTGCTGGCCGAGCCCGCAGCCACGCGCTTCCGCGATCCTCAGATTGAAATGGCCCACGGAGCCGGAGGCAAAGCCAGCCGTAAGCTCGTCGAAGGACTTTTTGCCCCGCTGCTCTTTGGCTCGGTCCTGGGCCCCCTCGGAGACGCCGCGCGAGTTGACATTGACGGAGCCGAGGTTGCGATTACTACTGACAGCTTCGTCGTCAGTCCACTGACTTTCCCGGGTGGCTCAATTGGCGACCTGGCTGTCAATGGAACCGTGAACGACCTCGCCGTCTCGGGCGCAAAGGCAGAAGCTCTCGTAGTCAGTTATGTGCTCGAGGCCGGATTGCCGACAGCAATTCTCGAGGCCGAGGTCCGCGCTATGGCCAAAGCCGCACGGGCCGCGGGTGTCCGTATCGTCGCGGGCGATACAAAAGTTGTGGAGCACGGCAAAGCGGACCAAATTTATATCACTACGACCGGAATCGGTCGCATTCTGCCTGGAGTGACTGTCGATCCGCTATCGGTTCGCGTGGGAGACAGAATTTTGCTTTCCGGTCCCATCGGCGATCACGGCGTCACAATTCTGCTGGCACGCGGCGAACTTGATCTCGAAGCCGATCTTCGTTCTGATACGCGCTCTGTTCTGCCTTTGGTCGAAGCGTTAGTGCGTGCCGCCGGTCCCGGTATTCGCTGGATGCGCGATCCAACCCGCGGGGGCGCGGCCACATCTCTCAATGAACTTGCGCGTGACTGCGGATTGGGAATGGTTTTGTTCGAAGACCAAGTTCCCGTGCGCGACACGGTTCGCGGCGCCTGTGAACTACTGGGACTCGATCCGCTGCACATTGCGAATGAAGGCCAGTTTCTGGCAGTGGTCTCTCCGGAATATGCCGACGCCGCGATCGGTGCCTTGAACCTTGCGCCGGGTGGAAGCGAAGCGCAGGTAATCGGCGAAGTCCGTGAACAGCCGGCTGGAACGGTGTTGGTGACCACCCTTTATGGGGGCAGCCGCATCGTAGACATGCTGGTCGGCGATCCGTTGCCGAGAATCTGTTGAACACGCGTGTCAAATAGGCAATTATGCAGATGACATCGCAACCCAAGGCGCACGGCCTTGCCAGCCAGATCGAAGAGCGCTTGTCGGCACGTAACGAATTGTTTGAGCGCTTTTTCTCCAGTGAGGCCCCACGTCTCGCGGAATCTAGCCGCCAGATGTCGGAGCGATTCCTGCGCGGCGGCCGGCTTTTGGCTTTTGGTCGAGGGCCTTACGCAACCGACGCGCAACATGTATCCGTGGAGTTCGTGCACCCCGTGATTGTGGGCAAGCGCGCTTTGCCGGCGCTTGATCTGTCGATGCTCTTTCGGCCCTGGCTGCAAGCCATCATTCATCCAGACGACATCGTCATGGGCTTCGGTCCGCCCGAGGGCGATCCGGAAGTTTGGGCTGCACTTCAAGAGGCGCATCGTTGCGATGCCATGACGTTCGCACTCCCTGGCGTCGAAGGCTCCTATACCGTCGAAGCGGTCACGCAGGATCCTTTTCTGCATCAGGAGATGACGGAGATTCTTTACCATACGTTGTGGGAGACCGTGCACGTCTTTTTCGAGCACCGCCAACTTGGCCACGAAGTGGGAGAATCGGAATTTCTTTATCCATTTCTGGGAACCAAGAAACAATCCAGCGCTGGTCTAATGGAAGAAGTCGCAGCTTCCATTTTGATGAAGGTGCGCGACGATTCCAAACTGCGCCAACAAGTCGCATCCGAGGAGTCCTGGCAAATCGCCAGCGCCACGGTGGCAATTCACGAGCGGCTGCAACGCGGCGGAAAACTCATTATCTTTGGTAACGGCGGGTCTGCCACTGATGCCAACGATTTCGCCATCGATTGTGTGCTTCCGCCGCCGGGCTACCAGACTGTTCCTGCGATATCCCTGGCGCTCGAACCGGCAAACATCACAGCAGTCGCGAATGACATTGGAACCGATGCCATCTTTCTTCGTCAGTTAATTGCGCAGGCGCGGCCGGAAGATGTAGTCATCGGCATTTCCACCAGCGGCGGCTCGCGCAATATTATTATGGCGCTCGAAGAGGCCCGCAAACGGGATATGCTGACCGTCGCGCTACTCGGCTATGACGGAGGCGAGATTAAACGCAAGCAGCTCGCTGACTTTCCAATCGTCGTGAATTGCGATTACATTCCCCGCATTCAGGAAGTCCAGGCGTCGGTCTACCACGTCATTCGCGAATCTTTGCAAACTCTGAATGAGGTCCCAAACATCCGAGGCGCGGGCGATGAAGACACCATGAATCAGGAGGCGCTGTTCCGTGGCCAGGTTTGAACTGTTCGGCTCGTCCCGCTGTCCGCACACCGGCGAAATGCGCGACTGGCTGGAGTGGAAACGTAACGAATTTGTGGAGTATGACGTGGAAGCCGATCCTGTCGCACGTAGCCGCATGCGCGAAATCTCCGGCGGACAACGCACCGTTCCCATTCTTGTAGAAGACGGCAAAGTGGTGCAGGTGGGATGGCAAGGTCACGGTTGCATCGTGGATCTGGGATAAGAAAAGTTAGGAATCAATGGCCAGCGCGTGTTCCATTCGAGTTCGCGGTGTAGTCCAAGGAGTTGGATTTCGTCCATTTGTTTACCGCTTGGCCTGTGCAAATACGCTGAATGGATGGGTACTCAATGCGGAAGAGGGAGTACAAATCCATCTCGAAGGCGACCAGACGGCGTTGGAAGCTTTCGTTCGCGATCTGAAGGCGCAGCCTCCACCCGCAGCCAGTATCGCCGAAATCGAAGTGCGATCTGCCGATTTGCAAGGCTGGCGCGAATTTACGATCCGCGAGAGTCAAGGAAAACAAAGCCCGACCGTTCGCATCTCGCCAGACCTGCCGGTTTGCGCAGACTGTCTTCGGGAACTGTTTGATCCGGCTGATCCTCGTTATCTCTATCCGTATATCAACTGCACCAATTGTGGGCCGCGTTACAGTGTTGTGCTGACCTTGCCTTATGATCGTGCAAATACAACCATGCGCGAGTGGTTGCTCGACGATTACTGTGCGGGCGAATACTCCGACGCCAGCAACCGTCGATTTCACGCGCAGCCTGTGGCCTGTTTCGCATGCGGGCCCGGGTACTTTCTTCACTCTATCGAAAACAATTCAAACGAAAACGAATTCAGCATCGAGCGTGCTGCCGACCTCTTGCAAGCGGGCAAGATTCTCGGGATCAAAGGGCTCGGCGGATTCCATCTAGCCTGCGATGCGCGGAATCCCTTGGCGGTTATGGCTTTGCGGGAGAGAAAGTATCGCAAGGAAAAACCTTTTGCAGTCATGGTGCGCGACCTGGAGTGTGCGCACGCTCTAGTTGAGCTTTCGCCCGCGACCGCAGAGCTGCTAACTTCCACAGCGCGCCCGATCGTGCTCGCCCCCGCAAGGCTTCAACTCGCCGGAGTCGCTCCTGGAAATTCCGAGCTAGGCGTAATGCTTCCATATACCCCCTTACACCACTTATTGTTCGCTGCCGGCGCTCCGGAAGTCCTAGTGATGACCAGCGCAAACCGGGCGAGCGAACCTATCGCTTATGAGGACGAAGACGCTTTGCGAAGTCTTCATGGAATCGCCGATTCGTTTCTGCTCGGGCAGCGGGCCATCGCACGTCGCGTTGACGATTCGGTGGTGCGAGCGAGTACGTGCGGCCCCGTAATCTTGCGACGCGCCCGCGGTTATGCCCCCGGTGCAGTCGCTACACTGCCGACTACTCATCCGATTCTTGCCTTGGGTCCAGACCTCAAAAATACGATCACATTAGTCATCGAAGGGCAGGCTTTTGTCAGCCAGCATCTGGGGGACTTGAATCATTACCAGTCGCTGCGAGCATTTCACCAGACCATCGACGACCTGATCTCGATGTACGAGGTTCGCCGCCGCGACCTGCTCCTCGTTCACGATCTGCACCCCGAATACTTTTCTACAGCCCATGCCGCGTCGCTTGGTGGTATGCAAACGCACGCGGTACAGCATCACAGGGCACACATTGCTTCCGTACTGGCAGAGCGAAAAGAATTCACTAAACGAGTCATCGGCGTGGCTTTTGATGGTACGGGCTACGGAGACGATGGATCCATTTGGGGAGGAGAGATTTTCGTGGGGAGCGTCCGGCAAGGATTCAACCGTGTGGCCCACTTGCGTTCCGCGGTTCTCGCTGGCGGCGATGCGGCGGCGCATCATCCGGTGCAAGCCGCAGCTGGATTTCTTACTCAGATCGACAATCTAACTGATCTTTCGGAACCACCCTTTCTTTTCGCCGAGCGCTTCCGCCACGCGTTGAAGTTAATACGCAAAGACCTGCGAACATTCGCCACAACTTCTATGGGACGATTGTTCGATGCCGCCGCAGCGCTTCTCGGATTTACACGAGCCGTCACTTTCGAAGGTCAGGCAGCAATCTGGCTCGAACAACTCGCCCGCTCTGCGCCGCTAACGGAACCGTACGATTTTCCTTTGATCGGCGAGGATCTCGATTTTCGTCCATTGCTTCAGGCCGTTATACAGGATCGCTTGCGTGGCCGCGATATCCGGGAAATCGCACGATCATTCCATCTCGGAATTTCCCGAGGTTTAAGCGATGCACTGCAAGTTATCGCGCGCAGGCATGAGTTGGAGACGGTCGTTCTCTCCGGAGGCGTTTTCCAAAACCAGTTACTGCTTGAAGATTTGAAAGAGCAACTCGAAGGCCGGATGTTCGCGGTTTGGACCAATCATGCGGTCCCTCCAAATGATGGCGGAATCAGCCTGGGCCAGGCGGCGCTTGCGGCCTTCGGCGTCTTTGACTACTCCCCGCGGATGCAATGTGGGCAAGGCGAATAACACCATGCACGAACTTTCCATCGCGATGAGCATCGTGGAGCTTGCGGAAGAAGAGGCCGAACGCCGGGGGGCTCAGGTGAATGCAGTACACATGAAGTTGGGCGCGCTCTCGGGCGTAGTGAAAGAGGCACTTCTGTCTTGTTATGAAATGGCCTGCGAGGGCACCGCGCTGCAAGGCTCACGGCTGCTTATAGAGGATGTGCCTGTAGTGATTTTTTGTTCCGCGTGCTGCAAGGAGAGTCCTCTCACTTCGGTCCAATTATTCATCTGCGCGAAGTGCGGTGCTCCGTCATCTGAGATCGTGCGAGGCAAAGAACTCGAAGTCGTTGCACTGGAGATAGAATGCGTCCCGAACCCCGTTTGATCGAAATCCGCAAGAACGTGCTAAAACAAAACGACGCTGTGGCACGAAACCTTCGCGACCGTTTTCGCCGTGCGGGTGTCTTCGTCGTAAGCCTGGTTTCCAGTCCCGGCTCGGGCAAGACCGCTTTCCTGGAAAAAACTCTCACTCTCCTCCGCAGCAAGTATCGAGTAGCGGCGCTGGTCGGAGATCTGGCCACAGAGAACGATGCGTTGCGCCTGGCACGCAGCCATGCACCAGTCAAACAGATTACGACCGGCACTGTTTGCCATCTCGAAGCCGCCATGGTCGAAAAAGCGCTCGAAGATTGGGACTTGAACCAATTGGATTTTCTCTTCATTGAAAACGTAGGCAACCTGGTATGTCCATCTTCTTATGATTTAGGAGAAGATCTGCGTTT
>DATBAX010000265.1:0-3431 GCA_036271275.1 Terriglobales bacterium
AGGATAGGGTTCGTTGCCTCTAATTGACTTGCCCCATTTACCCCCTGATAATCGCAGCAGATGGACATCTACGAAGAAATCGTCAAGCTTCGCAAAGACTTTGAGGTCGAAGAAAAGAATTAGGCGCTTTTTACCACGGAGGCACGGAGACACAGAGAAAACCAAAAGACTTTGATCTTCTCCGTGTCTCCGTGCCTCCGTGGTGAAAAGATTTTTGGAGCGAGATCATGGCAACCCTGGGACTCATCGAATACAAAGACGCCAGCCCCGAAGTGCGGGCGGTCTATGACGACATCATGGCCACCCGCAAGACGGACTGGATCAATAATTTCTGGAAGGCAATCGCCCACGATCCCGCGACATTGAAGCGGACTTGGGACGACATCAAACAGATCATGGCGCCGGGCGCGCTCGATCCTCTCGTTAAAGAACTGCTCTATGTTGCGGTCAGTGTGAGCAATCAATGTAATTACTGCATCGCTTCACACACTGCATCGGCCAGAAAAAAAGGCATGACCGACGAAATGTTCAAGGAATTAATGGCCGTAGTTGGGATGGCAAATGAAACCAATCGCCTGGTAGCGGGGTATCAGGTAGAGATCGACGAACAATTCAAGGTGTGATGATGACGCTCAAATTCACAAATTCTTACCTGGAAGATTCCATCGCCCTCTTTCACTATTACAAGAAAATGACAGAGGGAGCGATCGCACAGATCGACGACGAACAGTTGTTTCTCACGCTGGATGAGGAAATGAACTCGATTGCGATCGTCATCAAACATATGACCGGCAACATGCGGTCGCGTTGGACGGATTTTCTGACCAGCGATGGCGAGAAACCGAATCGCGATCGCGACACCGAATTCGAGGAACCTGCCACGTCGCGACAGGCGTTGATGACGACTTGGGAGGAAGGTTGGAATCTGGTGTTCGCGGCACTCGATCCGCTCACCGATTCAGACCTGGGCCGCACCGTCACTATCCGTGGCGAGGCACATTCGGTGATGCAAGCGGTCAATCGCCAGATCGCTCACTACTCTTACCATTGCGGGCAGATCGTGCTTCTGGCAAAGCATTTCAAAGGACGCGAGTGGAAATCGCTGAGCGTGCCGCGCAAAAAATCAGGCGAGTTCAGTCGCAAAGTTTTCTCGAAGGAAGTCAGCCAGCGGTAATCCGGAAAGTACCCGAATCTGAAATTTCTTATCAACCGCTGAAAGTTTTCGAAGGATTCTACGCGAGATGGACTGCACTTTTTCCTGGTCCGCGCCAGATCCCTCGCTCGTCTGAAGTGCGCCGGATCTTCGGGATGACTTGAGGAGCCGCTAGATGCTTTTCTTCGACTTTTTGCGAGCGCTTTTCACACGGGGGAACTGGAACTCAAATCGTTTCATGTCCACGCGGCGTCCTCGGAACGTCACGCCTTCTGATTCCAGCAGAAACCGTTGCTCCATCGCATAATCGCGGGGAACTTTGATTTCGCCGCCCGCCCCCAAGATCCGCTGCCAGGGCAGTCCCGCGGAACGCCGCAATATTGCGCCGACCTGCCGGGCCAATCCTGGATATCCCGCGCCGCGGGCGACCGCGCCGTAAGTGGAAACCTTGCCGCGCGGAATTTTCCGGATCGCGGCCAGGATTCGGGCGTGCATGCTGATTGGAGTTTGACGAGACAAGGGCGAGCTGAAATTGCGCTAGGCCACTTTCCGGAAAGAGTCGATCGCCTGTTCTTCGCTGTCGAACACT
Source organism: Terriglobales bacterium (assembly GCA_036271275.1). Lineage (GTDB taxonomy): Bacteria > Acidobacteriota > Terriglobia > Terriglobales > Acidobacteriaceae > DATBAX01. Next base: position 1,743 of record DATBAX010000265.1, read on the forward strand.
TCGAACACGGTCAGCAGCTTGGTGACCTGCAACAAATCTCCCACCCGCGGCGTCAGGTTGGCCAGCTTGATGGAGCCGTCGCTGTTCTTCGCGGTGATGTAAAGAGCCACCAGCGTTCCCAACCCGCCGCTGTCGATGTAAGTAATGTCAGCCAGGTTCAGAATGATGCGCTTGTTCGAAGTCACCAGCTTTTTCACGGTGTCACGCAGGCTCGCCGATTCCTCGCCAAAAACAATTCGGCCGGCACAGTTCAGCACTAGAATGTCATCGTGAGTCGGCTTGATACTCATTTGCAACTGCATGGGGAAACTCCCTCCGCCGGCGGGAAGGCCAGCTCAAGGAAAGAGCCTATATTGTCCGGTGCAATTTTCGCAAGGTCTTCGTTGTCATACGGCGGAAGCCGGGAATTCATCACGTATAATTGATTCATCTTCTCACCATGAGCTATCAGGTTCTCGCCCGAAAATATCGTCCACAAAAATTCTCAGAAGTCATTGGGCAGGACCACGTCACCCGCACCCTGAAAAACGGGATCCAACAGGGACGCACCGCCCACGGCTACATTTTCAGCGGACACCGCGGCATCGGCAAGACGACGATTGCACGCATTCTGGCCATGGCGCTCAATTGCCGGTCGTCAGACCAACCGGTAACCGAACCTTGCGGCATATGCGAATCATGCACAGAGATTCGCGCCGGAAATTCCGTGGACGTGATTGAGATCGACGCCGCCACCAACCGCGGTATCGATGAAATCCGAGAGTTGCGGGAGGCCGCGCGCTACCGTCCGGCACGGGACCGCTTCAAGATTTATATTCTGGATGAAGCTCACCAGATTACCGACGCCGCTTTCAATGCGCTATTAAAGACGTTGGAAGAACCGCCATCTCATGTAGTTTTCATGCTGGCTACGACGCAGCCGGAAGATATTCCACAGACCATCCGCTCGCGCTGCCAGCATTTCAGTTTCCGCGCGGTGCGGTTTGAAGAAATTCTGGGTCAGCTCAAAGACCTCTCATCGCGCGAAGGAATCGACGCCGACGAAGACGCGCTGGCCTTACTCGCCGAGGCCGGCGATGGGTCGATGCGTGACGCGCTTTCCATTCTCGATCAAGCCATTGCATCCTGTGACGGACGCCTCACTGCTGAAGCCGTCCGGCAACTGGTGGGTTCGGCTCCGTCCGGAGTGTTGGAAGAAGTCATGCAGGCGGTCGCCGAAGGTTCGAGCGAAGCGGTGTTGCAACATGTCGACCGCCTCATCACCGACGGCCAAAATCCGTCGCATTTCGCAAAACAGATGGTGCGGTTCTTGAGGAACACGGTAGTCGCCAAAATTGCTGGTGGCGAGTCTTCCCTGCTACAGATTTCCGGCGATGAACGTAATCGTGTGATGCGCGTGGCGGAACTATTCAGCGAAGAAGATCTGGCGCGGCATCTCCAAATCATGTTGCGGACGCATAGCGAACTGGGATATCGGCAGGAACAACGCTTTCATCTTGAGTTGGGACTTCTCAAGTTGGCGCACGCCCAAAGGCTATTGCCGATCGAACAATTGTTGAGCGATGCCGGGATGTCGAGTGCATCAACTCCACGATTGCCCGGCAAACCAGCAATGGTTCCCGACGTCCGCAAGCCGGAGTTGCCGTCCGGGTCACGTCCCGCCGCAGTGTCTCCCTTCGCCGCGGATTC
>DATBAX010000266.1:0-15500 GCA_036271275.1 Terriglobales bacterium
ACTTCGGCCGAGAACACGTCTCGCAGTTGTGCTCCAATTAATATTGCGGGAGCGCCACTTTCTTCGCGTACAGGATGGAAAAGGCGAAGCAACGCCTGGTTTACATGGGTAATGCGGCGGTCTGCATTTACCGAAAGCACGCCGGTGGGAATACTCTCCAGAATGGTTTCGATATGGCGGCGGCGTTGTTCCAGGGCGCTGTTGGCCGCGCCCAGTTCACGGCTCGCCGTTTCAATCTGGCGGCGGCTGCTCTCCAACTCTTCCGCCATGCGATTGAATGATCGAACCAGGTCGCCGATTTCATCAGCGGCATGGACTTCCACGCGATAGTCGAGTCTTCCGCGAGAAATTTCCTGCGTCGCTTCAGCGAGCGCGGCAACGGGGCGTGTGACCAGCTTCGAAAGAAATAATGCGAGCCACGTCGTGGCAAAAAGAACCACAACGGTCAACAACAACAGCAGGCCCATGTAAGTGCGCCGCACCAGTTTGCGTTGCCGGCTGAGCTCGAGATAGCGCTGCTGGCTGGCTTCAATCTCTTTAACGGTCTCAGAAAATTTAATCGGCAAAGGCATGGCGACCAAGACCAATCCATGATGGCCAACCGGCGCGCTGCCCAGAATGTATTCAATCTGATTCAAGGTTACGGTGGGGACGGGCGTGTCGGAAGCCAGTTTGTCGAACGGAATCTTCGTTTTGAGTTGAGGCCACGGAGTCGGAACTCCAAAACTGGCTTCGGCTTCGCCGTCGTTGATCGCCACCGCAAATCCACTTTGCAATGTAGGTTCGTGCCGGCGGAATTCTTCAACGACCGGAGAAAAACTGTGTCCCGCGAAGGCATACTGCGTTTCTGGGGTAGCCGCGATGGAGACCGCTTCCGCATGCGCATTCTGCCACGCGTACCTCGACAGCAACGATGCCATGGTCGCCGTTTGCTGGCGCACTTCCTCCACTGGACTGGAAAACCATCTTTCGATGGAACGATTCATCAATCCATACGCGAACCAAAACATCACGATTACGGGTAAAAACGAAAGAAGCAGGCTTACCACTACGAGGCGGGTGCGAAACTTGGATCCCAACACTCCCAGCCTTCGTTCCGCAAAAACTTTGAGAAGGTTTCGAACCAATACAAATGTCAGCGCCACGAAGAGAAGCGAAATCGTGATCGAAAGGGAAACGAAAAACAGCGGCTGCTGACTGTTCTGCGGATTTAGAAATGGCAGATCGAAAGACGACTGCGAAAGCAGGATGCCAAAAAGCAGAAGCGCGCCCACGGCCACCGTGATAATGAGCTTCTTCCGGCTCGAAGTTTTTTCCGAAAGACGAGTTGGATTGGGGGCGGCCACGGGAATCACAGCTTCTACCCAGTACGATTGCGCGAAGAGGGTAAGCGATTCATTATAAAGCCGGATCGGGGCCAAGGCAGGAGTGCCATCGAGTGTTCTGGTTGTTATTTAGAGGGCCGTGCGGCCACTGCTTTCCGCAGTGCATCGTAAGCCGGCTTCGCGTGATACTGACGGTCGAAAACCAATCCTGCATCCTCGGTTCCATGGGTGAACCATCCGATCCAGGAATATTTGTCAGTGAAGCCCCAGGTTTGAATTGCGGTGCAACCTGGATTTTGTAAGCAGGCAGTTGCAATTTGACCGTAGATTTCCGCTTGCCGCAAAAGGTCTTCCGGGCGCGAAGGCTTCTTCGCCGCATCCACGGGGAGAGCGACATCCATCTCGGTGATTTGGATTTGCACGCCGAGCTTGGTGAAGCGTGAGATGTTTTCCGCAATCGACTTTACGTTCTGATCCAGATTGAAGATATGCATTTGCAATCCAACTCCGTCGATGGGAACGCCACGCCGCTTGAAGTCCCTGACCATCTCGTACACGGCATCTGATTTTCGATTTACCGCTTCGGCTCCGGCGTCGTTATAAAAAAGCAACACCTTCGGATCGGTGGCATGGGCCCAGCGAAAAGCTTGTTCGATATACGCGGTGTGGTTTTTAGCCAATCCGATTCCGGGCTGGTTGTACCAGATGGAATCCCGAAGTCCGCCATTTTCATCGAAGGCTTCGTTGACCACATCCCACGCGAAAACTCTGCCGCGATATCGTTCAACTACTCGCTGAATGTGATCGTGGAGCAACTCTTCCAACTGATGGGAGGTGTAATGGCCATCTTCAAGCCACTTCGGGTTATGGATTCCCCACATCAGATTGTGACCGCGGACTCTCATATTGTGGGTCCGAGCGAAATCCACGAGACGATCGGCGGATGCAAAATTAAAAGTCTTTTCGTCAGGGCGGATGGCGGTCCACTTCATCGCGTCTTCGGGCTCAATCATGTTGAACTCACGCACGAGAGTGGAAGTGTAGGCAGGTTCCGAAAGATAAACAGGATTGACCGCAGTTCCAACTAACAATCCGGCACGGTCTGCTTCCTGCCGCAGAGTTTGCGCCACAGCCGTGGCGGCTAACGACGCGACCAAAGAAAAAACGATCAGTGGAGGCTGAATTCGCATTGGTATAACTGTCTGGTAACTCCCACAGCCTAGCACTGGTTACTTAAGTGTTCAGTGATGGCCGTCACAGTCCGCTCTCAGTTTGTGCCAGGAAGTCTCGATTTCCCGCCGTTTCCGCGATTTTTCGAACGCTTAAACCTGTGAATTACTGGGAGTACACCTGTCTGTATGGAACCAAAGTTACTGGTGCAGTAATCGATCTAAGGTGACAATTTATGTCAACGCGGAACACGTTGGGTGTCTCCCCTGACAAACAGCCACGAATACGCGTCAGCCATTACATTGAACAGATTTTTTCTGTCGTAAAGATCAGGAGATTGACAGTATGTCTCAACGGCTGGGAGATCTTCTCGTAAAAGAGAAGGTCATATCCCCAGAACAGTTGCAACAGGCGACGAAGGTGCAGAAGGAAACCAACTGCCGCCTGGGGTCTGCCCTGGTGAAGTTGGGGTTCTTGAGTGACGAAGACGTCACCAATTTCCTCTCGCGCCAATATGGCGTGCCCGCCATCAATCTTTCTTATTTTGAAATTGACGCTTCCGTCGTCAAGCTCATCCCGTTTGAAACTGCCAAGCGTTATCAGATTCTTCCGTTGAGCCGGGTTGGCGCATCGCTGACTATTGCGATGGTCGATCCCACCAACGTCTTCGCCATGGACGATATCAAGTTCATGACCGGCTTCAACATTGAGCCGGTGGTGGCATCCGAGAGTTCCATTCTCGAAGGCATCGACAAAGCTTACGGCACCACGAAAGAAGAAGACCTCGAACAGGTGATGCAGTCCATCACCGATATGGACGAGGCCGATGTCGAACTGCAAGCCGAACAGGAAGAAATCGGACTGGCCGATCTGGAACGCGCCGCCGATGAAGCTCCGATCGTAAAACTTGTGAACTTGATTTTGACGGATTCCGTGAAGCGCGGAGCCAGCGACATCCACATGGAACCGTACGAAAAAGAATTCCGAGTGCGCTTCCGTATTGACGGAATTTTGCAGAGCATCATGTCTCCGCCGCTCAAGTTGAAAGACGCGATTATCTCCCGCGTAAAGATCATGTCGAAGTTAGACATCAGCGAAAAGCGCCTGCCGCAAGACGGACGCATCATGCTGAAGATGCAAATCGGCGGAAAGAAAAAGCAACTCGACTTCCGCGTCAGCACGCTGCCTACACTGTGGGGCGAAAAGATCGTGATGCGGTTGCTCGACAAAGAGAACCTGCGTCTCGACATGACCAAGCTTGGATTCGAGCCGGAATCACTGGTCAAGTTTGAAAAAGCTATTTTGAAGCCATACGGCATGGTGCTCGTCACCGGACCGACAGGTTCCGGTAAGACGAACACGTTGTATTCGTCGATTGCACGTTTGAACCAGCCCGACACGAACATTATGACGGCCGAAGATCCGGTCGAATTTCAATTGGCCGGAGTCAACCAGGTGCAGATGAAGGAGCAGATCGGCTTGAACTTTGCCGCCGCGCTGCGTGCTTTCCTTCGGCAAGATCCCAACATCATTCTGGTCGGCGAAATCCGAGACTTTGAAACTGCCGAAATTGCGATCAAGGCCGCTCTGACTGGTCACTTGGTCCTCTCCACGCTCCATACCAACGGCGCCCCAGAAACAATTACCCGACTCATGAACATGGGTATTGAACCGTTCCTGGTTGCAACTTCGGTGCATTTGATCTGCGCCCAACGACTGATTCGCAGAATTTGCAAAGACTGCACGGAAGCCGTGGAAGTTCCAATCCAGACTTTGATTGAAGAAGGTTTTTCTCCGGAAGAAGCCAAAACCGTAAAAGTTCAAAAGGGCAAAGGCTGCGGAGTCTGCAATAACACTGGCTACAAGGGACGTTGCGGTCTGTATGAAGTGATGGAAGTGGACGATGAGATCAAGGAACTGGTGCTGGTCGGAGCGTCCGCTCTGGAATTAAAGAAAAAAGCGATCGAACGCGGCATGATCACGCTGCGTCGCAGTGGGCTGATTAAAGTCGCGGCGGGCATGACGACGCTCGAAGAAGTGGCGCGCGAAACCATTCACTAGAGTTCAAAAGGGAAGAGGGAATAAGTTATGGGTCTGGCATTAAGCGATCTGTTGAAACGAATGCTCGAGATGAGCGGCAGCGATCTTCACATCACCACCAACTCGCCGCCGCAAATTCGCGTACACGGACACCTGGTGCCGTTGGACCTGCCGCAGATGACGCCGGCGGAAACCAAGCAGCTCGCCTACAGTGTTATGACCGACGCCCAGAAGCATCGCTTCGAAGAAAGCTTCGAGCTCGACTTTTCGTTCGGCCTCAAGGGTTTGGCCCGTTTTCGTGCCAACGTTTTCAATCAGCGCGGCGCAACTTCGGCTGTCTTCCGTTTGATTCCGTTCGAGATCAAGTCGTTCAACCAACTCGGTCTGCCGGCCGTCGTGAGCAAGATGTGCGACAAGCCTCGCGGATTGGTGCTGGTCACCGGACCTACCGGTTCCGGTAAATCGACGACGCTTGCCGCCATGATCGACAAGATCAATACCGAACGTCACGACCATATTCTGACGATCGAAGATCCTATCGAATTCGTGCACATGAACAAAAATTGCGTGGTCAATCAGCGCGAGTTGCACGCTGACACCAAGAGCTTCACCGACGCACTCCGCGCCGCTCTTCGAGAAGATCCCGACGTCGTCCTCATCGGCGAAATGCGCGATTTGGAAACCATCGAATCCGCGCTGCGAATTGCAGAAACGGGTCACTTAACTTTCGGAACGCTGCATACCAACTCGGCATCGTCGACCATTAACCGTATTATCGACGTCTTCCCGGCCCACCAGCAGCCCCAGATTCGGGCCCAGTTGTCACTAGTGCTGGAAGGCATTATGTGCCAAAGCCTTCTGCCTAAAGCTGACGGCAAGGGACGCGCCATGGCGATGGAAATTCTTGTTCCTAACGCCGCAGTCCGCAACCTGATTCGCGAAGACAAAATCCACCAAATTTATTCTTCCATGCAATCCGGTCAGGACAAATTCGGTATGCAGACATTTAACCAGTCGCTGGCGACGCTGTATTTCCAGAAACAGATTTCGATGGAAACCGCGATGGCGCGCTCCAGCAACACAGACGAATTGCAGGAAATGATCAACCGTGGTGCTGGCCTCTTGAGTAAGAGCCAGACGCCGGTGATGGCGAAAGGCGCCACGCCGGGTAAGCGCTAACCATATTGAATTGCAGGCAGCAACTTAACAGGCAGAAATCCAGAGAAGTTTAGGAGAGGTCACCATGGCAGTTTTTACGTTTTCGGGCAAGGATGCAGCCGGACAGAAAATCAGCGGCGAACGAAACGCGCCCAATAAACAAGCGTTAGCCACGCAGTTGCGACGTGAGCAGATCACCGCGGGGTCGATTCGCGAAAAGGGCAAAGAATTTGCCATGCCCACCTTCGGTACGGGTAAGGTCAAAACCAAGGATATCGCGATCTTCTTCCGTCAGTTCTCGGTCATGATCGATGCCGGTCTTCCCTTGGTGCAATGCCTGGAAATTCTCGCGGCCAATCAGGAGAACCTGGCGTTCCAGAAGACGCTGAACGGCGTCCGGACCACGGTCGAAGGTGGTTCGACCCTGGCCAATGCCATGCGGCAGTATCCCAAAACTTTTGACGACCTGACTACCAACATGATGGAAGCCGGTGAAACCGGCGGTATTCTCGACATCATTCTGCAGCGTCTGGCTGCGTACGTGGAAAAGGCAGTCAAACTTAGATCCGCGGTGAAGTCCGCGCTGATCTACCCGGTCGCGGTCGTCAGTATGGCCGTGATCATCGTAGGAGCTTTGCTCAAGTGGGTCGTCCCCATTTTCGCGAACCTCTTCGTCGGCCTTGGCGTCGCTCTTCCGTTGCCAACCCGTATCGTCATCGGACTCAGCGCCTTCGTAGGCCAATTCTGGTGGTTCTTCATTATTGGTGGTGTCGGCCTCGTATTTGGCACCAAACAGATTCGCAAAGATCCTAAAGGCCGCTACTACCTCGACTACGCCATGCTCAAAATGCCTATTGTTGGCATCTTGTTGCGTAAGATCGCGGTGGCGCGGTTTACCCGAACCCTGGGCACCCTGATCACTTCTGGCGTGCCGATCCTGGAAGGCTTGACCATTACGGCCCGCACCTCAGGCAACGCAGTGCTCGAACAAGCCTTGATGAAAGTTCGAAAAGCCATTGAAGAAGGCCGCACCATCGTCGATCCACTCCGCGAATCCGGAGTGTTTCCTAACATGGTGACGCAGATGATCGGAGTCGGTGAAGCCACCGGCGCCATGGATTCCATGCTCCAGAAGATCGCCGATTTCTACGAAGACGAAGTCGATGCGGCGACCAAGGACATGTTGGCCATGCTGGAACCAGTCATCATCGGAATATTGGGCGTCTCGGTCGGTGGCATCGTAATTTCGCTGTACATGCCGCTGTTCTCGATGATCGCCAAGCTGGCCGGCTAGTCGCAAATCTTTCGGACGAAGGTCGGCCCGGGTAAATACAGCCCGGGCCACTTTGTCCGCTAAAACGCTCTTCTCACGCGCCGTCCGCAGTTCTCCGAACGTGGCCGGGTGTTCTCGCGAGAACGAGCACGGGGACCTGGATCAAGCATGCAATCGATGTTCGATGAGCGGCAGTGGCTGGCTTGGCTGGTCAAAGTTCGCATCATCATCCTCACATTCTTGTTGGGCATCGAGCTGGCGATTGCCCGGCTCACTCCATCGCCGTTGCCGCTGCGGTTTTTCATCAATGCCATTCTGCTGTGGTACACGATTTCTGTTTTCTATCTTCTCCTTCTTTCGTTCTGGGATGAGCTCCGCATTCAATCCGTCTTACAGGTGCTCACCGACCTGGTACTGGTCAGTCTGGTCGTCTACGCGACCGGCGGCGAAGACAGCTCGCTGAACTTCCTTTATCCACTGGTCATCATCGTGGCCAGCGTGCTCTTGCCGCGCTTGTGGGCCTATCTGACTGCGGCGTTGGCCTTCATCCTGTACGGGACAGTACTGGAACTGGCGTATTTTGGGGTCATTCCTTCTTACTCCGCTTCGCACCCGGAGTTTCGGGGATTCCAGGCTATTATTGGTGTAAATCTCTTCGCATATCTGGCAGTGGCGTATCTCGCGGGTGTGTTGTCCGCCAAACTGCGCCAGGTGGATGTAAAGCTGAAGCACACCAGCGGCGCTCTGGAGAATTTACAGGCGCTGCACGAGAACATCATTCAGTCCATCAGTGGCGGACTCATCACCACCGGGCTCGATGGCCACATCACCCTGGCCAACACTGCGGCACAAACATTGTTGGGCCATTCCGAGGGTGAGTTACTTGATAAGCCGGTAAACCAGTTTTTTCTCGACCCATTGCCAAACGTCAGTTCCGAGCCCACGCATGGTGAAGTCCGGTTCGTGGGCGCCGACACCTATCGAAAAACTTTTCGCGTCATGGTTTCCGCGCTCACCGTTCCCAGCGGAGGCAATTTTGGCTACGTATACACCTTCGACGATCTGACGGAAATCCGCCGCCTGGAGCGCGAAGTTCGCATGCAGGACCGCCTGGCTGCGGTCGGACGCCTTGCCGCTGCCATCGCTCACGAAATCCGCAATCCACTGACTTCGATTGCCGGATCGGTGGGAATGCTGTCTGGCATCTCCGATCTCAGCGATGAGCATCGCCAACTGCTGCAGATCGTCACCCGGGAATCGGAGCGGCTGAACAATATCATTACGGATTTCCTGGCATATTCGCGGGGCAAGCAATATCAGTTCACCAAAGTCGATTTGCTGCCGCTGCTTGAAGACACGCTGACTCTGCTGGAACATCGGTTGATTGCGGAGAACACGGGCATTCGCATTGAACGGAACTTCTCGGTACAAGAAGCCCTGGCCCTGGCCGATGGCGACAAAATCAAGCAGGTGTTCTGGAATTTCAGTGAAAATGCAGTTCGTGCGATGCAAGGCGGAGGCACGCTTCGAGTTTGGGTGGAAGCGGTAGGTGATGATTGGCAGATTAATTTTGCCGACACCGGGCCGGGAATCAATCCACAAATTATCGATAAGATTTTTGAGCCGTTCCAGTCGCAGTTTGAAGGTGGCACAGGATTGGGTCTAGCCATCGTCTATCAGATTGTGCAGGCCCATGAAGGCAAAGTGTGGGCGCGTTCGAAGCCCGGCCAGGGCAGTGTGTTTGTGTTGCGTCTACGGCGCTTGATCGCCGCGGAAAAGTTGGTACGCCCGCATGATCGACAGGAGCTTGCGGTGGCTGAAAACGAGGCGGCCGCTACGGCCGTCGGGGGAGGAGCGCGTGGGTAATATTCTTGTCTGCGACGACGAGCGCTCCATCTGTGAAATGCTGGACATCGCTTTGCGCCGCGACGGCCACAAAGTCGAAACTGTGAATTCCGGCGAACACGCCAAGAGAAAACTGGATGGCGCTCTCTATGACGTGGTGGTCACCGATATTAAAATGCCTGGCATCAATGGCATCGAAGTCCTGCGCCATGCGCACCAAATCTCCCCGGATTCCGCGGTCATCCTGATTACCGCCGTTGACGATTACGAGGCGGCTGTACAGGCAGTCAAGGCCGGCGGCGCGACGGATTACATTCGCAAGAGCCCCGGCTTGGTGGATGAAATCAAGCTGGCCATCAATCGGGCGCTGGAGAAGATGTCTCTTAGCCGCCAGAACTTCGCCTTCAAGCGCGATGCCGCCACGCGAAATTCTCTGGACAACATTGTCGGCGTAAGTCCCGCGATGGAAAAGTTGAAACACACGATCCGCACCGTCGCTTCCACTCAAAGCACTGTCCTGATTTACGGAGAAAGCGGGACCGGTAAGGAACTGGTGGCTCGCGCTGTGCATGTGTGTTCGCCTCGCGCAGGTGAGCCATTCGTCTCGATCAACTGCGGAGCATTCCCCGAAACTTTGCTCGAGAGCGAACTGTTTGGCTACGTGAAAGGCGCATTCACCGGAGCCAATCAGAATAAGCGTGGATTGTTCGAAGTCGCCGACAAGGGAACGGTATTCCTCGACGAAATCAGCGAAATGAGCCTGACCATGCAGGTCAAGCTACTGCGCGTCCTACAGGAACGCTGCGTTCGTCCCGTAGGCGGTACCGATGAAATTGCAATTGACGTCCGCGTAATCGCCGCCACCAACCGCGACCTGGACAAACAAGTCACCGAAAATACTTTCCGCGAAGACTTGTATTACCGGCTCAGCGTGATTCCAGTTTCCGTTCCGCCGTTACGCCAGCGGCGCGAGGATGTGCCTCTGCTTGTGAACCATTTTCTTAAAAAATACGTTTCGGCGGCGGGCAGGAATATTATCCGGGTCAATGTGCAATCACTCGAATCCCTGACTGGCTATGAATGGCCCGGAAACGTGCGCCAATTGGAAAATACCATCGAACGCGCGGTCGCTCTGGAAACCGGGGAAGAACTACACGTCGAGTTGCCGGCCGAGCGGTCGAAAGCCCGAGCTGCCGCAGCAGGCGTGGGTCTTGCAGGCGGTACAATTCCCGCCGGAGGCGTTCTACCCGAAGGCGTCAACATGGAAAATTACGTTGCCGACATCGAGAAGTCATTGCTGCAATCGGCGCTCACCCAATCGAACGGTGTGCAGACCCGCGCCGCTGAACTGCTGAAAATTTCCTACCGATCGTTCCGGCATTTGGCGAAGAAGTACGAACTATAGGGAAGCTTTCAGCTGTCAGCTCTCAGCTTGACCCTGATCAAATCTCGTTTTCGACAACTGAATAGGTTGTGATGGTTTGGCTGAGAGCTGATAGCTGAAAGCTATTTTTTCTTAAGTTGCTGCTTCCATCCCAACACCCGCGCCTTGTTCCCCTCGGCCTCCGCTTCCGGCACCATTCCTTTTTTCTGATAAATCACTGACAGGCTGGTGTGAGCGAGAATGTCGTCAGGATCGAGTTCGGCGATGCGATTGGCCACGGTGATGGCTTCATCCAACCGGTCGACGTCTTGCAGCGCGCGGCACATGCCATGCATGGCCTCGGTAAACGTCGGATCGGCTTCCACGGATTTCCGATATTCGGCCAAAGCGGCTTCCTGATCGCCTTCCAATACAAGATCAAGCGCAGCATAGTAATGATCTTCGGCCTTCTGGCGTGCATTTTCTTCGGACATGAAACAGAAATCCTCGGCAGAAGTTGGATTTTAGCAGATGCGTATCACCCAGGCTGTCCATTAAAGCAACCACTAAGGGCACGAAGGATCGCCAAGGAAGGCCTCAGGACTAAGGATTTCCTTGGTGTCCCTTCGTGTCCTTGGTGGTTCTCCGGTTTTTTATCCGGCCAGGATGCGGATCTGACGCCGGGATTCGCACGCTATACTGGGAAAGCCATGCGCTACATCCTAAGATTTTTGTGGAATGCCACCCGCGGCCACCGCCTCACCCCGTGGCGCAGCCCCTATCTGCTATGGCGAATCGAAACTTATTGTGGCGTGAAAATGCAGCAGATTGGCTTTCTGGAATTCTGGGAATTCACCTGGCGGGAACGCGTCCATCTGTGGCGATTTCTGAAGTGGACGGCCGAGATGGAGCGCTATGCGCATCCCGGATCAAGAACTGCGTAGGGAATGTTCTACTGTCCGTTTCCCGCAGCCGCCGCGCCTTCCAACAGAATATTTACTTCGCTGCCCTTGCCGGATCCGACGAGTTGTATCGCCGCGCCCCGGTTCGTAGCGATTTCGAGATAACCCATACTTCCAAGAATCCCAAAAACCTCACCGGGCCGACCCTCAGCATAAGTCGCATGAATTTCGGTGATCTCGCATTTCCCGACAGTAATCTTGAAGGGAAGCGGGTCCAACTGGAAAAGCATAGGTGCATCCAGGGGAGTGATGTTGGTGACTAAGTTGCCAAAGCGATCCACTTTCAAGACCACACCGCGCAAGCTTTTTCCGTCCGCGGATTTTGGCTTGGGCGCATTGAACTTTACGAAGTCAGTAATCTCCTCGCCGAATTTGTCAGTCTCCATCCGCTTCGATAAGTAAGCCGCCACCGGCGCAAAAATATCGCGTCCATGAAATGTCTTGCTGATGGGCTGCCGGAAATAATGGTCAGAAGTGATGTGGCGAACATGCATCCGTTCTTCACGTCCATAAATCAGTGAGAGCACGCCGTTGTCAGGCGCCACGAAATGATGGCGATCGCTCGAAGCCAGAATCGGCCGGCGTTCAGTCCCCACCCCAGGATCGACAACAACAAGGTGGACAGTCGCCGCGGGAAAATAATTGTAGGCCTGAGCGATGGTCAGGGCGCCGTCGAGAACGTCAAACGGCTGCACCGCATGGCTGATGTCAATGATTTGCGCATCCGGAACGATCTCCAGAATGACGCCTTTCATACTCCCAATGTAGTGATCGTTCAGTCCAAAATCGGTGGTCAGCGTAATAATCGGGCGGTTCGCCAAGCTCTTTCCTCGCTAATGAATACGGAGTTATCCCAGTAAATCTTGACGGTAAACTCCAGGCAGGGGCGAGTCAAGGCACGGAAGTAATGAGAAAAGCGTCGTTGGCCGTTCGTCGTTGGTCGTTCCTCGTTGGTCGTTGGCAAAACCTAAGTGTTCGTCATATGCGGCAAAAATCGAAGGCCCAAGCCAACGACCAACGACGAACGGCCAACGACGGCCCTACTCAATCTCCACATCCCCCGATCCCGTCTGCACTTCCACCGGCACTCCGCCCGCAAGCACTTTGCCGCGGACTTCCTTTTTCGAGATCGAGCCCTGCACCGTCAACGGATGATTCACCTTGATCGATCCCGAGCTGGTGTGCGCATCGAGATCAAATGCCGCGTTGGCAGGGAAGCGTAGCGTCACGCCGCCCGATCCGCTGTGGACTGTCCATGCGCCCGTTGGTTCTCCTTCCGCGCGAATGTTTCCGCTGCCCGCCTTTGCTTCCAGCGAGCCTTTGATGCCCTTGAGCTCCAAGGTGCCGGAGCCGGTATTTGCATGCACCGAGCCGGATTCCGTTTGTTCCAGCGTCAGGTCCCCGCTACCAGTGTCGCCTTCGAAGGCTCCGGCAATGGCGAGAGCGCGGATCGTTCCACTTCCAGTCCTGGCGTGCACATTGCCCTGGATGCGATCCATGTCGATATTTCCGGAGCCAGTGTCAGCATGAACGCCCGCGCCGATATCCGTAACTTTTACATTGCCGGAACCGGACCCGACTTCGGCGGTTCCGTGAATGCCACTGACGTCCATGTTGCCCGACCCGGTGCGCGAACGCAGTTGCGTGCTCTGCGGGACCGTCACTTCATAGCTGATCGAAACATTGTGACGCAACTCAGGATCGTCAATGTGTCCAATGCGAATATCATTGCCGCTCTGCATGATGGGCGGATTGGCTTCCAGTCGCTTGATCTTTTCCTCACTATCATGCCCAGACCAATTGCTGACCTTGATACGCGCCTTCACCATCACCTGGCTGGAATCGCCGGTCCGTATCTCGATATTTCCGGAACCGGTTTCAACTTGTAGATTCACATCACCCGACACTTTTAGTGTGCGCTCGAAGGAACCCTCTGACTCGGATGCGAGCGCCGGCAGCGAAGCGAAGACCAGTGCCATCATGAAAGCTGCGGTAATTGTGAAACGAATCCGTTGAGATCTCATATTTTTTCCCTTTCTCCATACATTAAATCCCTGTCATGCTGAGCGAGGGAGTCGTTCACGGAGCGAACGGCGAGGGAGTCGAAGCACCCCTACTAGCTGCACAGCAGCAGTGGTGCTAAAAGGGTCCTTCGACTACGGCGCTCAGGATGGCAAAACTGAAAATGACAAAAGGGCACGGGTACATGCGACCCGTGCCCCGTTTCTTACTTGAAGTGCTTATTGCAGCACCACGTCCTGGCCTTCTTTCAAGCCGCTAAGAACTTCCGTCTTGGCGCCGTTCGAGATGCCAATGTTAACGGCAATTTTGTCCTTGCCATCTTTGGCCTTCGGATTCGGAATCTCGACGGATGCTTTCTTGTCCTTGTCGTAAAGAATCGCGCCCTCCGGAATTTGCAATACATTCTTGTGTTCTTCCAGAATGATTTCGGCGTTGGCGGTCATCTCCGCCTTCAATTCTCCGCCAGGATTGTTGATGGATGCGCGCACTTCAAATGTAGTGACGTTATCTTTCTCCACGCCCATCGGAGAAATCTTGGTCACTACGCCGTTAAAGGTCTTGTCTTTGAAAGATTCGACTTTGATTCGCGCCGGCTGTCCGAGATAAACGCGGCCAATATCGCTCTCGTCGACTTTACCTTTGACATAAACCGAGCTTGTATCGCCCAACGTCATCACCAAGGTTGCTGAAGAACCCAACACAAGAATGGAGCTGACCGCGTCGCCTAATTCGACGTCGCGTGAAAGGATCACGCCATCGATCGGCGAAACAATATCGGTATAGCTGAGTTGCTCTTCGAGTTGATCGAGATTCGCCCGGCTCTCTGCGATCTGCGCCTGCGATTGGGCAATCTTGCCTTGAAGTACGACAATTTGCGCTTTGGCGACGTTCTGCTTGTTGAGCGCCATCTTGTACTCTTTTTCGGCGTCATCCAAAGCAGATTGCGACACCACCCCATCTTTCGCCATGCCTTCAGCACGATCGTATCCGCGCTTGGTCATCGGCACTTCCGGCCCTTCGGCGTCCACCTTGGCACGTTCCCAGTCAGCCTTCGAGCTGGTCAAATTGGCTTCGGCAGCTTGCAACGCGGCCTTGGACTGCTCCACTTGAGCTTCGATCTCCAGCTTGTCCAACTGCGCAAGCAACTGCCCCTTCTTTACTTTGTCGCCCGCGTCAACGAGAAGCTTTTTGACGATACCGCTGGCCTTAGACTTGACCTCAACTTTGGTGATGGGCTCGACTTTGCCAGTCGCAACCACACTCTTCGCCAGATCACCCTTCTCTACTTTGGCCAGCTTGGTGGGATCGATTTTTGTTCCGCCGTGACTGAATGCAAACAGCACTCCGGCAAACAACAGCACCACGATTACAACGATGCTGGCAATTATGATCCGTTTTTTCCGCTTCTTTTTACCGTTTACGTTGCCGTTCACATCTGCCTCCTGGGACTACCTAAACTTGGATCACCGAATTTCCGATAAATTGCGTTAAAAATTTGGCCCACCAGCCTTCAAAGGTTAATACGAAGGTGCTCCTGGATTTGTTCCTGCCACTTGTCCGCAGAATTACCGTGGGCCGATTTCTCTGTTAGTTAGACCGGACAATTCCAAAAATGGAAGCAGAGAATCTATCGAGACTTCTATTCACCGAACCAGGCGGATCGGCGGCTGCTGAATCAATTCCGGCGTTATCAATATTTTACACCGAAGGGGATTCTCAGGGCGCGCCCCGTCCTTCTTTCGCGGTTTTGGTAGTGGTGCTGGGTTCGTGTCAGGGCAGTGGCTTCAGCCCTGCCGTTTTGGGTCGCATCGATTGACGCGCCCCATAGGCGCAACAAACCTATACCCTAGGTTCTTAGCGGTCGCGCCTGTGGGCGGGGCTTTTGACCTTACAAGGCATTTTGACTTTCCTACCCCTTTGGAATGTTAGAATTAGCCATCCATGATCGCCTTTGTGCTCCTGCGGGTGTTCCTGGTTCTTCTGCTGGTCGCAGCCAACGCGTTCTTCGCGGCGGCGGAGTTCGCCCTGGTGAGCGTCCGCGATACGCGCATTCAGCAACTGATCGAAGCCCACCGCATCGGTGCCCGCACTGTCCAAAAACTCCACCGCAATCTCGACGAAGTAGTAAACGGCGTTCAGTTGGGAATCACCATCGTCAGCCTGACTTTGGGCTGGATTGGCGAACCCATCGTCGCTCGCATCGTCGAAAGCATGGGTTTCATCAATCAGGTTCCCCATGCGATGGTTTATGCCCATGGCATCGCCATCGTGCTGGCTTTCACCCTGATTACCTGCCTGCATGTGATTCTTGGAGAACTGGTCCCCAAGTCGCTGGCATTGCA
>DATBAX010000267.1:0-2512 GCA_036271275.1 Terriglobales bacterium
AGGACGAATCCAATGAAGAACGATCACGACAAAGCACTACGCAAGCAACTCGTCGAATTGCTGACGGGCGGACAGGCCCATGCCAAGTTCGAAGAAGCAGTTGCCGATTTGCCGGCGAAGCTGCGCGGCCAGAAACCGAAGAGCATGCCGCACTCTCCGTGGATGCTTCTCGAACATCTCCGCATCACGCAAGAAGATATTTTGGATTTCAGCCGCGATCCTAAATACGTCGCGCCGAAGTGGCCGGAGGGCTATTGGCCGAAGACGCTGGCTCCGCCGAACGCGTCTGCATGGAACAAGAGCATTGCCGCTTTTCACAAAGATGTGAAGGCCATGCAGGCATTGATTTCGAATCCGAACACGGACCTTTTCGTCAGGATTCCCTGGGGAGAAGGCCAGACGATCTTGCGGGAAGCGCTGCTGGCGGCGGACCATAACGCTTATCACATTGCGCAGTTGGTGGATGTAAGGAGGTTGTTGGGGGCGTGGAAGGGGTAAGTCCCATTAGTGAAAAAAATCCTTTTGTCATATCGAGCGTGGCGAGAAATCTGCTTTTTCCTGAGTGGACGCAAGATTCCTCGGCGCTGCGCTTCTCGGAATGACAAGATTAAGGGGAATGCAAAAATTGAGCTTAGTTCACGCCACACTCTGTCTCACGAAATCTTTCGGACGTTTGCGAAAAACACTTCGTACTCCATCACGCCAACGTTCGTCGATGCCGACGACCGTCCACTCAATGTCAGGTGAAAAGTAACGTAGCAAGGTGTCCGTCGCCGGATGAACGTGCAAAGCCGGTGCGACCAAAAACAATAATGGAGTCTTATTTAACAATTCATTTCCCTGAAAATATCCGAACTTCTGAAATTCACCGCGCGCGTGGTGCCACGCCACGCGCGACCAATAGTCCAGGCCCTGTAATGGCAGGTGGATGTCTTCGTCGGCTTTGAGTTCGACGACCGCTAGCCGTCCCTCTCGTGTGACTGTCAGAACATCAATCATGGCGCGATCCGATGCCGAGAATGCCGGCACCTGCGAATAAAGGCTGCTCGTATCGAAGCGCTCGTCGATGGCAGATACGTCCTGCACCACCAGCGACTCCAGCCAGCGTTCGGGATGCAGGCGCCACAGCGGATGATCACGTGGGCCACCGGCATGACGGACCTCCCCGATGCTTCGGACTAGTTGAATGAAAGATTCCGCGTTTGAGGCGCTGAGGATTTTTTCCGCCGCACCCAATCCAAACACGATTTCCGTGGTGCTTTGGAATGAATCGGGATCGTGGGCCAATCGGGCACGCGCAAATTCCAGTCCATGGCAACGAAATGCAATTTCCGCCGGAGACAGCACGGCGATTTCCGCCTCAGACATTTGTTCTTTAATTCGCTGAATCGACTCGCGAAATCGTTCGTAAGTCGCCGCTTCATTGGGCGAATGCACCAACCGCGTTGCTACGTTGCCGCGATCGTTGAAGTCGATTTCTTTCAGATTGTCTTCGCGTTCGTTCAGTTCATACAAATGCCACTTGGCGGCGCTTGGGTTCAGATAGGCGATCCGCTCGCGAGTCAGAGTAGACGTTCCCGCTGGAAGAAAAAGTTTGATTCCCTCAATCACGAATTTGCCGGACTGCGAATGGCGGCACGCGTCGAGCCAGAGAATGCCAAAGGTCAGCATGGCGTCGATGGACGCCTGCGTTTCGGCGTCGTTCACACCAATGACCGCGAATCCCGATTGTCCTCGCCGTAATATTCCGCGCGTGTAGATGGGGCCAAATGACCGTTCGAGATCCATGGCCGTACTGAGATGTCCTACCGTAAATCCAGGAAAGCGGCGTTGCAGAATGCGTTCGAGGACGCGGCGATACGCCAACCGCGCAGCTTTCTTAACCGTGGGGGTGCGGTGATCGCGCTCGCGACAGATTTCCAGTTTCGTGGGCTTCGTCTGGCCGAGCCGCTGTACGGCAAGACACAGCTTTTCGTGCTTGACCTCGGCATCGAGCACCCGGCGAACAACATTGCGCTCCGCCGACCACAGATGCAGCAGGCATTTATTGCGTTCGCCCGAGATCGAATACTTGGACTGCTCGAGATCGAAAGCGACCGCGCCATCTTCCATCACGAGCGCGTTGCTCGATCCTGCTAGAAAATCTTCCACCGTTTGGACGAGAGATTCAGGTGTCATGGCACCGAGTTTGTCAGGAATCCGACATTCTGTCTGTGACGGATGACCATTGCCTCTAGAGTCACTCTCACGAGGCCATTTATCGAAGCCAGGCCCATTCTCTGTGGGATAATGAAGAGGCCGTTCTGGAGCTTTTGGCGGCCGGGCGGCATCCAATTATGGTGGACAACAATAAATTCTTTTTCCAACATTACGGGATCAATACCCGCGACCTCGAACGTCATCTGCAAGCCGCGCTTTCGGCCGGCGGCGACTACGCTGACCTCTATTTTGAATATCTTTCTTCGACTTCGTTGATGGTCGATGAGTCGATGGTGAAGTCGGCATCGCAGGG
>DATBAX010000268.1:0-4482 GCA_036271275.1 Terriglobales bacterium
GCTGAAGAAAAAACTTCGCGGTGATTACGGAAACTACATAGGTTTCGCGGGCCGTGGCGAAATGATTCCCAACCCCGATAGCTATTGCGAACTCGATCCCAACGTTGTCGATCAATGGGGTATCCCCGTGCTTCGTTTCCATTGGAAGTGGAGCGAGAACGAAATCCTCATGGCGAAAGATATGCAGCAAACTTTTCGCGAGATCACAGAAGCCGCAGGCGGAACTTATTTGAGTACCGCTACGGCGGATGGTCCGCAGCCCTATGGAATCGCGGACGGAGGCGTGATTATTCACGAAATCGGAACCGCCCGCATGGGCAATAATCCCCGAACCTCAGTCTTGAACAGCAATTGCCAGGCCCATGACGTAAAGAATCTGTTCGTCACCGATGGCGCACCATTCGTCACCAACGCCGACAAGAATCCGACGCTGACGATCATGGCGCTGTCGTGGAAAGCGTCCGAATATTTAATTGCCCAGGCAAAAAGCGGGAGCTTGTGATGACAGAAAAAATTATTCCCTCACCAACCGTTTCGCGTCGCGACATTTTGAAATCACTCGGCATGGGCATGATCGCCGGCGGAGTCCTCAGCACCATTCCCGCGCAGGCCGCCGAATACGCGCATCACATGGTGATGTCGGAAAAAGCGGCCGCCTCCAACGGCGTCTACGCGCCAAAGTATTTTTCCGCGCACCAATACAAAACTCTGCAAACCCTCTGCGAAACGATCCTCCCCGCGGATGGCGATTCCGGCGGCGCCATCGAAGCCGGCGCTCCTGAATTCATCGATCTGATCAGCAGCGAGAATGTTGAATATCAGGTGAAGCTCGGTGGTGGCCTGATGTGGCTGGATGAAACCTGCATCGATCGTTACGGCAAGGTCTATCTGGAATGCGCTCCTGAACAGCAAAAAGAAATTCTGGATTTGATCGCCTATCGCAAAAATGCAAAAGCCGATCTCAGCCTGAGCCAGGGAATTGGGTTCTTCTCGTTCCTTCGCAACATGACGGCCGACGGTTTCTTCACCAGCAAAATCGGCATCGAGTATCTGGGCTACATCGGCAACACGTTCCTCACGGAGTTCAAAGGCTGCCCCCCAGTCCCAGGCCTGTAAGATTTTCAGAGCCAGCTCCGGAGGAGCGCCCCAGCTTAGCCCAGGACGGACAGTCCTGGGTAAACGCGAACCCCAGACCACGCGCCCAAGGCGCAACCCGTGTCGTCTCCGGGACTCACTCGGATCTCCCCGACACTCTAAACCAAAATAATATCTCAAAGCTATATTCAAGAGACAAATCGATTCGCCTCTCCCCACGACGAGCCATTCGGTTCTGTGCAATCCCAACGTCGTGTCGAGGGAGGCACGCGCCCCTAGGCCGATCCGGGCCTCATAGCGAGCCATCGTACAATGCCAGGCAAATGCATTTCCGGCTCTAGACGTCTAAAATTTATTATCTGGGAGCTAACTATTAGCAATGAGGGTCTTTAGCGTAGGATGTCCTCATGGACGCTGGCTTTCAATGCGCGAGTTGCGGGGAATGGAATGAAGTCGTCGTTGACCACTCCCAGGGCAAAAGCCAGACTTACGTTGAAGACTGTCAGATTTGCTGTAAGCCCAATGTTCTCCGCGTCGAATACGATTTGGCCGCCGAAGAGTACGTGATTACGGCTCAGCCGGAGTAACCAAGCTGGTAGCGAAGCATCGGCGCGGAGTTGTTGTAGAGTTTCCTCAAGGGATGGCGAAAGGAATACTCCAATGGCATTGATGGTCGCCCACAACATGGTCACCACCCAATTCGAACTGGATGGATTCAAAGTCACTCGAACTTTGGGGGTCGTTCGCGGGATTGTCGTGCGTTCTCGTTCGATCGTTGGCACGATCGGCGCCAGCCTGCAAACGATCCTTGGCGGCAATATCACGCTGCTTACCCAGTTGTGCGAGAAGACTCGTGCCGAAGCTTTTGACTTGATGCTGCAACACGCCGCAGAGCTTGGCGGAAACGCTGTCGTGGGCGCTCGTTATGACGCGACCGAAGTGATGCAGGGCGTCACCGAAGTCCTGGCATACGGGACTGCTGTATTTGTCGAGCCTTCGAGATAATCAAGCTTTCGTCACTCGCACGTCGAGATATTCCGCGGTCACAATCGTTTCATTCCCCGACCCGCGATTATTTTCAGCCCAAAGCTTTTCCAGATCACGGGCGAGCGCGGATTGTCCGGCTGAATCGAGTCGGGCAAATGCGGCCTGCGTCGGACCGAAGTATTTTCGGAAAAACTCCACGACACTTTTGCCGTCAAAGGGATATTTGAATTCGGCGTTCCGCTTGAAAGTCTCAACCTTGCAATTAAATTTGGCAAAGCGCTGGCGAACCACGTCCTCTTTGCCCCATAGCACCGGAGCGGGAACGCCAGGAGGAGGCGGTACATGTTGGCTGGTGAGAATGAATGTCTTGCCCACAAATCCTTCCGGAGTCCAATTCGCCATGGCGACGAACCCCTGCGGACGGCACACCCGCACCAACTCTGCTGCAACCAGCTCCGGCCGCGGTGCGAACATGGCGCCGAACATGGTAACGACCGCATCGAACGAAGCGTCAGGGAAATCAAGCTTTTCGGCGTCGCCTTCACGAAAATCGATCGAGAGTTTTTCGTCTTGAGCGCGTAGCCGCGCTTGCTCCAGCAGGTTGGTGGCGATATCCACGCCGGTTACGATGGCGCCTTTGCGCGCTTCCGGAATGGCCGTGTTGCCGGTGCCACAGGCTACGTCCAATACTTTCATTCCGGGCCGCAAGGGAAGGCCATCGACGAAGCGGGCCGCGTCGGCTGCGGCGAATTCCGCGACTTTGCCGAAGTCGCCCGCCATCCATGTGGCTTTCATGCGTTCTTTGAGCGCTTCGATGGTTGGTGGGCCTTGCGACATAAATTGACCTCTCAAAAAAACATTAGCACGGTGAAGCCCACTTTTGTCATCCTGAGTGAGCGTTCTTCGCGAAAGCTAAGGACCCATGGATTTGTATCCATCCCCGGCGGAGTTGAATGTTCTTATCAGCACCAAAGTTGCGTAGGTCCTTCGTTCGCAAAGTGCGCTCACTCTGGATGACAACGGTTTTGTGGGTTGCTGTATATTGGCAGCGCCATGACAAATCGATCTCTCAAAACTTTTTCTCTCGTTTCTGCGGTCACATTGTTGCTCTGCTGCGCCAGCCAGGCGGCTTCGTATCAATACATGCGTCTCGGCAATAAGAGCGATGTGCAGACGACGCCGATCGCCGGTACTGCGATGATGGGCGGCGGAAAAGATCTCGATGTTGCCTTCAAGTGGTTGTGTGATAAAGCCAATGGCGGAGACTTTTTGATCCTGCGCGCTACCGGCGACGACGATTACAACCCATACGTAAACGGCCTGTGCAAAGCAAATTCCGTCGCCACGCTGATTATTCCCGATCGCGCGGCCGCGCAGGATCCTGCGGTTGCGGACATCATTCGCCATGCCGAAGCTGTGTTTATCGCCGGCGGCGATCAAGCTAATTACATTCATTTCTGGAAAGGTACCCCGGTGCAGGACGCGCTGAATGCCAACATCGCTAAAGGCAAACCGATCGGCGGAACCAGCGCGGGACTGGCGGTGCAGGGAGAATTTCTTTATGGCGCATTGAATGATCCTGCCGACAACGAACTGCATTCGAAGGACGCGCTGCCGAATCCATATCACAACGAAGTCACTGTGGTGACAGATTTTCTGAAAATCCCCCACCTGGAAAATTTGATTACAGACAGCCACTTCGCCAAACGCGACCGCATGGGACGGACTCTGGTCTTTCTGGCGCGCATGATTCAGGATGGGCAGACGAAGCATCCGCGAGAAGTGGCGATTGATGAAAAATCAGCGGTGTTGGTTGAGGCTGACGGCAAGGGAACTGTGATTGGTTCCGGCAAAGGCGCGTATTTTCTGCGGCCCAAGCATGCGCCGGAGGTTTGTAAAGAGAATGTGCCGCTGGAGTTTCATGATGTTTCTGCTTATCACGTTCCGACCGGCGGGCATTTTGATTTGAATACCTGGACTGGGGATGGCGGGGAGAGTTATTCGTTGTCCGTGGAAAAAGGCGTGGTGCAGAGTACAGCGCCGGGGAATGCGATTTATTGAGGATTTGTAACCTCGGGTGCTAAAGCGCGTTCTCAAAGCAAAGGTCATCGCGGCGCTGAAGGCGCCGCTCTTCCACGGTAGTGGATGCTTCAAAGCAGGTAAACAGGACGAACGCTTTGAACGCAACGCTGAAGCGACTGCTACAGGCCAAATCGCTGCTTCACCCATGCGAGCCGGGGAATGCGGTTTATTGATTGGGCTCGCTTGCCAGGACAGACGAGGCCTGCGTCCCTAGCTGGGACGTGGAAGTTCTTAATTGACTTATGACATGTTCTTTGACAAACTTCTTCGAACCGGAAAACTGCTGCTAATCGGGTTTAGCAGACGATGACCAATACT
>DATBAX010000269.1:0-4695 GCA_036271275.1 Terriglobales bacterium
GGCCGGCTCGTCTGGTTGCTGGATCGTCCTGCGGCCAGCACGCTCACAGTGGTTGCGGAAAAACCTTAACTCCTGAATCAGTTTTAGTCGCAGGCCTTCCGCGCTGCCGATTCGAACTGGTCGAGTTGGGCGCTCCGTTGCGTCTCGTACCTTCCGCCCGCAGTCTTGCCGTACAAATCGCTTCCCGGACAATAGTAAAGCGCAGTGTGTTTGTCGACCCACACCTGCCGGTCCGGATTGCCCAGATTTACCGGAACCGGCGGCGCTTCCGCCAGTCCAAGATTCACCATCAGCTTCTCAAACGCCGTAAGCTCCGGTTCCGCGGGATTCTTGCGCGCAACCGGCGCTGGCTGCGTAACCAAACCAATCAACGCAGCCACGAAAATCAGGCCGGCCGCGCCCAGATAAATATTAGCGCGATGGCGGCGCCACTGATCTCTAAGCCACAACGTACGCGGACTGCCTCCGCGCATGGAATCCAGCCACTTCCGCGCGTTCGATGCCGAGGACCATGGCGAAGTTTTCGCCAAAGCAGTAGAAGTAACGCCTTCATCTTCCGCTGTCTCGTCCCCGCCAAGAGGATTGCGAATGACCAGTGGAGCGTCCTCGTAGATTGGGACTTCCGGCTCCGCGACATCGGTATGGGCTTCAAGTTCGGGAACAACACCTGCAACTGGTTCGGCAATCGCCTCTGCCTCGACTCCGCTGGCCAAACTTAACTGCCAGTCCAGCGCTTCTTCCGGGGCCTGATCTTCCTGCGGCTCATCTTCCTGTGGCCGGATCGTCTTGTTGACTGCGTCGGCCTCGATCACCGGCTCAGCTTCGACCACGGGTGCTGCTTCCATCACCGGATATGCTGAGGGCGGCAAATCTGTTTCTTCCGCAAATTGGGCGACAAGTTCTTCCAGCGAAACCGGCATCCGCGGAACAAATTTTTCCTTCGGACCGATCTCTTTCGGATCGACAGCCTTCGGAGAAACTTCTGCAGCGGCGACGGCATTCTTTTTGACCGCTTCTTTTTTTTGCGGGACTGGCGGCGGTGAAGTCGGCCACGGCGAACGCACTGCCGATTTGCTCTCCACGATCGCTTCAGAAGGTTTCTTTCCGTTGCTGCGTTCTTCATTCTCGCGCTTGACTTCGGCCTGGCCCGCCGCCTGCTGCATGTACCACATGGACGCCCATTTACTTTGCAGATGGCCGTTGTCAGCGCCGGGCTTGGAGCGCGTCATTCCGCATTTGCCGCAGAACGCTTCGTCCGCCAAAAATTCTTTTCCGCACCCGCGGCAGATTCGTCCCGCGGTAGTCGCAGGCTTCAAGGGCGTCGCCGCGATCGGAGGAATCACAGCTTCCAGGCTGGCAGCCAGATTTTTCGGAGATTGCTTCTTCGCGGGCGGAGCAGGCTCGTTCGACAGTGCGGTCTTACCCAGATCGGTGTTCGATTCTCCCGCCAGCCGCTCCAGTTGAGGCTTAATCTTCTCGAGGATTTGCAGCATGGCCTCGCGCTCGGCTGCCAGCGCTTCTTTTTTGTCCAGCTCATCGGCCCGGGCCAGGGCTTCCGTCATCAGTGCCGCCATTAATTCGCAGGCGTACACATCGTCTTCGCTGAAACCGTCGATGGCCGCGAACCGCAGTTCCACGACCCCCGCCACTTGGGTTTCGCGATGGATCGGCACCGCGATCAGGGACCGTACCGCGTTGTCACGTCTGAACTCGGGCGACAGTTGCGGACCGATGGCGACGTCCGGTCGGCGCAATATTTTTCCCGTCTGCAGGCAAGCCCCGGAAAGACTGGCTTTGACCGCAACATGCTCTCCTGCTTCGCCCGCGGCGCTGCCCGAGCCGGCAAGATAGCTAAGTTGGTTTTTCTCGAAAATTCCGATCGCCGCGCCGCAGGATTTCGTGATTCTCAGCAGCCGCGCCACGATCAATCCCGCAGCCCCGCGCAAATCAGGCTCACCAGTCAGCACCAGTTTGCGGGTTTCCACAATTTCAGCGAGCGTTTCCGCCGAACCGGCTTTCGGTTCCTTGGACAGCAGCTTGTCGTTGTGTTCCTGAATGATGTGGGCAGCCGAAAGCAGCTGCTGGAACGACTCCTCGTCCAGAGCTGGCTTACGTGGCGGACTAGTGAGTTCTTGCTTCAAGTCTGCAGGCCCCCGCTGAGGCGGTGACGATGACACAGATCGCCCTATTGTAGTGCAATTCTTTATCCAAGGGACACCACCAAAGTGCCTGATCCATAGGATTGGACTAGGATGCGAATTCTACGCCCGGCGCTGCCAAAAGATGCCTAATATGCTTATTTACTTATACTTAAATTATATAGCCTTGGACGGCTTCCCACGCCGACGGCTCTGTTTTAAGACGATGTGAAAACATCTGCACCAGCTTTTTCAGACGCAAGGCTAACCTGCAGGACAGGCGCAAGGGCCGTCTTTGTCCCATCTAGATTTCACATGGCGCGCCGGAATAAACAAATACGGCGAATGCCGTAGAGCAATGAAATGGTTTGGTAACTCACTTAAATGGAAGTCGTGTCACTAATTTCAGTTGGCAGTGCATTCGCGTTCGGATCACGATTCTGTTCCTTGCGTAAGAATCCAACGGCCACGAGAGCGGCTGTAAACCCCGAGGCAGCGCCCACTCCCAGCGCCCAACGAGGGCCAAAGCGATTCGCGACCCATCCCACGATGGGTGCGCCGATGGGCGTACCGCCAAGCGCCACCGCCAAACGAAGCGCCATCACGCGCCCGCGCATCGCCGGTTCCGCCGAGAGCTGCATCATGCTGTTGGTGGTGTTGGTGACCGTCATAGCAGCCACTCCGATGACCACCAAAGCAGCCGCAAACCACCAATAGCCAGGAGATAGCGCCGCCAGTGTGCAACCGACCCCAAAGGCCGCCGCGCCGATGAGCAAGGAACTGAATCGGGGTTTCTCGCGTCCCGCGGCCAGTAATGCTCCTGAGATGGTGCCAACTGCCATGATCGAAGAAAGCAGTCCAAATCCTCGCGCGTCCGTATGAAAAACTTTTACAGCCATCGTGGACGTAAAGATTGGAAAGTTCAATCCGAACGTGCCGATCAGAAATAACATCACCATGATCGCTCTAAGATCCGGACGCTTCCAAACATAGCGGAACCCTTCCATGAATCCGCCCGGTGCGCGCTCGGCCCGAACATTCGGATGTAACTCGGAGACCCGAAATAACGACATGGAAATCAGAACTGCGGCGAACGATAATCCGTTCATCAGGAATGCCCAACCGGTCCCCACCTTTGCGATCATCACCCCGGCGACAGCGGGACCAATCATCCGGGCAGCATTGAAGGATGTGGAATTGAGCGCTATCGCATTCGGAAGATGCTCGTCACCGACAAGTTCCGCGACAAAAGTCTGACGTACGGGTGCGTCCAGGGCCGCGGCACATCCAAACAGGAATGCGAATACGTACACATGCCACAATCGAATTACTTTTTCGATCGTCAGGACTCCGATCGCCAGCGCAAGCACGCCCATCGTTGCCTGCGTAAACATCAAGAGTTTTCGTTGGTTGAAGCGGTCCGCCGCAAGACCCGTCCATGGCACCAGAAGCAGTTGCGGGCCGAACTGGAGACTCATGACGATGCCCACGGCAGACGCATTGTTATGCGTCAACTGCGTCAGCACCAGCCAATCCTGGGCGACGCGCTGCATCCACGTCCCGATGTTGGAAACCAGAGCGCCCGCAGCCCACACCCGATAGTTGAAATTACTCAACGCCCGGAAAGCGCCCGTCGCAGGATTCTTCATCAACCCGTTGGCCTGTTGCCGCCATGAAACTGGCCGAAGTTCCGTGCTCCAAAAAGGCTGATAAGAAATGCGCCCATTGCAGTCACGAGAATATGGCTCGTCGAGCGCACATCGAATTGTCCGACACGCAACAGGAGCATGTAAGCGATGACCAGGTTAAAAAATCCCCACAGAACGTTGACAGTCGAAGACGAAAGCCCTTTTCCCGGCGGCTTGGCGAAGGGAGTCTGAAAAGGGCGGCCCGTCACGCCGCTAACCAGATGCGGAACCGCGTTTGCCAGCAACATACCGCCGAAGAAATACGAAACGAGATGATCCCAATTCATTCGCGGGAGCTCCTTTTTGCCAGTACATTGATGATTTCCTGCGCAGTCCCGGTTTCTCCGAGCCGGGGGAAAACGTGCGCAAGGCTGTAGGCATGAGCTTCAGGACGCGTATCCGTCATAGCATCCGTGGCTAGCGTGACATTGAATCCCGCCTCGTATGCCTGCCGCGCCGTGGACTCGACGCCGGTCCCAGTCGACACGCCAACCACGACGACCTGCGTAACGCCCTTCGCTTTCAGTTGTCTTTCAAGGTCCGTGCTCGCAAACGCGCCCCATGTATGTTTGGTCACCGCGATGTCGCCAGCCTGCTGGTTCAGTTCCGGGATCAAGTCGGTAAATCCTTCGCGAAATGTCGCCTGACGTCGCGGCTGCTCGGTTCGTCCGGGAGCGCCACCTGCAACGTTCACGAGCACAACCGGAAGACCGTGCTGCCGGAAAGCCCCGATCAACACGCACGCGCGTTCGATCACGCCAGCGATCGGATGAAGAGTGGGTGAGTTGACGATGCCCTTTTGAAGATCGACAACGATAAGCGCTGTTTTATCGTCAATGGTTGTGACCGGCATTCGGTTTGTCTCCTGA
>DATBAX010000270.1:0-8100 GCA_036271275.1 Terriglobales bacterium
ATATTAAGATCTATCGAGCTGGGGTTGCCGTGGTTAAACGCGTTAAAAGTTTCTAAACGCAATTGGAGATTAACGCGTTCGCCAAACCTCGTATTCTTGATCAACGAAAGATCCCAAACCTGGAATCCTGGACCAAGGAGCGCACCCGGACGTTCATCGCCGAAGTGTCCGACGGCTTCTGAGAACGCCGCGGTATTGAAGAACTCACCCGCAGTCTTTGGTCCGTTCACGTCACCCACCACGTCGGTTCGGATCTGGGCCGTGCTGCCACGGTTCAATCCAACTCCGCCGGGATAAGTAGCGCCATTGGCCACGAGTGCAAACGGGTCGGTTCCTTGAATGACCGAGGTAGATTGGCCGGACTGAATCGTTGTAATTCCGGACAACTCCCAGCCGCCCAGAACCCGTCCCAAAAGACCGCTCTGGTTCTTGTAGAACGGCAGATCGTACACATAGCTCGCCACAAACATCTGCGGGGTATTCAGAGTCGAGGGTCCGTAGTTCGCAGCAATATCGTACGAATCGTAGACTCCCAGAGCCCGGTCTTGCGGCATGTTTGTGAGCAATCTCGACCACGTATAAGAAAGCTGCACGCTGAGGCCATGGCTGAAGCGCCGGTTTAAAGACGCCTGTAGCGAGTTGTAGTTGCTGGTGAAAATTGGCGCTCGGGAAATAATTGCCTGGTAGCCCAAATAAGGGGCGAGTGCGTTTACATCGACCCCGGGATTTGCCACTCGATTCGCCAATGTGGCCTGATTCAGGTCGATGTCACCCAGAAGATGGGTTCCCCACGTTCCCACGTAGGCAACTTCCACCAACGTGTTTGGCAGGATTTCGCGCTGCACCGACAGGTTGAAATCCTGATAACTCGGAACCTTAAAAGTAGGGGTTCCGGTAACGGTGATGGCACTCGGCCCCAACGGAGGACCAGCGACCGATCCGTTAAGAGGCTTATCGAAAAGATTGAGGTCGGCGAGAGTGTCGTTGTTGACCGTCGTCTTCTGAAGGAGCGGGGGATCGTTGAAAGCGTTTTGCTCCCAGATGCCATTCAGAGTTCGATCATAGAAAAGCCCGTATCCCGCGCGAAGCGACGTCTTGCCATCGCCGAACGGGTCCCAGGCCAGTCCCAGGCGCGGACCGAAATTGCTGTTCGAGTTTGGATTCACGCCGCTGCCGAAAGGAGAACAGGTCGCAGTCGAAGATATCGTCTTGGCTGCGCTACATGCCGCACCGGTGGGAAAAATCAAACCATTCGCGTAGGTAGCCGCGTCGTTGCCGGCGACCATGTTTCCTGTAGCTGGGTCAATGGCCGGGGCATTTGCCGCGCTGAAGACGTTGGGATCAAAATTAACCAGCGTATTGTTGCTATCCGAAGGCGACGGGAAGTAGCTATACCTTACGCCAACGTTCAGGGTCAGGTGTGGCGTGATCTTCCAATCGTCCTGCACGTAGGTTTCAAAATTTACGTAGTGAAGGTAAGGAACCACGTCGTGACTCGGCTGGGTGTAGCTGAAAGCCTGTCCGAGCAGGTAGTTTGCAAATTCAGGATTCCCGTTTCCGTTCGAGAAGTTGAAAGTCGCGAAACCCTCCGAGGCATTTTCGGTCTTCGCCATCCACATGGATGTGAAACCCATGCGAAAAGTGTGGTTACCGTGCTGAATGGAAAGATTGTCGTAAATGTTTTTATCTTTGTTGCGCTCGAAGTAAGGACCACTTCCATTCCCTAAGCCAGCTGCGCCGGATTGGAAGGTCACGTTCGGAGCTCGGCCGTTTGGATCGGTGTAAGCCGTGTTGTTGGTAAGTTGGCTCAAGAAGGCAGGTGAGTTCGCCGTACCGTTGAGAGTGGAATTGATCGCTCCCCAGGAGTCCACAAACTCCACTTCGTTCACGATTTTAGGCGATAGAGTAGCGGTTGCGTTGAACACTAGATTGCGTCCAGGTGCGTTGATCGAGGTGGTCTCGACCCCGGGGTAGTTTGCGCCTCCCCACAAAGAGAACGGAGCGTTTTGGGGAACCGAGTCTTGCATGTAACGACCGAAAACTTTGATCCGGTCGCCGATATTTTGATCGAGGCGAATAATATCTTGCCGGAAGTTACTGAGCTGGCTGTAATTCGTAACCAGGGTATTCCCTACGTTCGGCGGATTAGGCGCCATAAAAGCAGAAAGATACGCCTGGGCGTTCTGACTGTAGCAGGTGGGACTGACTGTGAATGTACCGCCCGCAGACGTGACACAGCCCGGACGAGCAACCGGAATCGCACTGGTGAACACGCCTGCTAATTCAGCAGCCGTCGGAACGGTAATAATGTTCGTTCCAGGTGTACTGGCTTTGCGCCACTCCTCGGACCAAAAGAAGAACGTCTGATTTCGGTTCGGATGATAGAGCTTGGGAATAGCGAACGGACCACCAAATGTAAACCCGAAGTCATTGTAGCGTTCGATGGGGACTGTGTTGTCCGGCGAGAGCGGGTTCCCATTGGCAATGGACGCTCGACCTCCAAAAGTGTTTGCGTTGTAGAAGTTGTTGCGATTGAACTCGTAACCACTGCCGTGCCAGGTATTGCTTCCTGACTTGGTGGCAACGACGATCTGACCTCCGCCACTGCGGCCGAATGCGGCGTCGTAGTTGCTGCGCTCCAGTGTGAATTCCTGGATAGCGTCAATGCTTGGCGTGTTTAGTAGCGTCCCGTTGGAACCGCTGTCATTGATGTCCGCACCATCGACTGTGTAGTTGTTCGCGCCGGTACGAGCACCGTTCACCGAGATCACGGTATTGTTCGCCAGGCCGAATCCGACTTTGTCGGGCAATTGGTTCGAGACGCCAGGCTGTAGCAGGATGAGCTGCTCGAAGTTTCGATTATTCAATGCTAATTCCCGGACTTGATCGCCGGTGACCGTGCCCGACTGTTCCGCGGTCGTCGTCTGGATGGCCGTATTCTCCGCCTGAACTTCGATGGTTTCCGACACCTGTCCGGCTTTTAACTGAACGTCAAGAGTGTGCTTTTCGGCGACGTTCAGCACCACATCCTGCGCCGCGTAACTTTTGAATCCGGGGCTCTTGACAGTCACGGTGTATCGCCCCGCAGGCATGTTGGTGATGGTAAAGCTGCCTGCGCCATTCGTGGCTACTGTTCGAAAATCAGAGTTTGTGTCGTTGCTGTGGACGACCACAGTCGCACCGTTCACCACTGCTCCGCTCGGATCGGTGACGGTACCTGAGAGCGTGGCCGCTACTTCCTGGCCTCCCGCCACGGTTGCAAGACTAATGGCCCCTACCAACAAAAACAGACACACACTGATTCTCACTAACTTTCGCATCACCAACCTCCTGGGAGAGCTTTTTCTTTATCAAAATCAAAACGGGCCCGTGCCACCACAGTTTTGTAAATTAAATTTTGGCCACTGCTATAGAGCACCTTATGCTATAGAGCACTTCGACAAGGATCGTCAAGCAAAAAATTCGTTTCACGCAAATCTGTTTCGTTTCTATTCCCGGGAGGAGGCACACTCCGAACGAACACGGCGATGTTCATCCGCCCGTTATGGGCTCTATTTACATGCATCGAAACGATTTTCTGTGTTTTATTATTTCGGGCGGTCTTTCCCATCAAGCGCTATGCCCCGCACTTTCGCTCCGCCCGTTGGGTGTAAAGATTTGTAGCTGTGCGATGTAGCACACAGGGTCAGATTTTTTCCTGTCAGGCAACTTGCCGGATTGATTCCGCATCGCCCATGGCTTGTTACTCGTGTTTGCTCGGAGAGAAATCACCAGCGCATTTGCAAGATTTTCTTGAGCGCCGGGACCGTCGTTCACCACAGCAAGGCGTGGTACCATAAAATGTTTCGCTTTGAATTCAGGGCCGAATATTGCAATGGATGCGCGAGCAATCGGGATGAGTAGAAATCGGTCGAAGAGAACCATCCCTAAAAGCTCGCCGCACGTCGGCCTGGTACTGGTTTTTCTTTTCATCGCTTTGCTCCCCTTCCAGATAGAAGCGCAGGATAAGTCTGGCGGCTTCGAAGATCTGGCTCTCCGCGCCTCTGCCGCTCGCGAGCAGAATGACCTCCCGAAAGCCGTTGACTTGTATGGGCAAGCACTTCAACT
This sequence comes from Terriglobales bacterium, assembly GCA_036271275.1. Classification (GTDB taxonomy): domain Bacteria; phylum Acidobacteriota; class Terriglobia; order Terriglobales; family Acidobacteriaceae; genus DATBAX01. The sequence goes on from DATBAX010000270.1 coordinate 4,108, forward strand.
CAATCCCAAATGGCCGGATGGCTGGTGGTTTCTGGGATTGCTGCAGTACGGATCTGATCAGTATGCCGCAGCGCGGGATGCGCTCACTCAATACATCAAGCTGACTCCGAATGCTGGTCCGGCGATCGCACTGCGGGGCTTGTGCGAATTCGAGACCGGCGAGTACGGACCATCACTGCAAGATATTCAACATGGATTGAGCTTGGGAGCTGCAAACCAGCCGCGCAACGCCCACATTCTGCGTTATCACGAAGCGCTTTTATTGACTCGCGCTGGAGCCTTTGACGATGCCCTGCAAAAGTTCGGATTGCTGGCCCGCGACGGCGTTACCAATCCGGAACTGTTTGTCGCTATCGGCCTTGCTGGTTTGCGGACTCCTATTTTCCCAAGAGACTTAGCATCGAACTTGCAAGAGTTATACCTGGCAACCGGCAACGCTACTTTCCAATTTATGGCAGGCAACGAGCCGGCCGCGCAACAATTGTTTCAGGATGTTTTCCAACACTTCCCCGCCACGCCCAATGCGCACTATCTTTACGGTTATCTGTTGTTCGCAAAAGACCCCGACGCGGCGATCGTGCAATTCAAAGCTGAATTAGAGGCGGCACCAGAAAATGCCTCGGCTCATGCCATGCTGGCTTGGGCTTCACTCATGCGAAATAACCCCTCCGAGGCTCTTCCGAACGCAGAAAAAGCAGTAGGAGAGCAGCCCGCCCTACCCATGGCACAATTGGTGCTCGGGCGGTCGAGCGTTGAAACTGGAAATCTAAAAGGCGGCATAGAACATTTAGAAAAAGCGCTGCAGCTAGAACCTGACAATCTCGAAACTCATCTCGCGCTGGCCAAAGCTTATTCGAAATCGGGTCGTGCAGACGATGCCAGGCGGGAGCGTCTGCAATGTTTGCAGCTAACGAAGAATGACTCTCCACCGATTGCGCAACCTTAAATTACTAACGAGCGCTCTACTTTGGATCGCATGTGCGGCGGCGTTCGCGCAGGTGCCGCAGGCCAATCGCGCGGCCGCCTGCGCCAGTTGTCACGCTGCCCAATCTTCAACCCAACCTCGTACCCCGATGGGACGCGCACTTTTACTGCCCGACGCCAATGTTGCTCTGAAGGCGCATCCGAAACTGACTTTTCACAAAGGCACATACAGCTACACAGTCGAAACCCAGAATGAAAAGATTACCTACAGCGTCACCGACGGAACGCACACGATTTCGTTGCCCATTCTCTGGAGTTTCGGCGAAGGCGCGCAGACCTGGATTCTGGAACGCGATGGCAAACGCTACGAAAGCCTGGTGAGTTATTATCCGCAAATCGGCGCTCTCGATATCACGACGGGCGACGAAGGCGTCGTTCCTCACACGATTGACGAAGCCATGGGCCGTCCTCTGACCGACACCGACACCCAAGCCTGCTTCGGTTGCCACACCAGCAATTCTTCTCCGCACGGCAAGCTGAATCTCACCGGTTTGGAACCAGGCTTAACTTGCGAACATTGTCACGAGGGAGCAAGCGCTCATCTGGTGGACGCCATTCAAGGGCAATTCGATACCGCTCCGAAAAAGCTGAAGCAGTTGTCGTCCGAAGACCTGTCGAATTTCTGTGGCCAGTGTCATCGCTCGTGGGAACTCGTGGTGAGAAGTCACTGGCGTGGCGTGGTCAGCGTTCGGTTCCAGCCTTACCGTCTGGCCAATAGCAAGTGTTTCAACGGCGTCGATCCACGTATTAGTTGCATTGCTTGTCATGACCCTCACCAGGATGTTGTTCGAGAAACGGCGGCCTACGATTCGAAGTGCCTGGCGTGCCATGCATCGTCAACGCGTGCGGCGTCGCTTCCTCCCGCGGATGCGAAAGCGTGTCCCGTCGCCAAGTCCGATTGCGCGAGCTGCCACATGCCGAAAGTGACTCTACCCGACGGGCATATGGTATTTGCTGACCATGAGATTCGAGTGGTGAAACCCGGCGACGCGTATCCAAATTGAAACAAAGCTTCTAGCTGCTAGCTCCTAGCTACTTCTTCGATGGACTACCGAGGGCTTTAGGTATGAATTCTCCCGATGACCTTCGCGCGTAAATGGCCATTAAAAAAGCAGCTAACTGCCGACGGATTGCCTAGGGTTTTGGCTAGTAGCTGTCCTACTGACTTTTCCCATAAACAGCTATCCTGTGGTTCCGGACCATCGGCACGATTTTCTTCCCGCCGGTATTGGAAAACAACACTTTGGATTCCTGCAAAGGCATGTGGCAATTCACGCAGTCCTTGGCGATCTCCTCACCCATCTTTGGATATTCGCCGCACTGTTTAGGCTGATGGCAGCTCAGACATCGTGGCGAGAACGCGGCCGCGTCTCGTTCCACGGTGTGAACATCATGGCACGTAGTGCACGTCATATTTGCGCTGGATTGGAAGCAGCGGCTTCGCTTTAACAACTGCACCTGACTTCCGTGAACATCCACGACTGTGTCGTCGCTGGCGTAGGGAATGTAAATATAGTCGTCGAGCACATCTCCGGGAACGAACGATAATGAGGGCTCGATGGGAGCTCCCGCGCCCGAATGGCACAAGCCACAAACATCGAGTTGGCGGTCTCGCGAAAGCGAAGCCGGATTGACGATCGCTTGCGACTGGCCCGCGTGCGGCGGCGACTTCGAGCGATTCAATGCTACATGGGCGCGGCCGGGCCCGTGGCACCTCTCACAAGTGATGCCCAACACTAAACTCGTTTTGTTGTACCGATTTACCGGCGGCGGAAGCCATTCGAAATAACTGCCGTGACACTCCAGGCATCGAGGAATAATCGCTTTATCGAAATGGGGAGAACCATCGGGGTAACTCGGACTATTGACCCAGCTGTCCGTCGCGGTCCAGTAAGTCACCGGCAACTGAAAAAGCTGGTCACCTTTCCAAAACAGATAACTCTGTCCTTTGCGCGCGGAACCAGTCACGATATCGATGCGCTCGGTGCGCGAAAACTTTTTGGTGGACGAAACGTCCTCGACCGCAGTCTGGAAATATCCAGCCTTGTTAACGCTCATCTCGAAATGCAAATAAGGATTCGCCGTCTTGAGAATATTGTCTCCGGGAGTGAACTTCCCGGCCATCGCATGCTCGCTGGGCAAGCGCGAGGTCAAGTGATGAGATGTTTGCAGGTACGTCTTCCCCTTTTCCTGATGGCAGGAGCGGCACACTTCATCGCCGGCATAAGATACGCGGGGTGGTGGTTTTTTCGGAGAGGTAGTGGCGCGCGTTGCTCCGGGTTCCTGAGAGTGCGCTTTGCCCATGAGCACAGCCGGTATCGCGAGCAGGGTCGATACGAGGGCTGTGATCCAAACTCTTCTTTTTCTTTGGGTCAAAAAATGGCTAGAGCTCGGCATCGAATCCTTCTTGGTGGATGATTGTACCCATCCCCGCGGATTGCTCCAACATTGCGACCACATAAGGACACTAAGTTTCACGACGGAAATCCTCATGAGATCTACCTTCGTGAAACTTAATGTCCTTTGTGGTTTATGAATTTGATCCTAGATGTGCCAATGAGGTGCTTGCAGGTCTCCCAACGGCTCCGTTATCCTTCGGGAAGCCGAGTTCCATTGGGTCAAGGTTCTGTTCATGCATCCAAAAATCATCAGATGCGGGCTGGCGTTCGTGCTCTGCCTGGCGACGATTCCCTGCTTCGCGGAAGTGTGCGCCGGTCCACCCGCACTGCAAGCCAAGGTTCATGCTCATCCGGATGCAGAGACCTACACCGCACTCGGCAACTGGTTCGGGGACCATAACCAATACGATTGTGCCGTCGACGCTTTTCGCTCCGCTCTCCAGCTCGAGCCTGGATCCGCCGAACTCTACTATTTGGTTGGCCTAAGCCTCTACACGTCTGGCCATGCCGAAGAAGCTGTGACAGCGCTCGAAAAATCCGTCTTCCTGTTGCCAGAGGTTCTCAAGCCAAGGCTGATACTGGGCTCGGCACTGGAACAACTCGGGCGCCG
>DATBAX010000271.1:0-1955 GCA_036271275.1 Terriglobales bacterium
TAAAAGCCGGCTATGAGATTGCCATCAAGAATGGATACAAAGCCACCGAAAAACCTAAAGTCGGCCGCGACGGCAAATGGCAGTTTAATTTGTACGATCCCAACTTCACCCGGGTCGAATTGATGGAACCGAAGCCGGTCGAGAAGCCTTGCTGCTCGCCCATGCTGCCATAACTAGCGCCGGCCCGAACCAGTCAACTGTCGCGCTGGCTCCCCGGCGAGCACGATCTTGGCGTGAAACAGGGTCCCAGCCACGCGAGTGGCGATGGCGATCAGTTCCCTTTGCCCGCAAAATACTCTTACCTGGCGGGCCGTAGAAAGTTCCGGCAGATTCACTGCTCGCCCGTTTCGAATGCGGGCGGCCATTTCTTCATTTGCAGTTACCGCAGGGAATTCTGGCAGCAGCGTGCGGGGATGAATGAATACTTCGTCCAGATCATCCCCATGTGCCGCCGCTTCCAGTTTCTCGAGCGTGTACGCATTGGCGATTTCAAATTCGCCGACGCTGGTCCGCCGCAAGGCTTCGAGGTGCGCGCCGCACCCGATTTGTTGTCCCATGTCGTGGGCAACGGAACGCATATACGTTCCCGATGCCACGCGAGCACGAAAGCTGGCGCGCTCGCCGTCGGCATTCAGGATTTCAAATTCCTTAATCTCCACCTGCACCGGCTTCAGCGCAACCTCTTGATTTTTGCGTGCCAACTTGTAGGCCGGCACGCCATTGATTTTCTTGGCCGAAAACGCCGGAGGCATTTGCTCAATCACTCCGAGAAACTTCCGCGAAAGCTCGCGCAATTGGTCGAGCGAGACGGTTACGTTCTGCGCGGGGCTGGTCGCCTCGCCTTCCGCGTCATAAGTGTCGGTAGCGAATCCAAACCGAATCACGCCCTCATAAGTCTTTTCGCAGGTGGTATAAAACTGCGCCAGCCTAGTAAAGCTTCCAGTAACCAGCGGGAGCACGCCCGTGGCCAGCGGATCCAACGTCCCCAGGTGCCCGACTGAGCGCTCTTGCAGAATCCGCCGCACTCGATGGACGACATCATGCGAAGTAAAACCGGCGGGCTTATCGATAATGAGAACACCATTCATAGGCATTGGGTGAGCGAAGAATCTGGTAAGTTGATAGTCTGTGGAACGGGGGAGTGTTCCTGCACGTACTAATCTACCAGATCAGGATTCTCTCGGACCCCGCATGATTCCCCTTCGCGACGACCAGCCTCGGTTCAGTACGCCGTATGTGACGTATTTTCTTATCGGGCTGAACCTGCTTATTTATTTGTTTCAATCCACATTGGACCCACAAAGCTCCCAAGTTCTCGCTTTCCAGTTGGGATTTACTCCTTCCCACGTCACCGGATTTTTTAACGGCACTGGCGATCTCGACCTGATTTCGGTACTACTTCCCTTCCTAACCTCGATGTTCCTGCACGGCAATTGGCTGCACGTGATCGGCAATATGTGGTTTCTGTGGATTTTTGGGGACAACATTGAAGATCACATGGGACATAGCCGGTATCTTGCGTTTTATTTGTTGAGTGGAATCGCGGCCGCGACCGCCGAGGTAATTCTCACCCCTCACCTTCGTGTTCCGACGGTGGGTGCCAGTGGCGCGATCGCTGGTGTGCTGGGGGCGTATTTCATTCTGTATCCGCGGGCCCGGGTTTTCACCTGGTTTCCGCCAATCTTTTTCTTCTATTTGCCCGCCTGGGCCATGCTGGGATTTTGGTTCGCGCTGCAATTTTTCAGCGGCGCCACAACTCGCATGGCTGCCTACGGCCAATCCGGAGGCATAGCCTTCTGGGCCCACGTCGGCGGATTCCTCGCTGGCATCGTGCTGGTCAAGCTCCTGCCGCAACGTCCTCAACGCTACCGCTACGGCACCTGGTAGATGTCCGTATAATGTTGAAGTGAGCTCTAACTCTGTAAAAGAAGTGGCCTCCGCCGACTTCCCTACTC
>DATBAX010000272.1:0-8738 GCA_036271275.1 Terriglobales bacterium
GTAGATCGCTTTTGCCGCCATATCGGTAGAATCGTGCCCGGTGGCGTTGCTATAAGTATCGGTGAGCACCTGAGGCGCTCCATCACTGCCACAGCGGGCCAAGCCCGACGCGATGCTCCACTCGAACGCTGCAAGATTCAGCGATGCACAGGCGGCCCGTACCAGCCGCACGGCATGCATTTCCTCGACGGTTTCGACCACGACAATGGGCGTGTTCGAGTCGATCAGGATTTTGAGGCGCGAAAGGGCGTCCGGCATATGGGTTTGACCTGTGGTGCAATTCTAAAAGGTGCGGATTAAGAGATTCGTGTCAGGGCTTCGCTTCAGCGATGCCGCCCAAGCCATCTTCCTGAACGGCTTCAGCCGCTGGGGCTGTCTGTTGAACTGCAGCGGCTAAAGCCTGTTTCTGTTGCTTTTCTTTCGACACGGCTGAAAAGCCGTGTCCTGACACGAATCTCGTTTCAACCTGACGCATTACCATTTTGACCTGCGTTTGACCTGTGGCAGTCGCTCCCGTAAAATACTCTATTCGGTACCCACCGGAACATCTCTAATCGAGATACCCTTAGAAACGAAGGTAACTGTCGCACATGGCAAATCATTTTTCGGCGATCAAACGCGCCCGTCAGACTGAAAAGCGCACCGCCCGCAATCGCAGCAACACCTCCCAACTGCGAGGCGCATTGCGCGAACTGCGCGAGGGTCTGGAAAAGGGCGACAAGAAGAACGCCGAGCAGGTTTTCCGCGAGACCGTATCCGCACTGGACAAGGCAATCCAAAAGGGCGTTATCCACAAGAACACAGCGTCGCGCTATAAGTCACGGCTGAGCGTGCGTGTGAAGGCGTTGAAGTAATTTAACTTCTAGCTTCTAGCTAAACAGAAACGGCAAGCCTTTGGGCTTGCCGTTTTGCTTTATACCCCATTGTCATTCCGAACCGTTGCGTAGGCAGGAATCTCTTTGTACTGGCGGCGGGTAAGCAGGAGATGCCTCGCTCCGCGTCGGAATGACAAGGGTGTGCGGTTCATGGACGAAAACTGCGGCAGCCAGAAGTGCCGCTCACTTAAACCGGCAATTCTTCCTGCATCCACTCCGATTCGGGTCTGGGTTCGGCGGTTAGATCGAGAACTAATTTTTCCAGCATCATGCGTTTGCTTGGAGGATTCGAGCGCAGCGCCAGATCGGTTTTTGCCACCAAGCGAATCGCACGCGTCAATTCACGTTTCGATTTGTAACGTCGCGCCTGCTTGATAATGTCATCGGCGGCAAACGGAGGCACGCGGAATCCCTGCCAGAGCGCCGCCCATAACATGCGTTGGTCGCGGACATTGCGTTCGAGAATCACCAGCATCTGGCGGAAAGTTTTGGCCAGCATGTAGAGATGTCCAATGGCAGCCTCGTCACCATCGCCGACGTTCAGCATGGAGTCCAACATTTCCAATGCGCGCACCCGGTCTTTGGACGAGATCGCATCAGTCAGTTCATACAACGAACGTTGTTTGGCTGCCAGCACCATGGTCTCGACATCGCCGAGAGTGACGCGCTTTTTCTCTCCGACGTAGAGCATCAGATTTTCAAGTTCATTCGAGATCATCATCATGTCGCCGCCCAAGGCGTCGACGAGTTCGCGGGCTGCGTCAGTGTCGATCTTTACGTCGCGAGTCAATCCGTATTCGCCGATCCAGCGTACCGCTTCACTCTCCTCAACCCGCGCAAGCTCCACGATAGTGCAGTACTGGCCCATGGTTTCGCGGATGCGCTCGTAGCGCTCCTTGTCGGTCATGTCCATGCGGCGCGCGTCGGCTGGAATGCTGATGTGGTCAGCAACAAAGATCAGCACTGCATCAGGATTGGGATCTTTGCAGTATTGTTCAATGGAAGAAAGTTTCTCGTCGTTCGAACCACGTCCGAAAAGATTCTTCACGCCGCGAACAAAGAAAACCTGAAACGGCGCCATGAGCGAGGGCGTCCGGGCACGGTCGAGGACTTCCACCAAATCCGTTTCGGATAGATCAAAATCAAACATGCTGAAGTCGCGAAGATCGGCGGGTACAAGATGTTGCAGAATGGCTTCGCGGCAGCGTTTGCGGAAGAATACTTCATCGCCGACAAATAGATAAGCAGGCTTCAGCTTATGAGCCTCGACTTCAGAAACGAAGCGGTCAGCCTGCGCAAACGCCCGCATCAGAAGCCCTCCATATTCAGAAGCCCTCCAGGATATTCGACACCAGGGTCTGTGCGAAATCCCGCGACAATCGCTGATACGCCGGCGAGTCTTCTTCAAAAAACGTAGCCAGATCGCTCGATACTTCATACTGCTCGCGAAACAAATAAGAAGGGTTCTGATAGAGGACCTTGCCGTTCTTGTCCGTGAGCGAGACTTTCATGGTCACTACGATCAGCGCGCTGGCAGCGCGTCCGGTCTTTGAATCGTAGGTGAGCGGCGAAGCGTAGGTGGATAGCACGGTCCCATGAAGAGTAGCATCCGCCTCGCCGTTCTCTTCATTAATGATGTGGTAATGAGTGCGGGTCACCATTTCTCTAACCACGGACTTGGTGAGGGTCTGCTCAATCTTGAATGTCTGCGTTTGACTGGCAAAGGCGGGAACGGCAATGGTGCGGACGTTCTCTGGAATCGAAACCGTGTGACCGGCAGTGTGATAACCACATCCCGCGCTAACCAGGCAAAGGAAAACTGGCAGCGCGAGGCGCATCACTGAATCTTTCCCTTAGGGCGAGTTGCCGCCATGGATTCCGCGCATTCCACCGCGCCAGAGGCGGCGATTCTCAGATTGTCCGAGGCCGCCCATAGCCAGAAACTATTCGCATTGCCGGCGTCCGGCACAATCGAGACCAGAATATTGTTCTGTCCAGCGGCATTCACGTTGTTGGGAGCATCCTCGGCTGCGAGCGTGATGGTCACATGTTCGCCGGCCAAAACCTCCGACACTTTGGAAATGTCGATCGCCTGCTGCATCTCGATGTGTACCGAAAAAGCGTGTCCATGAAAAATAGGCGCCTGCACTAGCAAGAGCGACGGTATCGGCGCATCCTTGGCCGCAATTTGTTTATAGTGCCGCATCACACGACGCTCAATCGTCGCCAGCGCCGGCACGGATTGCTCGCCATAACGCGCAACCATGTTGAAAGCCACTTGGGTATCGTAAATATTTTTTGGCAACGGTTGGAACGAAAGCAGGTTCACGGTCTGCTCGTGCAATTCGTCCATGCCTTTTTGTGCGTGCTCGGACGCAGGCTCGTACACTGTCGCCACCGCCCGCTGAACCGGTCCCATTTTCTGCGTTCGCAGCAGCAGAAGCGCCAGCACCACAGCCGCAGGATGCGCTACGACGGCCGGGCCGGGTTGCAAATCCGGCGCTTGCAGTTGACCCAGTTGCCGCTCCACCCACGGTGAGCGCACGGAAGCATTCGGCTCGTCTTCCAGAGCGTAGGAAAGATCCACAATCGCACTTCCGGCGTCGCGCGCGACTTTCCAGTATTTACGCGTGGAGTCGGGATCGGACGCAAAAAACGTAAAGTCGGTCTTATGGAATTGTTCGGTACGTACGCTTTGGATGAAAGTCACTTCGTCCTTCACCGCTTCCAGCTTGCCAAGCGACTCATCATCGTCGAGCAACTTGACATCCAGAGACGGGAAATTGCGATCGTTGAGTACTTCCGCAACTTCTTTTCCCTTCAGAGAGCCGGCGCCGACAATGGCGAGGCGATAAAAACTTCCTCCGCGCGTCGGCTCCGGATGAGAAACGGCTACAGGCTTGAAATTCGAACTCATGAAATTTGCGACGCCTCCTTGTAGGTCGGAGGCGGTGGATTACGCTTGCGCCGAAAGACCCATTGCAAGCGCCAAAACACGCCAGAAAACATGTAGGTCAACGCGATAATAAACAAGACGGGGCGTGAGAAAACCCAAATACTGGCAATCAGGAGGCCGAGCAGAACGATGACTCGAAACGGTTGTCTGCGGTTAAAATCGATATCTTTGAAACTATAAAAACGCCAGGTACTCACCATCAGATACGCCGCTGTAACCACAATCAACATCCAGGTGATGGCGCTGCCCCACCACACCAGGGGATCGCCTCCGGAAAAATGCACCACCGCCGCGATGACTCCAGCACCGGCGGGAATCGGCATCCCAACAAAATATTTCTTGCCCGGACGACCCGGATTCGAAGGCTGCGGATTCGACACAATATTGAAGCGCGCCAGGCGGCTCGCCCCGGCAACTAAGAATAAGAAGCTAGCAATGGCCCCGAACTGCGCGACTTTCCCTACCATCTCCTGGGAAGACAGCATCCCCGGCGGCAACTGACGGAATCCCCACATCCAGGCAAGCAACGCTGGAGCTACGCCGAACGTGATGACATCCGCCAGCGAATCCAATTCGCGGCCAAAATCACTGCTCGTTCCAGTCATGCGAGCAATTCGGCCATCGAGTCCGTCGAATAGGACCGCGAACCCAATGGCCTTGGCTGCATTGTCGAAGTGAGCATGATCGGCAACCGTTCCGTGCGTAACCTGCAGGATGGCGTAATACCCGGCCGCAATGTTCGCCGTGGTAAACAGCGAAGGCAAAATGTACATGCCTTTGCGTAACCTCTTTGGAGGCTTGTCCTCGTGACGGCGTTTTGGAAAATCCGCAGCTTCGGATTCCATTACCGCACTTCCTGCCCGGAGTGCTCAGCGCCCATTCCTGCCATTTGACGCGAAACGCTCTGAGCCGAGGCCAATACGCTCGATCCGCCCTTCACATGATCGCCAATCTGTATGTGCAAGTGGGCGGAAGCATCCAGCAGAACATCGACTCGCGATCCAAACTTGATCAGGCCCACTCGTTCTCCGCGCTCCACCAGTTGGCCGACTTTTTTGTTAAATACGATCCGCCGCGCCAATAAGCCTGCGATTTGTTTGAACACGACGGTCAGTCCTTCACCTTCCACGGTCACAATATTCTGTTCGTTCTGGTCTGCGGAGGCTTCGTTCATCGCATTCAAATACTTGCCCTTTTGATAGCGGACGTCGCGAATCACTCCTGCGATCGGAGAGCGATTCACATGCACGTTGAAAACGTTCAGAAAAATGCTGATGCGAGTGAGGCGGACTCCCTCAATGGTAACGGGCGAGACGTCGGTGACTTTACCGTCGGCGGGTGACACCACAAATCCAGTCCCATCCGGGACCGTCCTTTGCGGATCGCGAAAAAACCATAAAAAAAACACCGCCAACAAAATTGCAGGCAAAGCCCAAAGCGGATTGGCAAGCCATCCCACCAATGCGCTTGCGAGCAAAAGAGGCAGCGCGTAATAGTAGCCGTCAGGAACCATGGGGAGTTACTTAGGATTATAGTGCAGGCTTACCGAACGGATTAGCCTTTCATGTGAAACGCCAATAAAAAAAGGCGCTCACTCGCGCCGTAGTTTGGAGTAGGCAATGCCGCTAGAGGCAAATGCCGCCTTCCATTGGACGTTGGCTCTTAGGCGACTTGGTTGTGATGGAGCTCTTGCCGGTATTGCCGCGCAATGCCTTCCATCTGATCTTTGAGTCGCAGCTTGAGTTTCTTCAATCGAACTTCTTCTAATTTCTCGTCGTCAGTCAGAAATCTTTTTTGGGTGAGTGAATCGAGACGCAACTCATATTGCGTATGTTCGTGCGCTAATTTGCGGAATTCTTCGTGAGTCGCCATAAGTTGATCGTTAGAAACCTGCATCAAGCAGACCTCCCCTGCGGAGATTCGACTGCCGTATGAGCCCCTAAGCTAACACACACGAAATCTCGCTTCAATGCCCTGGGAGAAAATACTATTTTGCAAAATGAGACAGCCTTTTGCCCTGAGGATGATGCATTACATAAGAGACTTTTGATAAAGAATTGCATCTTCAGCAGGTTCCCTGTAATAGCCCGGTCGACGGCCATTCTCGATGAACCCGCAACTTTTATAAAGAGTTCTGGCAGCAATGTTAGACGCGCGGACCTCAAGAAAAACCACTGCGGCACCTTCCGTGCCAGAGGCCGCAAGAAATTCTTGAAGCAGCATTTTTCCAGTGCCGCGTCGACGCCGCGAATCGGAGACTACTATATTTTCCAGTTCGCATTCGTGATCGAGAACGCGCCCAATGAGAAACGCATGCACTTCAGATTGCTCGTCGCTTACCAGCACCACTCTGCGAGGAATTTTGTTGCTGAAAAGCTGGTGATATTGCTCGACCGACCAATGGGCCGCGCTCGCAGAGCGATTTGCTAAATCGATGATGGCCGGGATGTCAGCGGGAGTAGCGAGACGAATCGGCAAAATGTTTCTCTTTGTTTAATGCGCCTTGACCAGGATTTCTCCATCCATGCGGCGAATGTAGTTGGCATCCAACATTTCAGGAGAAACGATTTCGCCCGACAGAATTTTCTTCCAGCCGATTGAAGCGACGGCATCACTTCCAGGCCGCGGGATTTCTTCCACCGACAAGCCCGCGGTTTGCGCGAGATCGGCCAACTTCTTGTCCGGAGTAATCATGGTGAGACCGTTTGCGATTGTGATCAATTCAGCCTGCGTTACCAGTCTTTCGTCGATTCGCCTCGCCACCACGCCAATTTCATATTCTCCAACGTAAACTTCGTTCCGTCCCGCATCGAGCGCCGACAGAACTCGTCCCTGAAATCCGCCTACAGTCGCAATCGCTTCCAGCAACGACACAGCTGCAATGGGCTTCTCCAGGACTTCAGCCAGAGCTTTTACGGCGGCGAGACCAATTCGAAGCCCGGTAAAAGATCCCGGCCCTGAGACCACCGCGAACGCCCCGATGTCCTCTTTGCCGTGTCTATGATTGCCGAGCAAGGCCGCAATCTGCGGAACCAGTTGCGCAGAAAAAGTTCCCCCGGCAAGCTGCACCACTTCAAGCACATCGCAGACTGCAGCAGGCCCGCATCGAGCCAGAGCAATGCTGCCATTCTTATCCGAAGAGTCCACAGCCAAAAGGATCATGAGATTTGAAAAAGCTATTTTTGGTTTATCAGCGCGAATCCGTGAAGATCCGTGGCCAGCCTTGAACTAATCTGCTTCTACTAGTTCCAGCAGCACACCACCGGCACTATTCGGATGCACGAAGACATAACGATGCCCGCCCGCCCCAACTTTGATTTCATTGGAAACCAACCGCACGCCGTCTCGTTTAAGCTTTTCCACGACAGCAGTCAAATCCGGCACGCGCAAAGAAACGTGATGCAATCCTTCCCCGCGTTTAGAGATAAACTTCGCCACCGGCGAAGTCTCCGACGTAGGCTCCAGCAATTCCAGCCGGCTATCGCCCAACGGAACCATCACCAACCGCACCTGCTCGGATTCCACGACTTCCTCTTGAGAGATGCTCAATCCCAATTTTTCGTAGAAGCTTTTCGACACTGCCAAAGACTTAACCGCAATTCCGAGATGGTCAATGGTAAACATCAGTTGCCCTTTCCCAACTTGCCGACAATTTCCTCGACCAGCGTGTACGGGTCCCGCTTATGTTCGGCAATCTCGGCGGCATAGCGTGACAAATTGTCGCCGCCCACTTGTTCGCGCGCCAGATCGAGCAGCGAGTCTCGCAACATTTCGACCAATCGTTCCCGCCAGTTTTGAATATTGTGCTTCAGAACCAGATTTTCCTTCTGTAGATAAGCTTCGTATCCGGAAATCGCGTCGGCCAGTTCACCGATTCCGGTTCCCTCGCTCGCCACGGTCTTCACAATCGGCGGCGTCCACTGATCGCTGCGAATGGCCAACGATTGCAGTGCCCTGATTTCGCGTTCCACTCGTTCAGCGCCTTCACGATCGCTTTTATTGATGACGAAAATGTCGGCAATCTCCATGATGCCGGCTTTGATCGTCTGTACATCATCGCCCATGCCCGGCACCAGAATCACCACCGTGATGTCAGCCAGCCGCACAATATCCACTTCATCCTGACCGACGCCGACAGTTTCAATCAGAACCAGATCGCGTCCGGAAGCATCCAGCACGGTTGCGACATCGGCCGTCGTGCGGGCCAATCCACCCAAAGATCCGCGGGTCGCCATGCTTCGAATATAAATTCCAGGATCGGCGAAATGTTCCTGCATGCGAATCCGGTCGCCAAGAATCGCGCCCCCGGTATACGGACTGGTAGGATCGACCGCAATAATGCCCACCGTGCGATTGTCTTTGCGATAATGCCGCGCCAACTGATCGACGAGTGTGCTCTTCCCCGCTCCCGGCGAGCCGGTAAGACCAATCACACGCGCATGACCAGTATGCGGAAATAAAGTCTTGAGCAGTTCCGACCATCCGGTATCACGGTTCTCGACAACGCTGATCGCACGAGCCAGAGCGCGGACATGGCCCGCGCGCAATTGCTCAATCCATGGTTGAGGGTCGTGATTCAAACTGTCAGTGTAAAGCAGGGCCGGGACAAAAAGAACCGGAGCTTCATTGCCGCGCTATTTTCTACGGGACTAGCGCCTCACCGCGCCGCAAGCAGGACAAGACCAATGCGGTCCGCTTATCAGTGGGGTTTTGCAAAATGGACAGACGGTGTCGGCCGCGCACGAAACTGTCTTCAATAGTTGCCGCAAAGAGGGTTCTTTTGACGTTCCCAGCACGTGCCTGATCAGCAGCATCGCCCCCGCCGGCGCGGCGATGCGAACGGCCCAAGTAATAGCGACCAACTCCGCATCTTCCTGAGTGATTGGCGCAGCCCAGAAAATCACCGC
>DATBAX010000273.1:0-3392 GCA_036271275.1 Terriglobales bacterium
TCCATCGCTCCACTCAGCACGAAATTTCTCATAGCGGAATGTTGGCGCAAATCCCAGAGCGTGCAGGATGGAATCCAACTTTATGCCGTCATCGATTCTGGTCTCGGTTTCCACCCGGGATTTATGACGTCCAGTGCTCCCCTTGGCTTTGTGAGTGAGCATCCATTGCGACCCATATTTGCGCAGCCGCAACAGCTCTCCTCGCTTTCGCAGCGGAGAATCCGGAAGGTCATAAAGAGTATTCATCTCGTGGGTACGTTTCGTGACCAGCCGGAATCCGGCTGTCCGTAGGGCACGGCTGAGGGCGCGAATATCAGCGATGCGAAATTTGACTTCGATTTCTTTATGCGGAGCCATCACCGGCAGTATAAAGGACTTCCACGCCTCAAATTACAGTAACGCTACGAAACCATTTTTGATTTGCGACGCGGAAGGTTTGCTAGCGGACGCGCTTTGTCCTGCGTGATGGGTACGACTTTGCGCAGATAACAAAGTTCATGCACCGATTTTCCAGCTTCATCGGTGCAGCGATCCAGTTCCAGGCTGATGGATTGGTTGCAGATGGAACAAAGAAGAGGTTCGTCGTGGTTATTCATGTCGCACCCCTACAGCGAAAAGGGCTAACGGCTGAGTTATAGCACCGACGATAGCAGCTTGCAAGCTGGATGACTGTATGGTTCCGAACAGAGATTTCTCAGATCGTATGCGGACGCAAAAAGGGCGGCGTTTCCGCCGCCCCGGGACCCTGAATCTGTTTCAGATTTACATCTTGTCGGTTTTGAGCATCTTCACGCTCATTACGTGGATGGAGCTCGTGTCCGCATAGATGTGAGCGCTCAACAGAACGTGGTGTCCAACATGGTCCTTGAGGGTCTCGGGATTCTTTACGTCCCATGACTTCATGTCCTTGTCGGTCACGAAAGTGATCTTATCGCCATCCTGTTTCACCGTGCCCTTGATGCTCTTCAAAGGAGCCGCGGGGGCCATCTTTGAATCGTCTGCCTTCATGGTGTCCTGGGCGAAGGCTGAGACGCCAAGAATCATTGATAACGCCATTGCGAGAACCACTAATTTCTTCATAGACAATCTCCTTGGAGTTTCTAAGCTCCGACTGAATTAAACTCCCACTGTGTGTACGAGGCAAGTAGCTAATCGGATGTTCGGATGTGGAAAGTTTCCGGGAGGTTGCCAGTAGGAAAAAGAAGAAGGTGCTAGCTATGGGCTTATAGCCAGGAGCTAGCGGCTGGAAGCTGATTTATTTTTCCCGCGCCACCACAAATTCGGGGGCCCACAACAACGCCCGCTTGATTTCAGTGTCGGGGAAACTGCAAATGGCGTTTCGCGCCAGTTCAGCATACTTCATGGCGCAGGCGTGAGCTGCTTCCAGGGACCCGTAGCGGTTGAGCACTTCAAGAATCTGTTTGTGCGTGACCCCATCAAACGCTCTTTCGCGGACGACCGTCTCGATCAGCTTACGTTCGGGTTTGGTGCAACGTTCCAGCGCGTGGATCACCGCCATCGTGACTTTGCCCTCACGCAGATCGCTGGCCACCGGCTTTCCCAGAACTCTTTCCGACGCAGTCAAATCGAGCACGTCGTCGACAATCTGGAATGCCATGCCGAGATCGCGTCCGTACTGTGCGAGATTTTCTTCCTGCTCCGGAGTGGCGCCGCCAAGAATCGCGCCCATGCGCATGCAGACGGAAAACAGGCAGGCGGTCTTGCGGAAAATGAGATTAAAATGTTCGTCCAGAGAAATTAGCTTGCCTAGCTTTTCAATCTGAAGCAATTCGCCTTCGACCATCTGCTGGGTCAATTCGATCAGCGTGTCGAGAATGCGAAAATTTCGTTCCTGCACCGCGACCTTGAAAGCCTGCATGTAGAGCCAGTCGCCGGCGAGGACGCATTTGGAATTTCCCCACTGCGTATTCGCCGCCGGACGTCCGCGCCGGAGTTGGGCTTCGTCGATGATGTCGTCATGAACCAGAGTTGCTGTGTGGATGATTTCTACCACCGCGCCGAGGCGGATAGCGCCGCGTCCCTGATAATTGAGAAGTTTGGAAGAGAGCAAGAGCAACGCCGGGCGAATACGTTTGCCGCCGCCATTGCGCAAATATTCGCCGATTTCGGTGATAGCTTCGACGCCGGAAACCGTGTCCCGCCCGAATTCCCGCTCGATCGCGGCGAGATCTTCGCGCAACATCTCGAAGAACTCTTTCCCGTTCATGGCGTCGGAGAGACTCAATTTGTGTTTCATGTTGTTCTCACGCGATAGAGGCGTGCGTTTCGGGCAACTTCAATTCGACCGGAAATTAATGAACTGCAAATCGATACCTAAATCTTGTTGTCGCAGGAAAGCGATCGTGTCCTGCAGGGAATCGCGATCTTTGCCGCTGACTCGGACCAGATCTCCCTGGATTGAGCCATTCACTTTTTTCTTCGATTCCTTGATCAGCTTCACGATCTGTTTGGCTTTCTCAATCGGAATACCTTGCTGCATGGTGACCTTCTGTTTTGCCGTCGCACTGGCCGCGGGTTCAATAGGCCCGTAAGTCAGGCCTTTCAGCGACACGCCCCGCTTTACTAACTTGGCTTGCAGAATGTCGTTGACGGCTTTCAGCCGATAATCGTCGAGCGAATGCAGCATGATTTCGTCTTTGCCATTGAACTCGATATTTGACTTGGAATCCTTCAAGTCAAAGCGCGTATGGATTTCCTTCAGCGCGTGCTGGATGGCATTGCTGACTTCGGTCAGGTCGAGCTTGCTTACGACATCGAATGTATTCTCAGGCATGGTCAGCTTCTATCCTATAGATTCTTCCGCAGTTGCGGAAGATGCACCCTAACAAGCTAAATGGAGTTGGCGGTTTCGTGAAGTGAAAAGAATTTGTAGAAATTCCGGGTAGTTTGTGCTCCGACTTCTTCGGTCGAAATGCCGCGTAACTCTGCGATTTGACGCGCCGTTTCCTTTACAAATGCCGGTTCGTTGCGTTTCCCGCGATTCGGCACTGGAGCCAGAAATGGCGAGTCGGTCTCGATAAACATCCGATCAAGCGGGACCATTTTCGCTGCATCGCGAATCGTCTGCGCCTTGGGAAAAGTCACATTTCCCGCGAACGAAATCATAAATCCCAGATCAATCGCCTTTTGAGCATGTGCCAATGTCCCCGTAAAGCAGTGCAAAACGCCGCCCAGCCCGCTGGGAGACCATTCCTTCTCGATCATTCCCAAACAGTCGTCCCAAGCATTCGCGCTGCCTTCGGAAGGTCGACAGTGAATCACAATCGGCAGTTTCGCCGCTTTGGCGATTTCCATTTGCTTCAAAAACACATTTTGCTGCACATCGCGCGGGGAATGATCGTAATAAAAATCCAACCCAATTTCTCCAACGG
>DATBAX010000274.1:0-4141 GCA_036271275.1 Terriglobales bacterium
CGATGATCCGTTCGACTCGAGGATGTCGGAGACCACGCGCATGGTGTACGGCCAATCTTCCTCGCTGGGAAGAACGGCAAACAGCGCGCGCTCGGCCAATGCACCGTGACCGATTTCGCGACGGCCCGCACCGCGCAGGAACTGAACTTCTCCAACGGAGAAAGGCGGAAAATTGTAATGAAGCAGGAAGCGCTTCTTGGCTTCGCCTTCGAAAGTTTCAAGGCGCTGGCGGTCGTCAGTGGTGCCCAAGGTCGTGGTGACCAAGGCCTGCGTTTCGCCGCGGGTAAAGACGGCCGATCCGTGGGTACGGGGCAGAACGCCGACTTCCACCCAAATGTCGCGGACCTTATCGAACGCACGTCCATCGGGACGGCGTTTTTTGGCCAGCACTTCCTCGCGGAAAACGCGCTCGCGGAGATGTTCGTAGTAGGTCTTGAGCTTGGCTTGGCCAACCTTATCGTCTTCTGGAATCGCAGCTTGCAGCGATTTCTTCAACTCCTTGACGAGGTTTTGGCTCTCCGCTTTCGGATGCTTTTCAGTATCCAGACGGTCGCTCAAATCGGAGCCCACGCGCTTCTTCAAGTCGTCAAAGTAAGCTTGGTCGAATTCCGGCGGCGTCACGGTGCGCTTCGGCTTGCCGGCTTTGGCGCGCAGGTCGTTGATCGCGGCGCAAATCTTTTTGATTTCGTTGTGGCCAAATTCAATGGCGTCCACAACGGTCTCTTCTTTTACTTCCTTCGCGCCGGACTCGATCATCACAATGCCTTCGGCGGTGCCGACGACCATGATGTTCAGCAGGCTCTCACGCATTTCCGGATAGGTCGGATTAATGACGAATGCGCCATCGACCAATCCCACACGAACCGCGCCAATGGGGCCGAGGAACGGAATGTCAGAAATCGTCAGGGCAGCCGAAGCGCCGTTGATGCCGAGCACGTCAGGATCGTTCTCGTTGTCCGCGGAAAGGACGAACGCGATGACCTGGGTTTCGCACTTGAATCCCTCTGCGAACAGAGGACGTACCGGACGGTCAATTTGCCGGCTGGTCAGAATTTCGCGTTCACTGGGACGGCCTTCGCGCTTGATGAAGCCGCCGGGGATGCGTCCGCCGGCGTAGGTATATTCGCGATAGTCGACGGTAAGGGGAAAGAAATCGATGCCTTCGCGGTGGTCAGGATTGGCGGTTGCGGTGGCCAGCACCGTGTTATCGCCGCTTCGGACTACGACCGAGCCATGGGCCTGTTTGGCCAGTTTTCCAGTTTCAAAGCTTATGACTTTACCGCCGGTGAGTTCAACAGATACTTCTTGTTTCATGAGTTTTCCTTGTGTCCAGGAGGGCAGGTTTGCGCGGAATGGGATAATGCGAGACTGATCATAAGCGAATGATCAATAGCCGCCAGTGAGCAAGATTGCAGATGGCCGGGAACGCACGTTTGCCGTTTGCCTCATTGGGAATCCGCGGTCCGGGGACGGCAGATTGATTCCATGTGAAACGTGATCGTCCGCAAAACTACTTGCGTAGACCAAGCTTCGTGACCACACCTTTATAGCGATTGGAATCGTACATCTTGAGGTAGTCGAGCAAGCGACGCCGCTTGCTGACCAGCATGAGTAGACCGCGGCGTGAACCGTGATCTTTCTGGTGCGTCTTGAAGTGCTCCGTCAAGTGACCAATACGCTCGCTCAACAGAGCGATTTGAACTTCAGGGCTGCCGGTATCGGTAGCATGCGTACCGTACTGGTCGATGAGGGATTTTTTTTGCTCTCTGGCTAGCACTTACCTGATGCACTCCTGTTTAGATTTTCGATTTTCGTTTGTAACGATATTGAGGTTAACACGTTGGGAAGCAAGGTGTAAAGGTGCGGGAAGCGCGGTTCGTGTCAGGGCATGGCCTTTGGCCGTGCCGCGCACGATCGTAAGGAGTGGCTTCACGCGCCGACAGGCGCACTGCCCGGAACCCGCGGCCCTAAGCTGTTGCGCCTCCTGGCGCGTGAATCTATTCACACTCAAAATTGGCAGGGCTGAAGCCTCTGCCCTGACACGAGTCAACATATCAAACTGCGCCAGATCGCCGTAGGATCTGCTTGGTGACGCTTCCTGTCCCTGGTGTTTTAAAGCCTTTCTTCGTAACGTCATTCCCAAATTAGCCATCTAAATGCGTATTATGGTGACTTCCATGTCAGTCCGCTGCCCTCAGTGCTTTTACGAGAACGAAGAGCGCTACCGCTTTTGCGGCATGTGTGGGATTGCGCTGCCTCGAGTTGGATCGGCGAGTGAGCCGGAAGTAAAACCAGTGCGGCCTGTAACGGCCGCCATCAACAGCCATCCTCTCCCCGCAATGACACCCGCGAGAGAACCGGTTCGAGAGCCAGAGCCAGTGCGAGAAAAAGAACGCGCACCCATGCCGGTTACTGGCATGTCATTTCTGGGATTGTCACAAGACCAGAATCCTTATCCCGATCGCAGTCTCGATTATCTGCTCGAAGAAGAACCGCAGCCGGGACGCACACGGTTGGTTGTAGCGGTTATTTTGTTGTTGGCGGCCGTCGGTATGTTGGCTTGGCGTTGGCGGCATAGCGGATTTTTCTCGCAGACACATCCGGCAGTCGTGACCGCACCCAGTACACCGGCGCAAAATCCGCAGGAGACTTCCCCGGATACTTCCGCGACGCCAGCACCAACTCCATCGGATTCACAACCCGCGGCTTCGAAGACGCCGGTTCACGGTTCTCCACAGGAAACCGATCTGCCGCCCGGATCCACACCCAGCACTGACGCAGCGAAAACGCAGCCCACCCCGTCCGATGATCAGACGAGCACCGCGACTCCGGCGGACTCGGGAAATTCCACCGAGCAAGCCGCAGCGCCTCCGGCTGCGGTGAAGCCAATTCCTGTTAAGAAGCCGGCAGCAACGCCTCATGCTGTAGCATCGCGTGCCCCCAGAACAGCCGCCGTTCCCACTGAAGCTCCCACGCCGGAGATTGATCCGGTGGAGGCGCAAGGGGAGAAATATTTGTACGGCAGTGCCGGCGTTCCGCAAAACTGTGGACTGGCGCAGAGGAGTTTGCTGGAGTCCGCGCAACGTGCGAATCCAAAAGCGCAAAGCGTGCTTGGCACCATGTACGCCACGGGACATTGCGTAGGCCGCGATTTGCCTACTGCGTATCGGTGGTTTGCAAAAGCATCGCATCAGGATCCCAACAATGCCCGCATCACCCGCGATCTCGAAGTTTTGTGGAAGCAGATGACGGCGGGGGAGCGGCAGTTGGCGGTGAATAATCGGGAATGAGTACCCGGGGTGCCACAAAACACCTCATACCAATGTCATCCTGAGGCAGTGGAGTTCTCGGCGAAGCCGGGAACTCCCAACGAAGGACCTATGAATTTTGGGCACTCGCAAAATGCAGAGGTCCTTCGTTCGCAAAGAGCGCTCTCTCAGGATGACAGAACTATAAGTGACAGGGACTTATAGAGTTGTATCGTTTCGCCGAAGTCTTTGAATCCAAAGTACCAACGTCCTACAGGCAATCCGCTACAGTGTCTTAAACGTAATCTAAACAGGAAAGAGACAGCCGTTGTCGAGTATTGAGTCACAAGGAGTTTCGCCGGACGTGAAGCTGGTCATGGCGATTCGCTCCGGCGATGAGAGCGCGATGGCGGTGCTGTACGACCGTTATTCCTCCCTCGTGTATTCCGTGGCTTTGCGCGTTCTGGGCGACACTGGCGTCGCGGAAGATGTGCTTCAGGAAATTTTTATGCAGCTATGGCGAAATCCCGGGCTGTTCGATTCGAGCCGGGGAAATCTTGCGCCGTGGCTGGCTGTAATAACTCGTAACCGGGCGATTGATTCGTTAAGAAAACGGCGTCCGGAAACCGATATCGACGATGTGATTGTTTCAGTCGAACCGGATATGGCTGGAGACGCTGAACGCGGACGAGCGATGGAAAAAGTTCGCGGAGCGCTCGGCGCCATGTCTCTTCCGCAGCGAAATGCTTTGGAGATGGCTTACTTTGAAGGACTAACACATACAGAAATCGCGGCGAAAACTGGAGAGCCGCTGGGCACCATCAAGACTCGCATTCGCGCCGGACTGCTGGCGCTGCGCAAGGCAATCGCATGAGCGTACACGAACAATTCGC
>DATBAX010000275.1:0-5456 GCA_036271275.1 Terriglobales bacterium
ATGTTCAATCCGGGATGGCATCTGGCTCGCGACCTGCGATCGATGCTGACGGTTTCCCGTGCCGTCGCCCAAAGTGCGTTGGCTCGACGCGAGAGTCGCGGCGCGCATAGCCGCATCGATTTCCCGAATTACGACGCGATCTGGGGCAAACAAAACAATCTGATTTCCAAGCAAGGCGACACCATGAATCTCCGTCAGGTGCCGACTGCGGAGTTGCCAGACGAGTTGAAACCTCTAATAGAAGAGAAAAAGTGAGAGGGGCTTAGCAATGGCTGAAGCAACCCTAAGAATTTTTCGAGGCACGAAAGAAGGCGGCGCACCCGTCGACTACCGCGTGCCCATCACTCCAGGCATGGTGGTGCTCGACGCCATTCACCACATTCAGGGTCATCAAGCGCCTGATCTCGCGGTGCGTTGGAATTGCAAAGCTGGCAAGTGCGGTTCGTGCTCGGCTGAGGTGAATGGACGTCCTCGTCTGACCTGCAAGACTCGCATGGATTCTCTCCCGGTCGACAAGCCGATCACCGTGAATCCCATGAAGTCTTTTCCGGTGATCAAAGACTTGGTGACGGATGTTTCCTGGAATTACAAAGTCAATAAAAAGATTCCGCCATTCCAGCCCAAGCCCGGCGTGGAATGGAAGATGTATCAGCAGGACATCGATCGGGTGCAGGAATTCCGCAAATGCATTGAATGCTTCCTGTGCCAGAACGTTTGTCACGTCCTGCGCGAGCATGACAAAAAAGAAGAATTCGGCGGGCCGCGTTTCTTCGTACGGGTGGCTGGGCTCGAAATGCATCCGCTCGACGGCGTCTCGCGCACCGAACTTCTCAAAGACGAACTTGGGATTGGCTTGTGCAATATCACCAAGTGCTGCACCGAAGTCTGTCCGGAGGAAATTCACATTACCGACAACGCGATCATCCCGCTCAAGGAACGCGTCGTGGATGAATTCTACGATCCGGTCCTGATGCTGGTGAGAAAAATCACCGGCGCGGGCAAGTCGAAGGAAGCGTCGGCAACGAAGTAGAAGTAAAGGAGGGCCTGTGGAGTTCCAACTAAAGGCAATCTCTCTTGAGGGCGTGGACGCGGCTTTATCCAAAGCCGAGCTTTATCGCCTGCTCAACGATCCGGAAGAAGCAGAATCCATCTGTCAGGACGTTCTTGCAACTCACCCAGGGCATCAGCTTGCATTGCGCTTGTTGGGCCTCGCGATCACAGACCAGTTTTCCGGCAAGCCGTCGGATCGCTATTCGGAAGTTGAAAGAACGTTCCAACAACTCAGCGACGCATACGAGCGCCTCTACTATTTGGGACTTCTACATGAGCGCCGCGCCAAAGCGCAACTCCGTGCCGGGCGTTCACCACACACACTCGCGGTGCTCCTGGAAGAAGCCATGCGCTGTTACGCAGGCGCTGAAGAAATCCGGCCGACGGGCAATGATGAAGCCATCCTGCGCTGGAACCGTTGCGTGCGACTGATCCAAAGCCATGCGGATGCCGAGTGGCATCGCGAAGTCGAAGTCTTCGACACCGGGGATAGCGCGCCTTAATTGTGAAGGTGAGTTTGGGCGAACTAGAACATGGGGTAATCAGGGTGTCTACAGGACTTTCCCAATGGTGATTGGTATTTCTTCGGATGGCGAGCCCTGGTGGTACTCGTTATCCTCGGCAAATGTTGATCTTCCCCATTTGCCTGGTCGTCGCCGTAATCGTTTGCTTCCACCTCGATGAATTCGTCAATCCGGTTGACTATAACTTATATATTCGCGAACTGAAGCTGAACATTCCGGGAATATCAGGGGACTACACAGCCACGACTGCCAAGTAGTGTGCTCGTTTCCGCAATCTCTTAAAGCCTGCCGTAATACGAGCCTTCAAATCGGTAACCGGGATATAATTCCTGCCGCTGCACCTTCGCAAAAGAGGTTTCGATGCTTTCGTCGACGAATTTCTGGATGTGTTTTGCCGGACTGGTTTATCTTGTCGCTGGCGTTTTAACGGTTCGAAAAGAGGCCGGCGCGGCCCGCGGCTGGGACAAACTCATCACCCTGGGTGGCGTCTTCGTGGCTGCTTCGCTCGCTGTATTTGCGGCTGAGCATTTCGGTGGCGCGAAATTCATCCAGACAATGGTCCCGTCGTGGATACCGTGGCATTTATTTTGGGCGTATTTTGTCGGGTTCGCGCTTCTCGCAGCGGCTACCAGTCTTGTTGTTCAGAAGTTCGTACGCTCGTCGTCCACCCTGCTGGGAATGATGCTGTTTCTATTCGTCTGCACGCTTCATGTGCCGAATGTACTCGCGCATCCCAAAGACAGGTTCGCCTGGGCCGTGGTGCTGAGGGATCTCTCATTTGCAGCGTGCGCGTGGGCGCTCGCCGGACTGCATGGCCGCGCCTCATCGCCGCAACAATCGAAATGGATGATTTCGTTTGGCCGTATCGTCGTAGCGATAGCGGCGATATTTTTTGCTGTGGAACATTTTCTTCATCCGGAGTTCGCACCCGGGGTTCCTTTGGGAAAGATCACGCCAGCCTGGGTCCCATTGCCCAGCTTATGGGGATATCTTGCGGGAGCGATCCTCCTGATCGCTGGAATCGGCCTGGCCCTCAACAAAAAATCCCGGACCGCCGCGGCGTCGATCGGCGCCTTAATGACTTTCCTTACTTTTTCGCTTTATCTGGCTATTTTGATCCTTGCCCGGGGCGGATCATCGCCGGAAATTACGGAAGCCATAAATTACGTTGCAGACACGTTGCTCTACGCCGGGGCCGCCCTGGTCCTGGCATCGGCATTGCCGCGCGATGCCAATGGCGCAAAAACGTAAATGCCTGCTGTAACGCTTCCTGGATTTCCTGGGATCAGTTCTGGCTTTCGACGGTTGCGTCCAGGCAAATTCGAAAATAAGTGTTCCACTCCCCGCTTCTGATTTGTCTTAACCGGTGATGCAAGCGATTCGCGCTCATCGGGCTTGCCCAACCCGCTGTGCGGTGTCACATGGGCGACTCCAAATAATTGCAGCTTTGCCGGTTCTGTCCGCGCGCAGAGTTGCGCGTGTCCATTCATTCCCCATTTCCCCATATCAGGAGAGCTTCAATGAATAGCGATCGTTACAACACTCCCCGCAAGACTCTGGTACCGCGCTTCCGAAAGATTTTTTCAGGGCGGCTTGTGCTGCTCGTCATTCTGGTGACGTTGGCATGCCAGGCTTTCGGACAAACCCTCACATCTCTATATAGTTTTGGATCTGCACCCCACGACGGCGTATTCCCCGGTTCCGGCGTGGCTATCGATGCCAAGGGCAATCTGTTTGGGGCCACCGGCGTTGGCGGCCGGCACGGCTCGTTCGGCACGGTTTTCGAACTCTCGCATCCTTTGGTGCCGGGCGGTCAATGGGTTGAAAATATTCTCTATCGGTTTAGCGGCACGCCGGATGGAAAGAATCCATTGGGCCGTCTCGTCATGACTTCGACTGGATCTTTGGCAGGCACCACTTTAAACGGCGGTGTCGATGGTTCGGGGATCGTTTACACGCTGGCTCCCGGAACTCAACCTGGCACCTGGAAAAAGACAAAGCTGCACGACTTTGGCACCGTTCCAGATGACGTTGTCACTCCCGATCTCGGATTGTTCAGCGCGCCCGAGGGTTTTTACGGCGTCGACCAGGGAGGTGCGAATGGTACCGGAGCGTTTTATCTGCTCACGCCTCCGGCTTCCGGAAGAGGAGCGTGGACGCAGAATATTCTCTACAGCTTTCTTGCTTCCGGTTCCGGTGATGCCGCGGGTCCGGGGGGTGAACCGATACGGGATGCCGCCGGGAATTTTTACGGCGTGACCGCACTTGGCGGCGTGAACAATATGGGCGCAGTATACGAGCTGTCGCCGCCTACTGTTGCCGGCGGTCCCTGGACCGAGGCCGTTTTGCACTCGTTCAATGGAACTGACGGAACACTTCCCGTGGGTCCGCTCTTGTTAGGCCCGGGTGGAGTCCTCTACGGGACTGCAAACGGCGGCGGAGACAGCGGAGAAGGGTTGGTCTTCGAGTTGGATCCCCCTACAACCCCTGGCGATGCATGGACAGAAAATATTGTTCACGCCTTCGGCGGAGATGGCAGCAGTCCGTCAAATGGTGTGATCACAGACAAAAGAGGCAGGCTGTTTGGTACTGCGGGAGGCACTGTGTTCATGCTAACGAAGCCCCGCGCTCGTGGAGGCGTGTGGACTGAAACCATTCTGCACTCTTTCTCGGTGTCGGACGGATTCATTATCAATTCGCCCATCACCCTGTTCAAGAATGCTTTGTACGGAGTGACCGCCCAGGGCGGGACCTTCGGGACCGGCATGGCGTACAAATTGACTCTGCCATAGATGGAACCACACGGACGGTTTCGGGGGAGACACACTTATCTCGGAACCGTCCGGACTTTTACCTGCTTACCGAGTATGTCTAAGCGGTGCAGATGAACTCATCTCATTTGCTGCGTTCGATTCGAAGCACAATACAACCAACCACCCGCTTGTGTTGTCGCCGTTGAGCATCTGCTGCTCGTGCCAAGGGATAAACGGCTGCCAGGGGAACACGGAGTCGCGCCTCGTTTGACCTTCCCTCTCTCTCTCTCCGAAACAGTTACACGATATGGTTAGTTAGGGATCACGCGATCGCGGGATTTTCGAAAGGTCAGAAGCGAGTACCCTCTTTGAGTAGGGCACAGCGAACATCAGGAGACAGAATGTCCAGGAAGCTTGCAGGGAAAATCGCACTTGTAACTGGTGGTTCACGGGGTATTGGCGCAGCAATCGCAAAACGTCTGGCGGCGGATGGAGCACACATCGCCATCACATATTCGAAAGACGCCAGTTCGGCTTCGGACGTAGTGAAGTCCATCGAGGGCAATGGCGGGAAAGCTGTCGCCATACAGGCGGATGCGGTGGATCCCGCAGCCATCAAAGCCGCGGTTGAAAAGACGGTTTCGACGCTTGGCGGCCTTGACATACTGGTGAACAATGCCGGGGTCGCCATCCCGAAACCGTTTGAGCAGGCCACGCTGGAGGAACTTGATCGCGTGCTCGATATCAATGTTCGCGGCACCTTCATCGCCACTCAGGCGGCATTGAAGCACCTGAAAAGCGGCGGCCGCATCATCATGATTGGCTCGTGCGTTGGTGAGCGGATGGTGACGCCCGGCCTGGCGGCCTACTCGGCCACCAAGGGAGCTGTGAAGATGTTCACGCAGGGATTGTCCAGAGAGGTCGGCGGCCGCGGGATCACGGTCAACAATGTTCAGCCGGGCCCGATCGATACGGATTTGAATCCAGCCTCGGGCGATTGGGCCGCGCCGCAAACGGCCATGACGGCACTGAATCGCTACGGCACGGTGGATGAAGTTTCTGCATTGGTTGCGTTTCTCGCCAGCCCGGAGTCTTCCTACATCACCGGCGCGAATCTGACTGTGGATGG
>DATBAX010000276.1:0-21721 GCA_036271275.1 Terriglobales bacterium
TCCGTATTCTGAAATCGTCCCCAACGGCTCACGTCATAAACCAGGATGGCTTTGTATTCTGCTTTGCCACTCACAACTTCTTGGATCAGCTCTGCAAGACCTTTCCGGTGTTTGATTACCACACCGCTTCTGCCCGCATCGGTGTGTGTCTGGTTGACAAGGAATCCGTGCTTTGCGGCGTACCTCTGAATCTCTGCTTTCTGATTGGCGATTGAATATTGTTGATCTCCCGTGGACATGCGGACATATTCAGCAGCCGGGACAAGTGGGGTAGGCATTTAAACCGCCTTTGATTTACGGTCTCGATTGTAACTGGCTGGCGGGCCGGGGACTCTGCACTTCGCTCGCCAGAGGATGATGCTACCTAATTTCGCCAATTCCGTAAAACTTTCCGACTACCCGGGGTTCCTCGGAGTCGCGTGCCAAAAACCCGTTCCACTTCGACCTCGCAAGTAACTGTTTCTTGTGCTCAGAATCAACCGGAAAGGTTATTCTAAAAACAGTTGTTTCTAGCACTACTAATGTTCTCCCCTGTCTTCTTTTCGCATCCTAGAAGACCTCACGCCATTCGCGGTCAACTATGCCCAAGCCTGTCCGGAATCGTACTTGGAGTCAATTTTCGCAACCCGCGCCCGTTCTCCCGACTGCTTTCGAGGAGCAACTCCGAGAATTGGGACTGACTGTTGAAACATGTGCGCAGTCCGAGGCCTTACGACGGTGGTGTGAGTGCCACAAGGACAGCCACTTTATTCCAGAGTGGCTACTGAAACAATGGGGAATCAAGGCGGACGCAGATTTGAGCGGCTGATTTTGCGATGGTTCAGGCAGGTTCACAAGAATTGCTTGGAACCGCGCGGCTCGGACAATTGCTTCCAGCGGTCTTTGGTTTCACCTTGCATGGGAACAAAATCCTACGCCATCTGAACTCCGACAAGTGTCCGGTGTCGAACCATCCGGGACGTGAGAAAACGATTGAATTTTGAATTGCGGCCGGCATTCGTGTTCGCTATTCGGTATGAGTAATCACCCCGCCCACCTGCGGCTCCCAAGCGGTGGTATTCTCCGGCCACGAGGGTGATTTGTATGACCGGAAACAGGCTGTGCCCTTGGCCCAGATGTATCGGAACTCAGAGCTTTTACTTTCGGAAACCGCCCTGGTATTGGCTAGGGCTGGCCAAAATGCAAAACAACTGGTATTGCGATCTGAATGACGAGCATTGCGGTGACCCGCCGGAAGTAGGGGCCAAAAACTCTCATGTTGCCCTCGGCCTACGGAAGTCGCGCGGGGGAAGGTTGGACCCAGGGTCGGCGGGAAGTATACCTAAGAAATGGTTGGCTAGGCTTTCTCTCGGGCCTGTTTGCGAATAAATGAAAGGCCACGCGTGAGGTGGGGCCGATAGATCCGGAGTTTCGGCGGCAATATGAACGGGCTCGCCCGCTGACTCTCTGTCCAGTCAGGCGTTCAAGTCCGCAGGCGATGCGCTGACATGTCGCCCATTGTGCTGTACCCGGCATGCGAGATTTCTACAGCGTTCGGCCACGGAAACAGGTTTGGCCCACGAACTTCGAAATCTCGGACCATCCGTTGAGAACGGGAGATTCAGTTTTCGACTTGGCCATCCTAAATCGGTTCTGTTGATTCCGTGTCTCATGCCAAAGAGGGAACCGCGCGGGAAGCAGAATTAGTCTCGCGTCCGCTTCCCCGGCCGATGTTTGCGATTCTCCCGCGAAACTCCGGTAGCCTGAAGGTGCGAGGCCGGAGTTATAGCAGTGTGGGTACAGTTTTCAAATCACTCGTAGGACTAGTTGGCCTTAAGCAATTCGGGTGCTGGCGCGTCCGGAAAATTCGCGCCAGGAAAAGTTCCGGGATCATCGCGCAGCGGCGCACCAGGATAGATGTCATACTTGGTGCGCCATTAGGAGGATTTTTCCAACACCCAAGAGCATTCTCCGGAACCTCCAACAGTTACTGTCCGATTAGAGTCGGGCGCGTCGGAAGTCTACTTGGGAAGTTTGCCGTTCCAGTCGGTCTTGACTGGGTCAAACTTCTGCGCGTCTGCGTTCACAGTGGTGTTCTGGCAGTGGACAACTTTCCAAACTCCGTTGCGCATTACAACGACGAAGGTGTCGAGTTGACTGCCAGCGGGAGTTATCTTTTGCCCCTGTCCCTCGGGAAGCATCATTTCACCGCTGCCAGTCTGTACAGCCACAGCGATGGCCACTTCCGGTGTGACAGAACGAATGGTTATTTCGTCAAAATGTATTTGTTCATTTTTGAACATCTCGCGGTGAAAGGCACGGAGCGCCTTGACGATATTGGCTCGTCCTTGCCAATGCGTTCCCACGACGTTAATCAACTCCGCATCTTCCGTGAAAACATCCGCCATCGCCCTCATGTCGTGGTGGTTCCAGGCTTCTTGAAACGCAATCACGGCGGTCCGGATCGCAGACTCATCGAGAGTCTTCGCCGCAGGTGAACTTGCAACAGTTGCGAAAAGCAGCGCAACAGGCACAAAGAGAATGAGACGATTAGCTAACTGCATTCGGAGGCTCCTTTGAGGAATCGGCCGGCTTTTCATTGCTCCAGCATGACAAATTGTCAGCGGATTATACTTGTCCGAGGGTGGCCGGGGAACAGTGGTTGGTACCATTGAAGCTATCGGGCACGTCCCTTACCCCCTATGATCGTTCACGTCCGCTTCATCGCAACCCCTTTAGTGGACTAATTTTTGTTTAGACCGTTCTAGCTCGGAGACTGCATTTTATAGGCTCGCGCGATGTGCCAAAAACCCAACTTCCGTTCCTTGTAAGTCGCTGTTTCGATACGATCAGAATTAACGCTCGGTGTGGATCCAAAAACAGTTGTTTGTGGCACTACCCGGCGAGTTGTCGCCATTTTCAGTTACTCAAGTAATCGACGAGTGACCTCTTTCTTACAGACACCGCGAATCCAAAACTCTACCATTGGTATTAACCACTCGGTAAACCACCTTGACTACACTCCTAGGACGCTTCGAGATCGACGGAGAAATTGGGCGCGGCGCCATGGGGATTGTTTATCGCGGAAGAGACATTAAGATCAATCGCCCAGTGGCGATCAAGACGATTTCCATTTTTGACCAAGACTCCGAGGACGAACAGGAATTTCGCGGGCGTTTTTTCCTGGAAGCTCAGGCCGCTGGCGGGCTGTCCCACCCGGGTATCGTTACGATCTTCGACGTTGGTGAGGAGCCCGAAAGTAAGGTTCCCTACATTGTGATGGAATATGTATCGGGACGTCCTCTTAGCAAAATCTTAAGCGCCACAGAAAATCGTAAGCTACCGGTGGGAGTCGCCCTCCAACTGGTCCAAGAGATTGCAGAGGCCCTGCACTATGCGCATACGTGCGGGGTGATCCATCGGGACATCAAGCCTGCCAATATTCTCATTACACGGGAAGGTCACGCGAAGATTGCCGATTTCGGGATTGCCAAAGTCAGTGATTCTCAAATGACTTTGCCAGGTCGAACTCTGGGAAGTCCCGCCTACATGGCCCCGGAACAGCTAACCGAAGCGGCGGCCGATGCACGATCGGATCTCTTTTCATTGGGTGTAATTCTGTATACCATTCTCACAGGCCATCGACCTTTTCAGGGCAACAGCGCGACCACGGTCATGTCTAAGGTCGCTCACCACGATCCGGTTCCGGTCACAACCTTCGATTCGAATCTTCCTTCGACATTAAATCGGATCGTGCTGCGCGCGGTTGCCAAGGATCCCGCGGAAAGATATCAAAGTGGGAAGGAGTTGGCGCAGGATCTTTACGATTTGCGAGTTTCGCAAAATTTGTTGGGTGAGACCGCTGCTTCTTTCGTAGCGGGAATTGAGTCCACGACGACACGGACCTTCGGGTCTTTGGTAGAATCACCTTTCGGGAAAACCGCACAAGTTCCCAACACCACCAATGCGCCTGCTCCGACGCCAGACACTTTTGTGGGGGTAATGTACCTAAAGGGAGCGTTGGTTATAGCGCCCTTAGTGATCGTCGCGGGGATCCTGGGTTGGCATCTTTTCGTCCTTCAGCATCGCGTGAAACTTGCAACGACCGGCCCCCCCATCTTATCTATTTCTAAACCAACCTATCAACCGGTCCCTGAGATCGTTGCACCGCTCCCGACTTTCCCGCGAACAGTGAATCGAGAAAACCACACGACAATTGCTCCCCCACCGGTTCATCCAAAACCAAAGCCTGCGGTTAAGACCGCGCTTGTTGCCTTAAAAGCAGAACCACCCGAGCTTGCCAGCCTGGAAATAGAAATCCGTCACCATTTTGTCATCGCCCGAGCGTCCGTATGGATAGATGACAATCTGATCTTTGAAAAAGAGCTGGAGGGAGTTACCAAAAAACACGCTCTGGTTTTCCAGCGCACAAAGGGTCTCGACACTGACACAATAAAGGTCCCCGCCGGTTCGCACACTGTCAAGATCCGCGTGCAATCTGGAAGCGATTCTTACGATCTGACTAAAACCGTCGCGGGCACTCTTGTTTCGGGACATCAAAGCACCCTGCTGGTGACCTGTGATCGTCATCTTCTGGAGGCTTCATTCCAATGATCCGGGACATGAAATACCTTGAGGCTATCGAGTGCCCACCAAGATATTAGTACAGTTGTGCTTTGGATTTGTTGGGGCGGCTGCGATTATTGATGCGGTCGCGAGCACGAAATTGTTGCGATGGGGACGGTCTAACGAAGACTCGAACGTGAGAGTTCAATGGCCAGTCAGAGCATTTGAGGCGACACTCGGATTAGGGTTTCTTCTTGGGGCAATCCTTTCTTAAAATAACAGTTCGAACCAGTGGAGATTACGCCTGTTTCCACGTTCGTCTTCGAGCATATGAAAGCCCACGCCTAAGGTCGGGCCGATAGATGCGAGGTTTCGCCGGCTATGTGAACCGGCTCGTCCTCCGACTCTCGGCCCAGCATAGGTTCAAGTCCGCACGCGATACGCTGACATGCCGCCCATTGAGCTGGACTGGTAGCCAGGTTTCTCCCAGCGTTCGGCCCCAGAAACAGGTTGGCCGAGGAACTTCAAAATTTTGGACCATCGGTTGAGAACTGGAGACTCAGTTTTCGACTTGGCCATCCTAAGATTAGTAGTCGTAGCGAACAAATGGCGAATATGATAGTTTGCAACGGTGACCCTCAAGACCTGCATCGTTTCCTATACCGATTGCGCTCGCGAGTGTTCGGTAGAGATCGTGGCCGAAACGCTTAACGAGGCCGCAATCTTGGGTCTCAAAGCCAGGAATGTTCCGAGCGAAAGACTACGCTTGCTGAGTTTGATGTTCTGGTGAAAGCGCCCCAGGTGTACCACTCAATTTCTGGCGCGTCTCTTGGTGCATGGCTGGCACAGCCGGGTAAGGGTCCAAAAGAGCAGGCGTTGAAATCTAGGCTGAAGGAATTATTGCAAGGGAAATGAACGCCCAATTCCTGCGGGACTTCATCTACGCTGCATGAATGCCGATATCCGCAACCTAATCTCTTTGCTGGAAATACACGCCGGTTTTACCGAGGCCCAATCCAAACAGCTTCATGTAATGGCAAAGCGGCTGGCTATCTCGGCTGAAGATAGAAAATCTCTCAAGGGAATGGGCGATATCGATGCGGACACCGCGAAGGCGTTACGAAACGCAATTAAGACGCTTCAGCAGATGCGTGCTCCTGGGCCGCAATGAAACGATGCCGGAGCCGGAACTTCCTTCTCCCATCGACTCCGGCATGGCGGTCAAACACGGAGAATGACAGGCCGAAGTTTTTCGTTCAATACCGCGAATTACTTAATCCTTCTGAGGCCCCGAACAACCCAAATGGATTATTGATTCCTTTTCGAAACTGGGATAGCTTTCTTTTGCGTTTGGGGTTCCGCTTTCAGATGGATGCACCGGGCCGGAAGACCGCGATATGTCCGCTTTGCAGCAAGCCCATTCGGCAACATTCCATCAGGCTTACCAGTAACGAGGGGCAAGCGCTTCATGCGATTTGCTACGAAGAACTGCTCTTGGAAGTTATCCCAAACCGACAGCCTAGCCCCAAACCTAGTCTGTAGTTTTCCGTCCAAGGAGACATGGAAAGGGCGGAGAAAGGGTGCAAGTCGGTGAAACCTGCACCCCGTATAGCAGAAAAACGATGGAGTACAGAACTCACCCGATGGAATTGCA
This sequence comes from Terriglobales bacterium, assembly GCA_036271275.1. Taxonomy (GTDB): domain Bacteria; phylum Acidobacteriota; class Terriglobia; order Terriglobales; family Acidobacteriaceae; genus DATBAX01. Next base: position 6,200 of record DATBAX010000276.1, read on the forward strand.
ACGGACGTTCGGGTATACACAGAAACAGGATATGCGGACGACATTCATACGCTTCTCTTATTTCGTATTGGCCCTGGTCCTCTCTTTTCTTTTCCCACCTGACCGGGACGCATCCCGCGTGCGCTGACTTATTGAAACTTAGAGAACAGGCTAAACGCACCGCGCTTCGGATCTATTGGAGTACCGAATAAGCTGCACAGGTTGCGTCGGTTGTCTTCTGGGTCGGTGCCGCGACAACCGGGGTGGGTGTGCCACGGATCACGGCATCTTCCTTGGAGCAGAAGCCGCGAACGCCTGTCTGGTTCCAGTTCACCGGAATCGTGCTCACTGTCAACGTATTGAAAGGAGCCGCAGTACCTTGCTGAGTGGCCAGGAACAGGTAGCCGCTCTTGGTGCCGAGCGCGAGCGTGTTATCGAGCAAGCAAGCCTGGGTGGTAGACAAGGTGCAAGGCGAACCGCTGCCGCCCAGTATCGACAAAGAAGCCGCGTCTCTTGTCAAAGAAATTGACGAGATACTTGAAGCAAAACGAACCCGCCTCACCGGTCGTCCGCCCGATCCAGAAACGATCCCATAATTTTCGACGCACTATCCGGGCACGCTTCTGTTTAGCGCACTTGTGGGCCAATCGAAAGACCTTAGATTTCTCAGTACTACGCTTCCCGTCTAGAGCAAACGGCGCCGATCATTCGGCAAGTCCTGCCGAAATAGCGGCACTAGCCTCCTCTAGAACTGTCTGAAATCTCGAAGCAACCGCTGTGCATCCTCCATTCGGCGCGTGAAATGTGGAACCGAGGATGAATCTGGTCTCACCGCTGATTTAAGGCCTGCTTGTTTCAGGCGACGTTGCAATGCTCTCTTCACGCGCCCTCTTACCAGACCACTACACGCCTCACACAACCCATTGCTCCCGTAGAGCACATCCGTGTGCTCACATCGTAGACAGCCGAAGTCCTCGAAGTAGTAGCGCATTTTCAATAGTTGAGCTGAAGGAAGCAAACTGCGAAGAATAAGGTAAGTGCTCTTTGGAACAAACCAAGGCTGCAAGAACAGTTCTTCAGAAATCGGCAATCTCGTGTCATCTTGAGGGTTACGAGCTGGTTTTTTTGAAAACGATTGCCTCTTCGACATTGCTATCTCCTTGGGTGATACTTACGATATGTTTTCGCTAGTTCTCGACCCGCAACGCGAGTATAGATTTGCGTCGTGGCGAGAGATTGATGGCCCAACAATTCTTGAATGTGTCGAATATCAGCGCCACGCTCCAACATGTGAGTTGCAAAGGAATGCCTCAACATGTGACAAGTGACCTTGCCCAATGTGGCTTTTACTGCTGCCTCATTGATAATTCGGGCCACGGCGACTGTAGTGAGGGGATGTGGCTGATACGGACGTAGGAGTGCGCTCGGCGGCACGATCTTTTCAAAATTGACCCGCGCTTGGGCACGGGTGAGCTTCCGGGAACCAAGGTAAACGTAACGCCGACGAACCTGATCTTTACCCTGAGTATGGTCTTTCCAGTATCCCATCCAGGCTCGTCCGCTCGGGCTGACACATCCAGTTTGTTGAGGAATTTTGGTTACAAACAAAAACCCAGTTCGCCGCTGACCAAGGTAGCGTAGCATCAGTTTGCGCGCTGTCTGTCCGAACGGAACAAGCCGTTCCCTCCCTTTGCTAAAGACTCTTATCGTGCGGCCACTAAAGTTTATATCCGAGATTTTTATTTTCACAACCTCGCCGATACGACAACCAGTCGCATAGAGTAATTCAAGGATCGCACGATCCCGGATGTGTTTTGTGCTTGAGATTAGCCTGACGACTTCCGCTTCATTGAGAACCCGTGGGAGCTTTTTTCTTGTGGGCCTTCCCCTTATCAAGCGCGGTACAACTGTGTCCACTACGCCACCGAGGTAGAGAAAATCGAAAAAAGTTCGGAGAGCCCACAAATAGCGATTCGCGCCTTCGATGGTCAAGTCTCTCTGTAAGAGTTCAGTGAGGAAGCTACGCACGTCCAAATGTGTGACAGTTGGTATGGGTCTATCTCCGAGATATTCACAGAACTTACGGACTACCCTGTTGTAGGCTTCCTTCGTGCTCCTAGCATACCTTTGTGCAACCAACCATTCTGCGAACCGTTTCGACAGTTCGGTGTTTGTCTTGGCGCCGATGGCTCTGATTGCCTGGCGACTCTGTACAGGATTAATTGCCCAGTATGGGCCTATACGCGGCGAGCGCATCGTTGACTTCCAGTTGAAGACACGAACGGCAAAATATTAGTCGTTAGAGGAATCGAAATCAACTTGTTAGCTCATTCGGATAGACTTTTTCTGCTTTGGATCGAGCGCTCTTAGGAATTTTATAGATGCACCAAAATGCGACTGAAAAACGGTCGGCGGAGTCTGTTTTTTTGCATCTCCCATCAGCCCCGTTGATCCGGATGGTAGGTTGCCAAAGAATTAAAAATTGAAAAGAATATGCAGGAAACGTGACAAAGTGTCCGATATCGGACAGGTGTGTAGAATGGGCCTATCATGGCCGACCTCAACCAACCCCTGAAACAATCCCACGAATTATAAGGACATACTCAAGAAACTCGCTGCCAAGGCGAGCAAATTTGAGAAGCAAATTAAGGACGCCAAAGCACGCTGGGATGAAATCGACGGATGTAATAGAAACCGAAAGCGGTGACGCGCCGCGCCTTCCTCAATCGCAGGAAATACTTGCGACATCTTGATTTTCCACAGCTGAATATGGCATGATTTTCGTCATCAGCGCCTCTGGCATATCGAGGTGAAACATGATTCCCCAGCAACCTCCGTTCTGCGTGATCTGCAAGCGGCCAATCGAAACTGGAAGCCTGAAGTACGTAGATGAAGAAGGCAATCCTGTGCATGAGCCTTGCTACGTGAAAAAGGTCACAAAGAAAAAAAATGTAAGCTCGGGCTACTTCCAATCGAAGTTCGATTGTTTTGCCTGAACGCAATCGTCCCGCCATCACTCAATTAACTTTCCCGAGTTAGGGTAACGATTCCGATTCCATGCGAGACGAAACGAAAGAACGCTCGAAAATCTCTGTGAGCAAGCCGCAACGGACCAAGATTCTGTGGAGTTGCTCAAGCTCATCACGGAAATTAACAACTGCTGATGACCAAGGAACGGCGTCTACTGACGGACCATCTTCCCGACAAGCCGGACGCCATATTGTCCCCGCTCACCCGAATGAATCTTTAGGTGCGGATCTAGGTAAAGAGTTGGCTGCGTCTGTGGAGCACCTCGACCCCAGAGCGTAGCGGGCGGATAGTCTCCGGCATTGGACACCTCGTGCATGCCCGGGTTTGAGAAGTGGTGCTAGCATTCAGTCGTTGGGGCGAGCGAGCGCAAATAAGCTACTCGCGTTACCTTAGCCACATTTGCAAAAGGCCGGTTAGCCCTCGCTAACATCTTCGACGACGCGCCCAGTATCGAGCATGATCACCCTCCCAACGCAGTGAAGGGTGGACCGCCGATGGGAAATCACGATAATGGTACTGCCTGGCAAAATTTTGCGCAGATTCCAGAGCAATTTCTGTTCTGAACCGGCATCGAGGGAAGAAGTTGCTTCATCCAGAATCAGAATGTGGGGACGCCGCAGAATTGCTCTTGCGATGCCCAGACGCTGACGTTGACCGCCCGACAGTTGTGATCCTCCGGGGCCGATCCGACGATTAAGGCCTCCGTCCAGAGATCCCACCCAAGCTACCAACCCGACGTCCTCGATTACCTTCTCGAGTTCAGTGTCGGACGCGACGACTCTGCCGAGTCGGAGATTACTGGCCAGTGTTGCGTCGAACAGGACCGGTTGCGGCGGGGCATAGCACACGTGCTCCCTGAGGCTATCAATCTGAAGCGTCCGCACATCGTGACCCGCAACGAAAATCGAGCCCGCGTCCACATCGTATAGTCGCGCGAGGAGCTTTGCCAGCGTGCTCTTGCCTGCGCCGTTTTCTCCCACTATGGCCAGATGTTCGCCCGCCACAATCTTTAGCTGCGGAATCGACAACAAGCCGCGATTTCCTGGATAACCGAAGCAAACGTCGGCAAGATCAATCGTCCATGGAACGTTTTGTGGGAACCTGATAGCCGTTGGGGAGATCTTGATCGAAGGTTTCAACGACAGCACAGCTTGCACTTGTCGAATGCTCGCGAACGTCTTCTGCGCTCGTAAGTAAGTCTCAGCGACTGCGCTGAGTGGTTCGAACAGTTGTGTCAGGTACGTATAGAACGCGACCAAACCGCCCACTGTCAATGAACCTGTTAAGACGCTCCAGCCACCCAGCCCGATGACAGCCGCCATCGCCAGTCCAACGGTGAGGCCCGTCGAGGAAGTGAAAGAAACCCCAATCCTGAATAATTTGTTGTATGACCGGACCGTAGTTCCCAGGAGATGGAATGCGGTTCGTTCACGTCGTCGTTCCTGACCAAGCAGCTGTAGCGCTATGATCGACGAGAGGTGCTCCTGCAGAAAGCCACTCCACGTGACGCGGTTCCGCTGGACGGTATCGGATCCGGCTTCGAGCCGGCGACGGAAGTGTTTTCTTGCTAGGAGAAATGCGGGAATAAGCGGTAGCACTGCCACAGTCATTCGGACATTCAATATCAGCATCGTTCCTAATGTGAGCCCGGTTGCCACCAGCGTCCGTAAGATCGACGGCAGTAGATCGGAGCCAAAATACGAGATCTCGTCAATCGGTTCCTTCAGTGGGTACATCGAAGTACCCACCGGTGTCCCTTCATGGTAGTCAGCGGAGAGCGTGTCTAGATGCCGCAACACCAACATGCGCATTGCAAGAGCCAGCCGTTCCGCTCCGAGCGTAGTCATGTAGCCTCCTACACTTGAAAGCACGGCTCTGCCTTGTTGACACAAGAAGATCAGACCCACGGCGCCGATCAAGAGTCCGATACGCCGGCCCGGCAAGATCGTATCAATCAGCCACTTCAGCACAAGAGGCGAAAGCAGCGCCAGAAAGCTGCCAACCGAGATACAGCAGAAACTAGCAATATGCCAGCGAAGGAATGGACGAACTTGCCTGAACAGCCAACGAATTTCTAGAGAAATCCGCGAGTTCAGGCCGGACCGCACAGCTTGCAACAAGGCGAAGACCGCTCCATCGAAAGAACGAGAAGACTACGTTGGCGATCTGGATGGATGCCATCGATCCCCCGCTCTGTTCGCAAATCCAACAACTTAAATCATTTCCCACGGTTCGTCCGAAACGGAGGGAGCACTATCAAACGCGCCTGTTCGGAAATGTGACCGTTGGGAGATGAAACGGGCAATATCAAAGCCTCCTTGCAATCGTGACGACCTGCCCAACTACCTCCGCGTCGTGGTGGTTCCTCAGATGCTCCGGCGACTGGTTGCTCGGCGAATACGGATGCACTATCAGTATGCCGTTCTCGAGGCTGCAGCATCCGCAAATGTAAGTCCCATCGCGTTTCAAGAGAACATAGAGGGGTTGTTGCCACAACGGCCTCGAGCGAAAATGGAACGGCTTCTTCCTATGGCGGTTTACGATAATAATGAGTCCGTTTACAAGGAGGGGATGGAGAGGGTTCTGTTCCCCTCCAGCCCAAAAGAAATCATTCAGAGAAGATAACTTCAGCCCAGACAATGCAGTTACAGACTTTCTGAGAAAGAACGGTATCTGTCCGGATCGGTTCAGCAAATGTTTGAAAACGCCGGTTGTCGTCAGAGCAACATCTTCAGGGTCGCTGCGACCAGTTAGATGTTCCCGGGGCACAAGATGGTCGGGAATCGGTTCTTGGCCCGCATCGTCCATTGGCAGCCCAACACTCTTTAAGAATCTCGAGAAAGCGAGCCCGTATACCGCGCAGAGAGCGAATGTTTTGTGAATGTGGCGCGGGGGAGTGTCGGTCGCTTCATAGTCGGAAAGCGAGCTTGGCGCGGCGAAGTACTGCTCATCTCCCAATTCTGAGGCGACACGGCGGCTCACTGCTGACGCCTCGCGAAATGACAATCCTGCTCGTAATCTCGCTCGGCGAAGCATCTGACTTAACTTCATCCCTTCCGGGGGCAGTTTCGATGGCCTCCAGTGTCGCGCCAATTCCGTTGGAACGTCGGGTTGCTCCGGTTTGAGCAAAGACCGTATTTCAAGATCCACGAGCCCAAGAACTGTGATTTCACTCGGGAACTCCAACTCGACCTGCGCATAGGGCAGCTGCGTGCTTAGAGGTACAAGGCGATGTTTGGTTAGCGTTTGAAGTCGGCAGCAACCAAATCCGTTGGCATGCTCGATGAGGAATAGGCGACTCTGCCCCTTTTCGCTTTCTATGGGGAGCATTGACTTAGTCAGGCGACGGTTTGCGCGGACTATGCTGCCAGGAAGGAGGTCTGGAAACGCGACGGCGTCTTCCAATCCAACTTTCGCGTAGGTGAAGTCGTCGGTCTTTTGCGGCGAGATCCAGCGGAGGCGCTCGGGCTGTGCACGATCCAGCAGCTGCCCAATTGGCACGATAGCTGGCGCCAAGAGATTTCCCGGTCTGTTGCGAAACCATGGAACCCAGCCCTCAGGATCGCCCAGCGATGAGTCTAGGAGCATCGTGCGCTTGGAAGAGAGAAGGACCTGTAGTCGTACGATGTCTTCGGGATCGAATCCGAAGACCGACAACCAGTCATTGAACCGGCAGTCCGACATTTTGCTTAGCGCAAACACCTGATGGAGGCTCGGACTGAATGTTCCAAGTCCGACCTCATAGTAGAGGTTATGCGGCAGAAAGTAAGGTGATGATCGTCCGTATAGGGTAATGGTCTTCTGTGAGGCTTGGTACAATGTGAGGCCTTTATTCGCGAGTATTGCTTTGACTCGCTCTACGACGTCCGTTTTCACAGCTTTCCTAAGTTCCACAGCGGAATTCTCGCTTTGTCTTCCGCGAGTAATTTTGGGTCGTGTCTTCTCGCAGAGAATGCGCTCTTGTATAGAAGGAAAGGGTATTGTTGTGGCGAATTTCTCAGACGTGACCGTTTCTCCGACCAGACCGCTGACTGAAGTGCAAATCTTGTATTGGCACCCGTTAGCCGCAAGCGGTCGGATTAACGACCACAGCAATAAAGCCGGGTTCGCCGAATGCCCGAAGGAGTATTGTTTTGAAACGTCTCCTCGTCTGGCGTTTTCGTTTTTTGTAATCCGAATTCACTCGCCCATGCGACTGGGAAATTTCCTTGTATCATGGCCACGCCCATGCTGGAATCGGTACCGAGCCCGGAAGCGGGGAAGCGGCTCAGAGCCGAGCGTTTGCGCGTCCGGTTGTCGACTCGTGCGGTCCAAACCCTCAGCCAGCAGATTGCGCGAGACAAGAATAACCAGGACTACTACATTTCCCACGGCTGGCTCACGGATGTTGAGAACGGGAAATTCACCCCAAGTATCTACAAGCTATACAGTCTGAGTCTGATCTATAAGTGCAGCTACCTAGAGATCGTGGGTTTTTTTGGAATCAACATCCTCAACGTCGCCAAGGAACAGAGGCTGGTGAGATTACCGCATACTCACATCGTTGGATCGAGTCTTGAGACGCCAGAACAGACAATTGCGCTTCCTCTGGAGCTTAGTAAGAACGTCGAGCTTGGACGGACGAATCTGGTTTCCCGAATGTTTGAGACTTGGGGAGAAGTCCCAGTAGCGCTTCTGCAGCAGTTGGATCTGCGGCAATCACTTTGTGGTTACATCGGACTGGAGGATTACACACTCTATCCTCTTATTCGCCCCGGATCGTTCGTTGAGATTGATGCCAGGCAGAACAAAGTAAGGGCAGGGAATTGGCAGAACGAGTTCGACCGCCCGATTTATTTCGTCGAACTGAGAAACGATTATGCCTGTAGCTGGTGTGAATTGGATGGGAACCAGCTGCTGATGATCCCCTGTCCCCAATCCCGGGGACAGATCCGCCATGTGCGGTACCCTGCCGACGCCGACATTGTTGGTCGAGTTACCGCAGTGACTATGCGCATAACAGAGGGCAATCAATCAAAAGCGTGATCCAGGGACTGAGTACCGTCGGGTATGCCGGAGGTGGTGGATTTGTGTGGCTTGGACTCGTCGCCGACGCTGCACTAATACCAGCCTTCTCAGCAATTTGCACGTTGATCTGGAACCAGATCGCGAAATAGTTGGCGAAGAATCGCATTTACACCAATTGACGCTGACTTCTTGGTTTCTGCTCGCACGGATTTAGCGCCGGCGCTGGTTGCTGCGCAAAAAGGCAACGCGGGAGGAATGGATACACCAGAAGAAAAACCGGGGTTTTCATGGTTCAAGGATAACTGTTGTAATCACACGTGGCTGTTGAAAAACTCATTTACCAAACGTGATTGCTGGCCTCGAGTCGGTGATACCAGTGACACGGAAAAGTACGAAAAATGGGGATTCAGGAGCAACAGATGCAACAAAACTTAAAGGTTGCAATGTGCAATAACAGTTGTTCTTAGAATAGTTTACGGTTGATGTTCCTCAAGTCACGAGAGATAGCAAAGCTCCCGACTCTCGAATCCGCCTCTCTATTACATTTGGTTCGAATCAGTAGCCATGAACCTTGGGTTGGCTAATTCCGTAACGGGAGTAAGCTGAAACCTTTTCCGGCTTGTTGCGTCTTACTGTCAGCTGTGGATAGACTGGTGATGTTGAAGCTGTTGACCAAACTCGGTGTTTCTGTTCTGGCGCTGATGCTGGCTGCGCTGCCGGTGGCGGCGTGCGTGTTGCCGGGTGCAGCAATGACATCGGCCGAACGAGAGTGTTGCAGGAAGATGGCGGAGCAGTGCGGCGACATGAGGATGGCGAAATCCCATCCTTGCTGTAAGGTAACCGCGACGCCAGCGGACTTTCATGCTCTGAAGACCGGCTCTTCGCAATTGGATCATGTCGGTCTGATTCCGTTTCACGCGCTTCCCCTTACTCCCCACGCCGACGCATATTTCTCGCTCGCACAATGGTCGTCCGCCGTTTCGTGCACGCATAGTCCGCCTGGACTAGAGTCTCTAGCCACAACAGTCCTAAGAATCTGATCGTCTTTCCTCTGCGCTGCTAACGCACTCGTGCGTCCGCACGTTGGTGCGCCTACAAACTTGTGTTTATTTGCGGAGGAAAGATGCAATTCACTTATTTGTCCCGAAGTCTCTCCTGGTGCACACGAATTTCGTTTATCACTGCGGTGCTGTTCTTCGGAACGCTGTCCCTTGCCGGCATTGCCGGCGCGCAAGAGCCAGCAAGTCCGCAGATGCGGACTTCTGAATCGCCCGGCATGGCCGAGCACGCTGGAGTGGCCACGTCCTTGAGCGAGCTAATCGAAGAGGCGGAGCAGAAGAATCCCCAGATTGCGGCCTCGTTTCACGCGTGGCAGGCGTCACGAAATGTTCCGAAGCAGGTCTCCGCTCTGCCCGAGACACAACTCTCGGTGCAACAGTTCAGCGTGGGCAGTCCCCGACCTTTCGCGGGTTACAGCGACAGCGATTTCGCCTACATCGGATTCGGGGCATCGCAGGACATCCCCTACCCCGGTAAACGGCAATTGCGGGCCAGTGTCGCCGAACACGAAGCAGCCTCCATGGAAGCGCAGACCAATTCCGTTCGCAGAACGGTGGTGGGAAATCTCAAGATGGTCTATTTCCGCCTAGCCTACATTCAGCAAACCCTTGGCGTTCTCCAGAGAAGTGACGAGCTGCTAAATCAGGTACAGGAGGCGTCCGAGGCACGCTACCGCGTGGGCCAAGGCAATCAGCAGGATGTGCTGAAAGCCCAGTTGCAGCACACGAAGATTCTGCAAGAGGTCGCACACCACCATCAGGAAGAAGGACTGCTCGAAGCCCAGATCAAGCTCGCCTTGGGACGGCCGCAGGAGTCCGCGGACATCGTTGCCGACACCCTCACAGTGAGAGGTCTTCCGTATTCCGCAGCCGAACTCTTGCAGAAAGCTCGTGACCAAAATCCGGATGTTCGCTCAAAGCAGGCCGCCATCGGGCAGCAAGAAGCCCAGGTGGAATTGGCGCACAAGAACTTCCGCCCCGACTTTAACGTGCAGTACAGCTACGAGCACACCGGAAGCCAGGCCCGCGATTACTACATGGCTACGTTCGGCATCCGGTTGCCCAATCGCGGGCGCCAGAAGGCCGAACTAGCGGAAGCGCAGGAGAGCCAGGAGCGAGTGCGGCAAGAGCTGGACGCTGAATCGCAGCGCGTGCTTTCGGAAGTGCAGCAGCAGTATGTGCGCGCCAAGACCTCGGAAGAGCGGTTGAAGATCTACAGTGACGGTCTCGTCCCGCAATCGCAAGCTACCTTTCAATCGGCCCTGTTTGCCTATCAATCGAACCGCCAAGACTTCGAGAGCCTGCTTTCCGGGTTCCTCGATGTTCTGGACCTCGATTTGGAATACCGCAATGAGCTGGTGGAGCACGAGTCCGCGCTGGGTGAACTAGAGCGACTTACCGGGGTGGATGTGCCATGAACGAGCGCAACTTCAAAACGAATGCAAACGAGGTATCAGACATGCTGCGTACAGAACACACCAACTATCGCCGCGCGTTCTGGATTGCAGTGACCACAACGATTGTGCTCGCGATTGTGACGGTGCTCTTGTGGTGGCGTTTAAGCCATGGCGAAACTGCTTCGCAGCCTGGCGCCACCTCCGCCACTGAGTCCATGGACTCGATGGCGCAAGCTTCATCGGCCAACGCCTCGCGTTCGGAGCCAATAGCGGGAGGCGACTCTCAGACCGGCAATATTCAGGAGACTCCGGTTGCCCCTTTCCAGCTGACGCCCCAGCGGATGCAGAGCATCGGCATGGTGCTTGGGAAGGTTGAATACAAGCCGGTCGACACGGAGCTTCGCTTCTACGGCAATGTGCAGGTTGATGAGCGGCGACAGGCCTACGTACAAACCCGCTTCGCCGGATGGATTCGCAAAATCTATGCCGACGCTACGGGCAATTTCATTGGCAAAGGTCAGCCCTTGTTCACGATCTACAGTCCTGACCTTGTCTCGACCCAGCACGAATACTTGCTGGCAAAGAAGAACTCCGAGGCTTTGCGGCAGAGCAAAGTGAGCGGGGTGGCTTCGGGTGCGTCTTCTCTCTTCAGTGCTGCCAAAGAGAGACTGCTGCAATGGGAAGTGTCTCCGGCCGAAATCGAGAAGTTGGATCAAAGCGGCAAGGCAATTACGGATCTCACAGTCAATTCTCCTGTCTCGGGTTACATCACGCAGAAAAACGCACTGCCCAATATGTACGTTCAGCCCGAAACCATGCTGTACACCGTGGCTGACCTTTCCGACGTCTGGGTCCTCGCCCAGGTATTCCAAAGTGATGCGGGCAAGATCAAGCCGGGTGATCCCGCGGAGGTCACAGTCGACGCCTATCCCGGCCGAGTCTTCAGTGGACGCGTGGATTACGTCCTCCCGCAACTGGACGTGAACACGCGCACGCTGCCGGTGCGGTTGGTGTTTGCGAATCCCGGTCTGAAGTTGAGGCCCGGAATGTATGTGAATATACGCGCCAAGCTGCCGATGGGAAGGCAGTTGGTCGTCCCGGCGAGTGCTGCTTTTCATTCCGGGACCAAGAACCTGGTGTTCGTCTACAGCGGCGAAAGTAACATCGAACCGCGTGAAGTCGAATTGGGGCCTCAAGTCGGCGATGAACTGGTGGTCACCAAGGGCGTAAAGGCACAAGAACAAATTGTCACTTCGGCGAACTTCCTGATTGATTCCGAAGCCCAGTTACAGGCGGCCGCGGGCGCGTTTATTCCTCCGCCTCCAGGCGCTGGTCAGGCGGCTTCCATGAATGCTCCAGCGGAACAACAAGCTAACGTGGAATTGACGACCGACCCCGACCCTCCGCACAAGGGCAGCAACGTCGTTCGCGTGAAGCTGACAGGCCAAGATGGGAAACCGATCACGGGAGCAAAGGTCACCCTGACCTTCTTCATGGCGGCAATGCCAGCCATGGGAATGGCCTCGATGAAAACCGTCATCAATGGCACCGACAAAGGCGGCGGCATGTATGAAGGCAACGGCGATCTCGGCTCCGGTGGCACTTGGCAGGTCACCGTCAAGGCGCAACAAAACGGACAGACGATTGCCAACAAGCAGCTCACGCTCAATGCCACAGGAGGTATGTAATCGTGATCTCCCGAATCATTGAGTGGTGCGCACACAATCGCTTCCTCGTATTCACCGGGGTACTTTTGCTCACGCTGGCGGGAATCTGGTCCATGGGCCACGTTCCGCTGGATGCCTTGCCGGATATTTCAGACGTGCAGGTGATCATTCACACCAACTGGGAAGGCGAGCCACCCAACGTCATCGAAGATCAAGTTACCTACCCCATCGTCACCGCGCTCTTGGCTGCGCCGAAGGTAAAGGCCGTACGCGCGCAGACCATGTTCAATGACTCGTACGTCTTTGTTGTCTTCGAAGACGGGACGGACATTTATTGGGCACGTTCTCGCGTTGTGGAGTATCTGCAAACGATTGCCGGCCGGCTTCCCGCAAACGTCCATCCTGCCATCGGCCCCGATGCAACTGGTGCAGGCTGGGTCTATGAGTATGTGCTGGTCGATCACAGTCACAAGCAGAGCCTCGCCGATCTTCGAAGCATTCAGGACTGGCACCTGCGCTATCAGCTGGCAACCGTTCCCGGCGTGGCCGAAGTGGCGAGCATCGGTGGGTTCGTGCGCCAGTACCAGGTGAATGTCGATCCCAATAAGTTGCTCGCGTATCGCATTCCGTTGTCTACGGTCATTGATCGGGTGAAGTCGAGCACGAATGAAGTCGGAGGCCGCGTGCTCGAACTGAGCGGTACGCGATACATGATTCGTGGCCTGGGCTATCTGAAGTCGCTCGACGATCTGGCGAACGTGCCCGTGACGGCGAAAAGTGGGACGCCCGTACTCATCAAGGATCTGGGCACGGTTTCCTTCGGCCCAGACATGCGGGAAGGTGTAGCCGAGTGGAATGGCGAAGGCGAGACCGTGGGCGGCATTGTTGTCATGCGGTATGGGCTAAATGCTCTCAGCGTGATTGATGGCGTCAAGAAGAAGCTCGCGGAGATTAAAGGATCCCTGCCGCCGGGAGTTGAGATTGTCTCCGGTTATGACCGCGGGGCACTGATCAGCGAATCGATCAACACTTTGAAACATAGCCTGATTGAGGAAGCGATCATCGTTTCCCTGGTCATCATTGTGTTCTTGTTCCACTTCCGCTCGGCGCTGATCCCGATTCTCACCTTACCGATCGCGCTCGCGATCTCTTTCATTCCCATGTACTACCTGAATGTCAGCTCCAACATCATGTCGCTGGGTGGGTTGGCATTGGCGATTGGGGTGTTGGTGGACGCCGCCATCGTCATGGCGGAAAACGGGTATCGGCATCTTTCCGAACGCTCGGCATCCGCTGGAGAAGCACTCGGGGAGATGAATTCCTCGAATGCACCGCTCGTCCCCAAAGAGACAGACGCGAGCGCGGATAAATCCACGAAGAAAGCCGTTGAACGAGAGCGGGTGCGCATTCTCATCGACTCCGCCAAGCAGGTGGGACCCGCGCTGTTCTTTTCTCTCCTCATTATCGTGGTCTCGTTCCTCCCAGTGTTCCTGCTGGAAGCACAGGAAGGACGCATGTTCCGTCCGTTGGCATGGACGAAAACGCTGGCTGTCGGCTCCTCGTCTTTGCTAGCCATCACGCTGGTTCCCATCCTGATGGTCATTTTCATTCGAGGGAAGCTGCGGCCCGAATCGGAAAATCCGATCTCAAGGGTTACGCAGGCACTCTACTTACCGGTTTTACGACTCTGCCTGAAATACCGCAAGACGACGTTGTTGCTCAATTTGGCATTCCTTGTGGTGACGTTCCCCTTGATGTTCAAGATGGGCAGTCAGTTCATGCCGCCCTTGTTTGAAGGCTCATCGCTCTACATGCCCACGGCGCTTCCAGGTATTTCGATCACGCAAGCGTCGCAGCTCTTGCAAGAACAAGACCGGATTCTCCGATCTTTTCCAGAAGTTGACACTGTCTTCGGCGCAGTCGGTCGGTCCGACAGTGCCACTGACAACGCTCCTCTCGATATGTATGACACGATCGTGATGCTCAAGCCGCGAGAGAAATGGCCTCCAGGAATGACTTACGAAAAGCTTATTCACGCGATGGACGAGAAGCTCCAGTTTCCGGGGCTGACGAACACCTGGACCATGCCAGTGCAAAACCGCCTCGACATGGCGCTTACCGGGATCAAGACACCTGTGGGAATGAAACTCCAAGGGACGAACCTGGAGCAAATCCAGCAACTCGGGGCCCAGGTACAGCAGATTCTCTCGGGCTTACCTCAGGTGCGTTCCGTTTTTGCCGAGCGAGTCTCTCAGGGTTTCTACATCAATGTGGAGGTCAATCGTCCTGAGGCGGCGAAATACGGTTTGACCATTGCCGACGTACAACAGGCCGTGGAATCGGGCATCGGAGGTATGAATATTGCCGAAAACGTCGAAGGCCGCAGCCGCTATCCGATCAATGTCCGTTACCAGCGTGATTTCCGCGACAACGTCGGAGAGCTGAGTCGCGTGTTGATTGCGACACCTTCTGGTGCCCAGATACCGATTTCCGAGGTAGCCAAGATCTCGTTTTCGCGGGGCCCGGCGATGATCCGCGATGAAGACGGACAGCTCACTGGATATGTCTACATCGATCTCAACACCACCGACTACGGTGGCTTCGTAGACCAGGCCAGCAAGATGCTTCGGCAGAAGTTGCAAGTGCCCGCGGGATACACCTATCAGTGGTCGGGCGAATATGAATTCCAGCTTCGAGCGAAGGAGCGGATGAAGATCATCTTACCCGTGGTGTTCCTCGTGATCTTCCTGCTCCTGTACATGGTCTTCCACAACCTAACAGAGGCCATGGTCCTGATCTTCCCCACGTTCTATGCGATGACCGGCGGGCTGATCTTGCAGTGGCTGCTTGGCTACAACTTCAGCGTGGCCGTCTGGGTCGGGTATATCGCACTGTTCGGCATCGCCGTGGAGACCGGCGTCGTGATGGTCGTGTATCTGCACGAATCGCTTGATAAGCGAATTGCGTCAGGTCGCCCGCTTACAGAGGCCGATATTCACGAGGCCGCCATTGAGGGTGCTGTCCATCGGCTCCGCCCCAAGCTGATGACGGTCTCCGCCGTTCTCGCCAGCCTGATCCCCATTCTCTGGGCCAGTGGTATTGGCTCCGACGTGATGAAGCCGATTGCCGCTCCTATGGTCGGCGGAATGATTACATCCACGATTCACGTACTGATCCTGGTTCCGGTTTTCTTCGTGTTGATGAAAGAACGGGCCCTGCGGCGTGGCACGTTGCGGCCTGAATCAGCGGAGTAGTGTCGTGTCAAATGCGAAACTTCTGATCCGCAGACTCTTGGTATGCTCTGGTAATGGCGATCGTGGTAGATCGGCAAGCTGTGGCTCGACGTGGACGGCAGTTGGAATATTTCACGATCGCATGGAACAC
>DATBAX010000277.1:0-2246 GCA_036271275.1 Terriglobales bacterium
TTTCCTCAGGAGAATCCATGAAAAAAATTATTACCAAGCTGATGGCTATGTGTTTCCTCGCAATCTCGATAACCGCCTTCGCCCAGGACACCATGAAGCAGGACGACGCCAAGCAGGACAGCATGAAACAAGACACCATGAAGAAAGACGACATGGCGAAAGACAAAAAGGCCGCCAAAACCAAGAAGACCAAGACCAAAAAAGACGACATGAAGAAGGATGACATGAAGAAGGACGACATGAAAAAGGACGACATGTCCAAAGACGATATGAAGAAATAGCTGGGCTAACTGGTATTTCGCTCCGGGTCACGCTCCACTAGTCGCCAAAGGGCGAGCTTGCCCGGAGCTTCGTCATTCGTTGACTAGCCGATACCGTGTCCGTAAGATGAAGCGTCCGCACGCGGGCACCCGAATGATCGGTCAAACCATTTCGCACTACCGGATTGTCGAGAAACTTGGCGGCGGCGGGATGGGCGTTGTTTATAAGGCTGAAGACACCGAGCTGGGCCGCTTTGTCGCCCTTAAATTCCTGCCCGATGACCTGTCGCAAGACCCGCAAGCGCTGGAACGCTTTCGCCGGGAAGCGCGGGCGGCTTCGGCGCTCAATCATCCCAACATTTGTACTATCTATGAAATTGGAAAACATGGCGAACAGTCTTTTATTGCCATGGAGTTCCTGGACGGGGTAACGCTGAAACATCTCATCGCCGGCAAGCCGCTGGAGAACGAAACGGTGCTCACGTTGGCGATTGAGATTGCCGATGGGCTGGACGCGGCGCACTCCCAGGGCATTATTCATCGCGACATCAAGCCTGCAAATATTTTTGTCACCAAGCGTGGTCATGCCAAGGTGCTCGATTTCGGCCTGGCGAAAGTTGCTCCGACGGCCAGTTCTTCGAGCAAAGTGGCATCGGAAAATACGCTGACCGCGGCGATCAGTGACCAGCATCTGACCAGCCCGGGCTCGACGCTGGGAACGATCGCCTATATGTCTCCCGAACAAGCGCGTGGAAAGGAGCTGGACGCACGCAGCGACCTGTTCTCCTTCGGCGCTGTGCTTTATGAGATGACCACGGGCACCATGCCCTTTCGCGGAGAGAGTTCGGCAGTCATTTTCAAAAGCATTCTGGACGCATCGCCGACTTCTCCTGTACGTCTCAATCCGGAACTTCCAGCAGAACTCGAACGCACTATCAACAAGCTGCTGGAAAAAGATTTCGACCTGCGCTACCAGTCCGCGGCCGAACTGCGGGCCGATCTGAAGCGGCTCATGCGCGATAGCGAGTCGGGAAAATCGGTCGCGGTAGCGCCCTCGCCGCAGAAAACGTCCATCCGCAAGTCCTGGATTGTCGCAGTGTTTGTAGTGTTCGCGGCACTGGCAGGAATTGGAATCTGGTATTGGCACGGGAAGTCGAGCAACGCGCAGATCGATTCCATTGCCGTGATTCCCTTCGCGAATGTAGGCGGAAACGCCGACGTCGATCTGCTCACCGACGGCCTCACGGAATCAATTATCGGCAGTCTTGCTCATGTGCCGCAGTTGAAGGTGAAGTCTCGCAATTCCGTCTTCCGGTATAAAGGCAAAGATGTGGATGTCCAGAAAGTCGGGAAAGACTTGACCGTCGATGCACTACTCACCGGCCGGGTGGTGCAACATGGCGACACGCTCCAGGTAAGCGCTGAACTGACCAACGTGCAGGACAACACGGAAATCTGGGGCCAGCAATACGACCGCAAAGTCACAGACATCATCTCGTTGCAGCAGCAAATCGCGGGCGACATAGCGGACAAGCTGCGCTCTAAATTGAGTGGAGATGAGAAGCAGCAAGTCACCAAGCAAGGTACGCAGAACGCCGAGGCGTATCAACTTTACGTCAAGGGCCGTTACTACTGGACAAAGCGCACCAGCGCCGACATCAAGACTGCGATTACTTATTTCAATCAGGCCATCGACAAAGATCCTAACTATGCGCAGGCCTATTCCGGCCTGGCCGATGCTTACCTGGTTTTAGCTAATTACGGCAGCGATCCCAACGACGTGACGCCGAAAGCAAACGCCGCTGCCGAGAAAGCGCTGGAACTCGATCCCACACTTGCCCATCCCCATGCGGTTTTGGGCGGCAACAAGATGCAATTCAGTTGGGACTTTGCGGGTGGGGAGGCTGAGTTCAAAAAGGCGATCGAACTCGATCCCAGCGATGCTACGGCCTATCAATGGCTGTCCGAGAGCCTTTCCGAAATTGG
>DATBAX010000278.1:0-4089 GCA_036271275.1 Terriglobales bacterium
CTGCCGAAGGGAGTCATGCTGTCGCACTTTAATCTGATTGCGAATGTCTACCAATTCCTTGCGCCCAACGCCACGGACATTTCAGAGAAGGATATTATTCTCTGCTTTCTTCCGCTCTACCATATATACGGCCTCAATGTGGCCTTGAACCCGGCGCTAGTCCTGGGCGCGACGCTGGTCCTGATGCCACGCTTCAACCTGCCACAGCTTTTGGAATTACTCGTTTCAGAAGGCATCAGCATGATGCCGCTCGTCCCGCCTGTGCTGAATGCTTTATGCCAGAGTTCGGAAGCGGGGCAATTCCCTGAAGACCATCGTTTGCGCTGGGTAAAGACCGGGGCCGCGCCGATGGCTGCCGATTTGGCTCGCCGCTTTACTGCTTCTACCGGCATCCTGGTCTGCCAGGGATACGGCATGACAGAAGCTTCGCCCGTCACCCACACTGGCTATCTGCAGCCTGAACTCTATCGTCCCGACTCAATTGGCCAGCCTCTATTCCAGACCGAATGCCGAGTGCTTGATGATTCCAGCCAAGAAGCGGCCGCCTGTCAGCCAGGAGAATTGGTCATGCGTGGTCCGCAGTTCATGCTGGGATATTGGAACGATCCCGCGGCCACCGCTACGGTCTTGCGCGATGGATGGTATTGGTCAGGCGATATTGTGATGCGCGACGAACAGGATTTTTTCTACGTTCTCGACCGTCGCAAAGAGATGATTAAGTACAAAGGCTTTCCGGTCGCTCCCGCGGAAGTGGAGGCGCTTCTCATGGAGCATCCTTCCGTCCGCGATTGCGGTGTAGTCGGCCGATCGGACAGCGTTGCCGGCGAGATTCCAGTTGCGTTCATCGTTCTTCGAGACGGAATCCCCACGTCCCAACAATTGCAGGAAGAATTGTGTGCCTTCGTCGCCGATCGTCTCGCCCATCACAAACAGCCCCGAGAGATCCGCTTCACTGACGCAGTTCCCCGCACTCCATCAGGAAAAATCCTGCGCAGAGAACTAAGATCGCTTTTGTGATCGACGAGTATTTTTCGTGGGTACAAACCCGCACGTACAAAGCCGGGGAGGTTGTAGGGATCCTTCGACTCCGGGACACATTCACTTCGTGAATGTGTGCATCCGCTCAGGATGACAAATTACAAATAAAAACGGGCCGGCTTGGCGACCGGCCCGATCCACTAGAACGAATACATCAGGTCAAACTGGAACCGGTTGAGGTAAGGATCTTCCTCACCCGGAGTGATCTTGCTGCTGGCACGCACCGCGTTTTGCAGGTCCGTGTTCAGCGTATGACCATGCCACCAGGTGAACCCGGCAACTGTGTTCGCGCGTAGCTTCCACAAGGCATAGATACGGTTTTGAATGATGTTGGTCGGAGCTCTCTGGTCGCTCTCGGCAAATGCCGCCAGCACGGAATCCTGCTCTTGCCGCAACCATGCATAACCGAATTGCAAATCATTCTTGTTCTTCACTTGACCGATACTGAAATCGCCACCGTACTCGTTGGCCTGGCTGCCCAGGTTGGTTAATATGGCGCCGGTGGGACTCAATGGGTGAGTGGCGGCATCCAGGTTATGCTCATACTCGGCCACCAGGTTCAGCGGCAGACGGCTGGCTCCGGTCTTGATCTGATTGTTCCAGATGAAGTCCGCATAGTCGTAGCCCGAGTAAAAGGCGGCCTTGCCCGCGGAGTTGGTCGTGGTGGCGTTGGTGATGCCGTTCGGACCGATGCCGCAAGTGCCGGTCGGCGTACCTCCCGGATCCACGCAGCCCGGTCCTTCCGGAGTCAATTGCGAGGAGCTCACGTTCAACAACGCACTGGGATTGTTCCAGCTTAATAGCAGGAACGAAGGCGTCGTGGTCCAGGGCCCGAACTGGAACCTGCCGGATACCTGTCCGCCCAGCGCATAGGAGTCCGTACCTGCGGTCGATTCGTTATACAACAACTGGATCGCCTGTACCGTCAGGTTCTTGACCACCGGTCCATGCAGATCAAAGGATAGTTTTTCGTCAAATCCTTCAGGACTGATGTCCGGATCGCCCGTGACCGAAGTTCGCTGCCACTGATAGGCAAATTTTCCACCTGTCAGAGACAACGCACTGAACGCGACCGGATTGTAAGTGATGTATCCCTTGTCGAGACCAATCGTTTTGCGTTCGAAGAAGTTCGACAAAGTTTCGTTGGCGGTGGTGGGATTGCTCAACGAACCGGTAGCGATGGAGAAACCAGCTTTGAAATCCTGGTTCAGCTGACCCTCAATTCCGAAGCGCACTCGCAATTGCTCGCGATTGCGATCGGCAGCTGTGTCCTGTTTGTACGCTTCCGTGCGAAGCCGAATGTCACCAGTAAAGCGGAAGCGTCCAGCAAGCGCTTCCAGCGCGCTCAGTTGTTTCCCTTCTTCCGCAGTCTGGGTTGTCACCGCCGCAACGCTGGTCGCAGCCTGATTTGCGCTGGTTTGTGCTTGAGTGGCCAACTGCTGGGCTTGCATAGCCGATTGCTGTGCCTGGGTCGCAGCAGTCTGGACCTGGTCAACGTTAGCCTGCGCTTTTTGCGCCGCCGTGTTGGCCTGTTGAGAGGAATCCAACACTTGTTGCAGTTGGGTCCGCAATTGATCGACCTGCTGGCCTTGCTGCGTGATCTGCTGTTGCTGTGCCTGGATCAAGGTCTTCAATTCCTCGATCTCCTGGAGGGTGGGGTTCGGTTTCGGCGCAGCCTTTTTCGTTTTAGCCTTAGTCGGCGCGGACGATTGGGCGAACAGTGTCGCGGTCAGGGCAAATACCAGGGCCATGCCTTTAATCCACTTTGAACTGGGTTGCATCGCAATTAGCTCCTTGATTTTTTGAATACTCACCTGCTTCGTCCGTCCGTCGGGAGGGGGAAGAGATGAGCCAGGGTCATAATCACTACTAGTTTTATCTACTAACTTCTATTCAGAGGTGGTCTCGGCCAGTGGCCTCTCCACATCAGTGTGAATTTTAAAAATTTGATTGGACTGTTGAGTATCCGGACAAGCTAGAACCCGCAAGTCATCGGGGCCAACAACGAAAACGAAGACATTCGATTGTGATGTGCAATTTCATACGACCTTCGCCTGTGCCTCGCGGGCTTTAAACACGGTCACATCTTTGGGGATTACAAACACCGACTCGTCCTTCAGTAGATGAAGATTGCGAAAGCGGTCCTGCGACATCTCTACATGAACCAGCGCGCCCCATTCCGTAATGGCTTCCACTTTTACGAGCGGTCCTGCTGAGTTGATGTGCTTGATCTTCGCCCGGAAGTGGTCGCCGCCATTCGGACGCCGTTCAATATCCAACAGGTGCGGTCGCACGTAAACAACATGCCCCGTCTCCCTTTCGTGGATGTATGCCTTGCCATCGTCAATTCGGCCATGGAACAAATTCACATTGCCCAGGAAGTTATAGACGAAAGGAGTTGCCGGATGGTTGTAGACCTCATCGGGCGCTCCGATTTGTTCGATCTGGCCTTCGTTCATCACCACCACACGATTCGCAAGCTCCAGCGCCTCTTCCTGATCGTGGGTCACGAACACACTGGTGATATGCATTTCGTCGTGCAGGTGGCGCAACCAACGCCTGAGCTCCTGCCGTACTTTCGCGTCCAACGCGCCGAATGGTTCGTCGAGCAATAGAACGCTGGGTTCGACTGCCAGCGCACGGGCTAAGGCAACCCGTTGCCGCTGTCCTCCGGAAAGCTGAGAGGGATAGCGCTGTGCCAGTTTGTCCAACTGGATCAACTTCAACAGCTCCTGGACCTTCGAACGAATCTTTTCTGCCGAAGGCCGAGTCTGCCGCGGCCTTACCTTCAAACCAAACGCGATGTTCTCGAAAACAGTCATGTGACGGAACAACGCATAATGCTGAAATACAAATCCCACGCGCCGTTCCCGGGCCGTCCGATCACTGATGTCTCTGTTGTCGAAGCGTACGTTGCCTGAGTCCGCAAATTCCAGGCCGGCGATGATTCGCAAAAGCGTAGTCTTCCCCGAGCCCGATGGCCCTAGCAATGCCACCAGTTCGCCCGTGGGAATCTCCAGACTGACATTCTGCAAAGCGTTGAAGTGGCCG
>DATBAX010000279.1:0-35646 GCA_036271275.1 Terriglobales bacterium
GTCAATAAATAACTTTTCGTAACCCGAGTGTCCGCCACCGGATGGTAGACGACGGCCGCAGGTTCGTACCAAAAACGCTCGCCCGCTGCCAGAAGGCGCGCGCCGAATTCTGTGTCTTCGTTGCGTATTTCGCTGCCCGGCCGTGGACCTAAATCGGTCCGAAAATTGCCGTGCTTCAAGAACATCTCTTTGCGAAAAGCCATGTTGGTCCCGAACGGCGCTTCCGTCAGTTCCTCCGCTTGGGGACCAAGGTTGAAAAGAGCGAACGGCGCAAGCGCATATCGACCTTCAACCGACAGCCATCGCGGAGGGACGAAGGTCCGCTCCGGAAGAATGCGGCCGCCGGTGCCAGCCCACGGACCGCTGAGAAAAGGTGCAGTCAAGTTTTGCAGCCATGTTTTTTCGACGATCACGTCGTCATCCATGAACGCTAAAACATCGCCCTCGGCTTTTTGAATTCCAGCATTCAGCGCAAAAGACTTTCCCGCCTGGCCTTCGAACAAGTAACGAAAGCGGCCCGGATATCGCAGGCAGAACTTTTCCGCCATCGCGCGAGTTTCGTCCCGCGAATTGTTGTCTATGACCAGAACTTCCCAACCGATCGAACTCGGCACCTCGGAGGCAGCAACACTCTCCAGGGCTTTTTCCAAAGTCCGGCAACGATTGTATGTACATAAGATCACGCTGATTTTCATGGTGTGCCGAGCGTCGAATGATTTGCCCCTCCCCAGATCGATTCCAGAGTGCGCTTGGGATTCCCTATATGTTCAAAAGCTGCCCGAACTCTCCACTTGGTCAAGAACCATTGGTCGAGAGAGTAATTGATCGAAGACAGCCCGCGCCGATGGAATGCCCAAAATTCCTTACTTTTTCTTTTTAGGGCGGACGCTCCTAGGAATAGGAAGTAAGGCCGTTCGGCGTCTTTCAGACAGCGATCGTATTCCTCTGCAGAAAGATAATCCCGGCCGTGCGCGACCACGACCGCGAGGCGAAAAAGCAACATCCCTCCGAATGGCCGCACCCCCGCCAGAATCGACTCGTCCTGGGTCCGGGAAAAAGTCAGCAACTCGTGAACAAAGCCGAAGCTCCAGCTCTTGAGAAGATCGAAGCAAACATGGGCGTCCTCGAAGGGTGCGTATCGCTCATCATAAAAAGGATTCCGTGAGCGGACCATGTCCGAACGCATCATCAAAGAAGTTGGTGTCCCAAATAAATATTGACGTTTGAGATAGTAGCGGCGACAGGCTTCCCGCCCGGACACCTCGGCCCCCGGCCAAGGCAGGCCATCCAATCCGATGTTCTCGCCTTCCAGTTGATAAGCCGCCACGATTCCAACAGACGGATGCGCCTCAGCGACTTCAATCATCCGAGTCAGGCAATCTGCAAATATCCAATCGTCTGCCTGGACCATCTTGCAGTATTTGCTATTGGCTGAGATACAAGTTAGCGCAAAGTTATAGTTTTCTACCTGAGACAAGAACGACGCAGTACGGACCACGCGAACTTTTTCTGGAAATCGGGTCGCATAGCTTTGAGCTATCTCGCTCGATCCGTCGTTGCTCTGGTTATCGATCAGGATGTATTCAAAATCCTGACAAGTCTGCGCCAGAACGCTCTCAATACATTCCGCAAGATATTCATGCGTGTTGTAGAAAGGCGTTACGACACTGACTAGAGGTGAGTTCGTCATCTGGCTCACCCACGCTGCCCATGGCTTGCTGCGGCGAGTTCGGCGAGCGTGTCATACTGCACAGCGGAAGTGGCCAGAACTTGCTGCCGGCAAGCGATGATGTGGTCCACCACAGAACTTCTATGCACAATGAGGCGATCCAGCGCTTGAAGAACCTCTTCGGATCTGAAATCGCGGATCTGTAGTAGAGAATCAGTTTGACCGAAATCCTGCATTAACCAATCGACTTTTGGATCGAAGGAAATCGCAATCGTCGGCTTTTGCGTAATCAGGCCGAGGATTGTGCTGTGCAGACGGCTGGCAATCAGGAAGTCCACATCCTGAAGCAAAGCCACCAAATCTTTCCAAGCTGTGATCGCTGGTATGTGCAACTGCCGAACCAGCTTTTCTTTCGAAGCAGGACTCAATTGTCCGAGAATTTCAGGAATTACACTTTCGTCGTCACCAAGGGAAGACCATACAATCAGGATAAAATAATCGCGATCCAACAAAGTAGCAATCACGCTCGCCATTTGCTGGACGTAGCGGTCATAGAGCGCGCGATTCTCGCTCGGCCAGTTTCCAGGCTTCACATAGGCGATGGGTCCGATTGCGACAACTGGCCGTCCTTGCGCAATCGATCGGATGCCGGCGGATGGCGGCAGCTCCGAAGACGGCAGGCTGAACGCCAAGTCGGGCACGATCTTATCCTCGGCGGCGCTCGCTCGCAGGCTGGCAGCAATATCCCGGCTGTTTTTGTCGCGATAGGATCGATAGTCCGCCATGCCAAGGGCCCACGACAGAAAGAACCGGGAAGTTCGCGATTTTGCCTTGCAGGCACCCACGCTGGCCACGACGTAAGGAATTCCAACCAGTCGAGCGAGAACGGCCCATTTAAATAAAGCGTAGGGATGGTGCCATGGACCTCCCCACTCCTCGTCGAGCTGACCGCCGCCGGAAACCATGAGCAGATCCTTGGTACGCAGAAAACGATAGGCGCCGATCGAATGGTGAATTTCCCGGCGCAGCCGTTTGACGCCGCCGTAGATTAGCTTTAAGATATTGCCAATCAGAGGCACACTTGTCACCAGGCTCCTGAGTCGTCCTTTGTCGTTTGGTTCACCAGAGTCCTCCCGCCAATCTTCTACGCGGCCGTGTGCCATCCGATAAAAGGGACTATCGGTTTCGAGCAAAGCAAATCCCTCGACTCCATGTCGCGCAATAAAATTGTCAGAGTTGAGTGAGACGCCGGAAAACTGCGCGTCTGGGAGACGCAGGCGTAAGTTGGCGATGACTGAATCCTGAATGACGGCGTCTCCAAGATTGCCGCCGTTATACGGAGTCAACAGAACAATTCGAGGGCCTCTGGAGCCTGATTCGGAGCTGCAACCGCAACTATCGAACGCCGGATGCCCGGGCAGATCGTGGCTCCTGCTTGGCGACTCCTGCTCAGTAGTCATGGTTGACCCGAGATCCGAATTCAAGTACGAACGACTTCCTTTGCCGTCTCCACCACGCCCGCACGAAGCACTTTCGGAAAGCAATTCACGGCTCCTCGTACGCCCATCGACGATCCCACAAACAGCATGGCGGCCGGCACCCTGCGATCAAAATCCTGCTGAATATCGTAACGATGAATGCATACACACAGGCCGAACGAACCGTGAGCGGCGTTGAGAGTTAATTCGAAGGTGCATTTATAAGTCTGCCCTGGCTTGAGTGAGAACGATCCGTATCCCAACCGTTCCGTGGAAGTATTGAATATTTCGTATTGCGTTTCGTCGTTGAGCCAAATCACGACAGCCAGTTTATCGACGGCCTCTCGCGCGGTGACTTCAACATCCACCCAAGCGGTCTGGCCTGATTCGAAAGTCGCTTGTTCGCCCGCGCTGTCGCGTACTGTAACGTTCGAAATATATGCCTTCTTGTTTTCCAGCTTGCTGTCCGGTTTGAGGATGTCGCTCATGTAGCGGCGAATGACGGCATCCGTGGGGCCAGTGGTAACAACTTTGCCGTGCTCGAGAAGCATGGTCCGCTGGCAAAGTTCGGTCACAGCCTTCAGGTTATGCGAAACGAATAACACCGTTGCGCCGCCCTGGATTACGGACCGCATGCGCTCCATGCAATTCTGCTGGAACACGAAATCTCCGACGCTCAATACTTCGTCCACGATGAGAACTTCGGGATCGACGTGAGCGGCCACCGAAAATCCAAGGCGAGCATGCATGCCGGAGGAATAACGCTTTACCGGCGTGTCGATAAATTCTTCGAGGCCAGAAAATGCAACGATCTGATCGAGCTTCGATTGGATTTCTGGCTTGTTCATGCCAAGGATCGTGCCGTACAGAAATATATTCTCTCGCCCGGTGAGGTCCGGATGAAAACCTGCGCCCACTTCAATTAACGCGGAAAGCCGGCCGTTTACGATCATGCTGCCCTTGGTCGGCTTCATGATCCGGTTCAGGATTTTTAGCGCTGTACTTTTCCCTGCGCCGTTGTGGCCAATAATTCCAAAAGCTTCGCCGCGCTTTACCTCAAACGAGATGTCCTGCAACGCCCAGAATTCCCGCTGATCGCCATCGCCCAGTTCCCGCTGCCGGAACATTCTTCCCGTCAAAGCTGGGATTAAGTCGCGCAATGAGTCGAAGATCTCGCCTTTGCGAAACTTTTTATACACATGCTCCATGCGAAGCGCGACGTCTGACATCAGATGCTCTCCGCAAAGGCTGGTTCAAGATTTTTGAAGAAGGCAAATCCACCAATCAGCGAAACGATACCAAAAACCAAGCTGTATGCCAGCCAGGGAAGATCCGGCTGCTGCTTATGAACGATGCACGCGCTAAAAGCATCCAGAATCGGCGCCACGGGATTGAGCGACAACCATTTGCCTTTGTCGCCGAGCATCTTCACATCGTAGAAGACCGGCGTGAAGAAGATGCCGAAAGTCAGCAATACTTCGACGATATATTTCACGTCCCGAAAGAACAAGCTGGCGGCAGCGACAATCATCGAGATGCCTGAAGCGAGTACGATCATCGCCACCAGCAGCAAAGGAATCCATAAAAGATAAACGCTGTAACCCACCCGGACGATCGCCAGGAAAACCACCAGCGCCCCGGTGGCAATCACGAAATCGAACAGACTGGACAAGACCGCGGCCAGCGGAAAAATTTCTCTGGGAAAATAAATTTTCGTCACCAGGTCTTTGTTGTTGCCAATCAGGCTGACGCACCCGAAACGAATGCTGGAAACCATGAATGTCCACGGCAACGACTTCACCGCGACACTGGCGGTATCGCCCATCTGGAGCGGCATGTGTGACGCGACCGCGTACGCATAACGAACCACGATGCCCGCCATGACGATCATGACCGGCATGAGGACCGCCCACGCTAGCCCCATGATTGACTGCTTGTACCGGACTTTGATGTCACGGTAGGTGATCATGTAAAGCAGTTCGCGAAATTTATATAATTCTTTTAATTCTTCTTTCATGGCTGACTAAATTGTCCCGCTAGTTATACTTTCTGAAAACCGGCTTGACTGGACGCCCTTCCAAATATTTCTCAACTCCATTTTCAAGGGCCTTCGCGTAGACCAGAAGTGCCTGGTCGACGACTTCAATGGTTTGATCGATGTCGTGGTCGGAGTGAGAATAGCTGACAACGAAAGATGGCCCAATAACGCCGCGCCGGATCAATTCCTGCATGAACAAAGTACGGAAGGCCTGGGAGCGTTGGCCCTTCTCATCTTTTGTCACAAAAATCAGATTGCAGGGCCGGCCCCGCAATTCAAACTGGCCGCCAATTCCATGACGACTGATAGCTTCGTTGATCCCAGCGCGCAAACGTTCACCTTGACGCGCGAGCTGCTCGACAACTCCGAAGCGCTTGTACACGTTAAGCGTTTCCGTCGCCGCAGCCAGGCTATGCGACTCTGCTCCGTGAGTGGTCGAAAGCAGGAACACCCGTTCGCCGGCGTGATCGATTCCTCCAAGCTGCATAATCTCTCGTTTGCCCGCCAGAGCGGCGATCGCAAATCCATTGCCCATGGCTTTTCCAAACGTCGAAAGATGTGGCGCAACGTTGTAAGTCGCCTGCGCGCCACTGAGATGCCAGCGGAATCCGGTAATTGTCTCATCGAGAATCAACAAACTGCCGTTCTTCTCGCAGAGATCTTTCACTCGTTGAAGAAAATTGTCCGTAGGATCTTCGGTAGTGGCCGGTTCCAGAATCAGGCACGCAATGCGATTCGGATATTCTGCAAAAAGCACTTTCGCACTTTCCAGATTGTTGTAGCGAAACGATACGGTCAGGTCCTGGATCGCCTGCGGTATGCCTGCGTTCATTTCGGTCTTGCCGATGAACCAATCGTCTACGGACAAAAAAGGTTGGTCGGCGCAAATGGCGACCAGATCGCGTCCCGTATAAGCGCGTGCCAGTTTTACCGCTGCCGTTGTAACGTCGGATCCGTTTTTGGCAAACTTCACCATGTCGGCATTCGGCAAAACCGCCAGCAACTGCTCCGCATAATCGACTTCGATTTTCCCCGGCCGGCTGAAGTTAATTCCCTGCTGCATCTGCTTGTAAGCCGCTTCAGCTACGGGCTCAAACCCATGTCCCAGGGTGACCGCGCGCAATCCCATGCCGTACTCGATGAATTCGTTGCCGTCTAAATCCCAAACATGGCAGCCTTTTCCGCGAACGATAAAACCAGGCGCCTGCTCGGGAAATTGATCGTCGCCCTTGGCATAGGTGTGAGAGCCGCCGGGAATCAGGCGATGCGCCTTCGGCTGCAAAGCGCGCGATTGGGAATAATTACGCGTCTTCGTTGCATGTGCCGCACCTTCCGCGGTCGCCACCGAATTATCTTTCCTGCTCGGCACTATCGCTTCTCCAATACTTTAAGACTTTGGTCCGACAGGCACGCCTGTAGGAGACGCAGTGAACTCAGCTTCTGTGCCATCAAAATACAAGGCCACCGCTTCGTCAGGTATGGGCGTGAAGTCGGAAGCCCTTACATAATCGCGCAGAGTGGTACCGGTCGACGCGGAGTCAACATTCGGCGCGCCTGATTTCTTCCAGACGTCATCCAAATGCACGGTCCGGAAATCAATGCTGTAGCGAGTCAAGCCGGCCGTGTTCGGCACGGTGGAGTGGAGTTGCGC
The DNA here is from genome assembly GCA_036271275.1 of Terriglobales bacterium. GTDB lineage: Bacteria > Acidobacteriota > Terriglobia > Terriglobales > Acidobacteriaceae > DATBAX01. The sequence continues at coordinate 6,837 of DATBAX010000279.1, forward strand.
CGCCGAAAAGAGCATCACGCCCCCAGGGTTCGCGATCACGCATACTTTCGGATCTGGATCCAGTGGGACTTCCGGCCGGGGCTGCACTCGCGTGTCCGTCTTCACGTGCTGCGCGGCGTTCTGCCGCGACATACGGTTCCATTCGTAGTAGTTGTAGGTATTCGAACTGTTCACGGCTTTCTCATCAAAGTATCGCGGATGAAATGCCATGCTGTTCTCCGGATAAATTTCGTAAACCGGCATCCACCAATTGATCTGGGAAAACGGCGCTGAATACCAGGTGTCGCGATGCGGATGAAACGCATAAGCGATGCCGGAAGCGAGATAATCCGACGGAAAAGCCGTGCGCAGCCGAGGCACATCGAAGTAGGTCTTGGTCAAATCACATCCGCGCTCGCCCAACATTCCCTGAATGAATTCCTTGGATTGCCGATGATGAATGAACTTCGGCTTCAGGTCGGCAAGAATCTCAACACACCGCTCTACCGGGATGTGCTCCTGAACCTTGCGCGGATCGTGTGGCCGAAAGGCGGTCTCGACTAAGTCCTGCGTGAACTTACAGAACTTCAGCGTCGACGGAGAAGGAGAATAGACAAATACCGAGCCCTTGTACAACAGTTCCCGCCGCTTCGCATCGTCAGCCTTCGAATCGAAAAAAACATTCATCGCAGTTCTCCTAAATTACAGAACCAGCTTGCGGCAATAGAACGCCTCGGCGTGACCGCTGGGCGCGTTGCATTCCATTCCCCGCAATCGCATCAGCGCCAAAAACGTTTCCGGCTTGAACCAATGCTTCGGATGTTGGGATTGAAATGCGTCCATGATGTAACGAACTTTCTTCTGGTATGTTTCCGTTTCCAAAGGCACGAACAAGTTCGGCTGTCCCAGATCGCCATCGTACTTCGGAATTTCGTATTCAAGAATTAAGTGGCTGCGAAATGTGTTCCAGGTTAATTCCGCTATCAGTCGGTGGTCTTGGTGCGCGTCTTTGCGATTATGGGTGAAAATTACGTCGGGACAAATCGCTTTCAATTCTTCGAAAGTCGCCTTTACTTCCGCGCCCGCAAATGGCATGAATCCATCGCGAAACTCCTTCAAAAGCGGGCCTTTCAGATGAGCGGCATCCACAAAAAGTGACGCCGCACGGCGAGCTTCTTCCTCTCGAACGCCAATTGCGCTAAACACTACCCAGTGAAATTCGCAGCCAGGATATTGCTCGGCCAATCGCAGGACCGTGCCGCCACAACCAATTTCAATGTCGTCGGAATGCGAGCCCAGACACAAGACCTGTAATGGTTTCTTGGCGCCCGCATCGAGTTTCAGGCCAATCATACCTTCGCCGATTTCAGTTTCGCGTCTTTCGAAACTGAACTTCCGTTCCAGACTTTCCACGGCGCCGCACCCTGGCTGAGTTCTTCCAGGTGCTGCTTGTCTTTGAATGTGTCCATGCACTGCCAGAAGCCGGGGTTCTTGTACGCGAGCAAAGACTTTTTATCAATCAACCGCTGAAACGGTTCGCGCACCAGTTCTTCGCCGGGCTGAATGTAATCAAAAATCTCGTGGCGCATCACAAAGAAGCCGCCGTTGATCCAGATTTCGGACCGGGTGAGCGGACAAATCTCGTTGACCTTCCCATTGTCGCCGGCCTGCACAATGTCAAAACTATTCGTTGGCTGCACCACCAGCATCGAAGCCACCGCGCCGCTCTGCCGGAATGTCTCGACCATCGCGGGAAGTGGAAGATCGCTCAAACCGTCGCCGTAGTTCGCCAAAAACATTTCTTCGCCATCAAGATATGGCTGGACTGCTTTCAATCGTTCACCAATGTTTGCGTTGGCCCCGGTCTCAACGAAAGTGATCGTCCAGTCGTCGATATCGCGGCTGAGGAAATCAACTTTCTTTCCGCCTTGCGACCACACAAAATTGTTCGACGCAGACTCGTCGTAGTTCAGAAAATAATCTTTGATGGAATTGCCCTTGTATCCCAGGCAGAGGATGAAGTCTTTGTGTCCGAAGTGGGCATAATATTTCATCAGGTGCCATAGAATCGGACGCGTCCCGATCTGCACCATGGGCTTTGGGACATCATCAGCGTATCCGCGAAGCCGCATACCGGCCCCGCCGCAAAATAAGACTACTTTCATAAGCCGATGCCCCCGCTCAAAGCACGGCCGCCTTCGGAATGGGCACGACAAACTTCCCGCCCCACTCGCGGATGTATTGCAGCTGTTGCATGATTTCGGTCTTCAAATTCCACGGCAGGATCACAACGTAATCCGGCTTGGTTTCGCGAATCTTGTCAGGATGATAAATCGGAATGTGAGTGCCCGGCAGAAAGCGTCCCTGCTTGTATGGGCTGCGATCCACCGTGTATTCGATCAAATCTTTTCCGATGCCGCAGTAATTCAGCAAAGTCGCGCTCTTTCCCGGCGCTCCGTATCCCGCTACACTCTTGCCTTCCTTCGCGGCTTTGAGCAGAAAGTCAACCAAGACCAGTTTGGTTTCTTTTACCTGCCTGGCGAATGTTTTGTATCCATCAATCGAAGCCAGCCCGGCCTTCTTTTCGTCTTCAATTACTTTGGCGACGTTGGGCCCGATCGAATGGGTCTTGGCTTCTTTCCGGCAGGCATACACTCGCAACGATCCGCCATGCGACGCCAACTCATCGACGTCGAACACTTTCAACCCATGCGCTTCCATGATGCGGATCGTAGTCAGCATGGAGAAATAAGAAAAGTGCTCGTGATAAATGGTATCGAATTCGTGAAGCTCAATCAGTTGCAGTAAGTGAGGAAATTCCAGAGTCAGAACGCCTTCGGGCTTCAACATGACTTTAAGCCCTTCGACAAAATCGTTCAGGTTCGGAACCTGCGCAAGCACGTTGTTGCCGAGTAACAAGTCCGCTGAACGTCCTTCGGCGACCAATTCTTTTGCCAGTGCCGTGCCGAAGAATTTCACCAGCGTCGGGACTTTCTTCTCAACCGCAACCTTGGCGACATTCGCCGCCGGCTCGATCCCCAGTACCGGCACATTCCTCGACACAAAATACTGCAACAGATAACCGTCGTTGCTGGCGACTTCGACTACAAAACTCTTTTCATTCAGTCCGAATCGCTTGGTCATATCGCCGCAGTATTTATCGGCGTGCTTGAGCCAGGAATCGGAAAACGAGGAAAAATAAGCGTAGTCGCTGAAGATGTTTTCCACGCTCTCATACTCTTCCAACTGCACTAGAAAGCATTTTTCACAGACATACACATGCAGTGGATAGAAAACCTCGCCGCGGTTGAGGTCTTTCGATGCAAGATAACTTTCACACAGCGGAGACATCCCCAAATCGATAAACGTTCGCCGCTCACCTGACCCGCAGAAATGGCAGGGCTTGGCCGCAGTCTTCACTTGATTCCCGGATGCACTCATAGTTGCAGTCGTGGTCATAAGTTTTTTTGAAACAGCTAAACTACTGCCGCAGTCTCAACTCCTCGCCGGCTCCAGCGTAGCGACGAATCCAGCTTCCCGGATTTCATCAAGTCCTGAATATGAGTGATGCGGGTAAAACGCTTCACGTCGCCGGCCTTCATTCCAACGGCGCGGTAAGAGTCATACAGTTCCTGCGCGCCTTTGCGGGCGGTCCACTGTGGCTTGAAGCCGGGCACCATGCGCTTAATCTTTTCGCAGGTCACCCGGTAGCAGCGTTTGTCTGGTCCGCCGCCAGGCGCGTACTCGGTCTTGCTGCCCGGAACGATTTCGGTCACCATGTCCGCGAGTTCGCTGATGTGATAATTCTCCTCGGTCTGCCCCACATTAAAAGTCTCATTGTGGATGGTTTCGCGAGGCGCTTCGAGCACCGCCAGAGCGGCCGCGATGATATCGCGAATATGCACGATCGGACGCCACGGCGTTCCGTCGCTCTTAATGCAAACCTTGCCAGTTGTCAGCGCCGAAGCTACAAAATCATTCAATACAATATCGAGCCGCAACCGTGGGGACGCACCATAGGCGGTTGCATTTCTCATGTACGTTGGGCTGAAATTCTTGTCGGCCAATGGAGTGACATCGCGCTCCACCCAAACTTTCGATTCGGCATAAGCCGTCACCGGATTCAACGCAGCTTTCTCGTCCAGGAAATCGTCGCCTGCTGCACCGTAGGTACTGCAAGATGAGGAAAATACGAAGCGTTTGACGCCAGCCTGCTTGGCCAATTCAGCCAGCCGGACCGAAGCCCGATGATTAATGCTGTAAGTCACGTCCGGATCCAGATTTCCCAGCGGATCGTTCGACAAAGCGGCGAAATGTATCACGCCGTCAAAGCCTTCCAGGTCTTTCTTGGTCAAATCGCGGAGATCCTTGATGATCTCGGGAATTTCCTGTGCCACTTTCCCGAACTCGCAGCCCGCGAACAGGTCGGTATCGAGGCCAACGACTTCATGTCCCGCAGCTTGCAATACAGGCCCAGCAACCGCTCCAATGTAGCCTTTATGACCAGTTAACAGAATTCTCATGTGCTCCTGCCAAAAACGGAATTTCCCTAATGAAGCCTAAAAGCCGTAAACTCAAGGCGCAGAGCCTCTTAGGCCCTTCGATAGCAAAGATTGAGTGGCGTTCTCAGATCGAGTATCCCCATCTTTACACTTAACGCTTTTAGGGGCAATGGCCCTTCGGTCATGTACAGAAGGTAACCTGGGAGGTTACCGGCGGCGGGCTTAAGACTTTGGACGCAGAAATGCTTCGATAAACGGATTCATGAATAGCCCTATAGCACTGATTTTTAAGCCAATTAGCGGACATCTCCCGCTGCCGCCTTCTGGCTACACCGGCCGCGATTCCACATGGGCAAATCGCTTTTTCAGCTTCAGAAAAGGCGACTCTAGAACCGCATAAGAAATTGCCGCCAATACCAGAGTGATGCCCAATGCCGCTATCGGCCGCAGGGCCAATTGAATGAATGCGGTGTGCACTGGAATCAGCTTGTTAGAAAGGACATTTCCCAGGGCATGGTAGACGTACAAGCCATAGGAAATCTTCCCTAGATAAAGCAGTGACTGAGGCATCCGGAGCTTCACTCCGAGCACGGCCAGCATAATGAGCGTGCAACTTACGGCGACCAACGGAAAGCCGGCCAGAGTGGGTATCCAATCCAGGTGCTCAGGTTCGTGGATCTTCCAATAGTTGGCTACGAGCGCCAGGGGCAGGATGCCAGCAATCAGCATTCCCAGACGCGTTCCGAGTTTGAAATTTGGCACGCCACCACGTAACACGGCAGCCACCAGAATTCCGGCCGCGATGGGATCAAGCCTGCCGAGCGTGTTGCACCAAACCGAGTTCATGCCGCCATGGATGGCGATCATCACGATGCGCGTGATGTTCGAAATGACCAGCATGGCTACCGCTGCTGCAGCCAGACGATGACGGGAAAGATTGCGGACGATCGGCGGCCACAGCAGGTAAAACTGCTCTTCGATGGACACAGTCCACAGCGGCCCTATGATCGAATGCAATGGCCAGCCCCAGGCAATCACGCTCCAATTTCCTGCGAGCAGCAGATATGCAACCGCATGACGCCAGGTAAATACGTGGTCTGGATTAAAAGCCGGAATCAACGCCAGCCCAATGTAGAAAAAATACAAAGGCCAGATGCGCAGGATGCGGCGCATGTAAAAACCTTTGACATCAAGCGAACCGCATAGATCTTTTTCGCGAAAGAGCAATTCTGTAATCAGATACGCACTAAGAACGAAAAACAGGTCCACACCAAAAACGCCGCCTTCAATAAGACTGGTGGCGGCCAATGCAATCGAGCGTGGAATTCCATGTTGAACATAGAATTCCATCGGATGATTGAAGTGAAAGAGAAAGACCGCCAGAAAGGCGAAGAACCTCAACACATCGAGTTCGGGACGGTAGAAAGACCGTTTTCCTGTCGGCGCTTGCACGGGTACAGGTAACGTTGCGGTTGCCATGTTAACTGGATTGTCCTGGCAGAGAGATTTTGGGATCGCCGGAATCTGCCACTGGAACCAGCAGTCGACTCTCGTGCAGCAGTTCTGCCGCATTGGAAATAGTTGAGAATGGCAGTCCTGATCGTTCGGCAATATCTAAAAGCGAATGCTCGCCATCAGAAAAATTCAGCACCCAAAGGCGCGCATTGATTTCGGTGCCAATCGCTTCTCCGCCGCTGGAACGGTATAAATTTCGTTTACCGAGCTGCGGTTCGCAAAACGGATTGAGATTCCGGTATCGGCGATTGCCTTCGAGGACGTCAAAAAGAGCTGCACACAATCGGAGCGACGCTCCAAGCTGTGCTGGCCGGATAAAATCCAAGTTGTCGGCGGAAGTGTGGTATTCCGGAAACGTTCCCCAGACACTGCGCATCAGGCAACCTACCGGAAGGTTAAAACCCGGCGAGCAGTATTGCCGTTCATCGTAACCGTAGGGAGAAAAATCCAGAATCTCCGAACTCTCGCCTTGATGACGCAACACGTGGGCCATCGCCTGATCGACCTCAGCGTCTCCCCGACGACTCTTCTTGTAGTGAAATCCTCCGGCATCCCCGATCCCGGTAAGCACAAGTCCGTGGCGAATCCTTCCGGCATTCGCCTGATTCCGCGCCAGCCAGGTGATGGCGCCGATCGTTCCGGGAACAAAAAGAAAGCGGTAGGAGTAGCCCAAATCGCGGCCGGAGAGGAACTCCGCCAGCGCTGTCGCAACGGCCAATCCGGATAGATTGTCATTGGCCAGCGAAGGGTGGCATGCGTGGGTCGAGATCAGCACCTCTTCGGACGAACGACCTTGAACCAGGCATTCACCGTAGGTTAGCTGACCGTCGACGAGAGAGGAATCGATGCACACCTCATAGTCACCGTCGGCGAGCGCCAGCATTTGGTTGTGTGCCAGGCAGAAACCCCAGGCTTCCTTGTAGTAAGAAGTTCGGTAAGGAATCCAATCCGGGTGGTCCGGCAGCGTAAAAAGATGCTGTTTGAGTTCCTGAAGCGGCATCGTCTGGCGAACAGGAACGCTGTAATTCATGACGTGCAGATTGGACTGCTGGAAATCTACAACACGACGGCCACTCGCATCTTTTATGTAGGCATCGCGGATGTTCCATTCTTTAGGCACGGTCCAATCGAATACTTCGGAGCCGGTAGGAACTTCGGAAATTTGCATCGGAATACGTTTCTGGATCAGCGCCAGCGTCTGGCGAATCCCGTCCCCGGTAATGCTCCGGCAGATCGGATAGAGCTCCGCCGCAAACCGGTGCAGGTCGCTGCCGCGTTCCTTCACATCTTGCCGATCGAATTCTTTCAGCAGGTTCATGATTTTGGTTGGAAATCGGGATAGGTGCGGTCTCGTTCGGAAATTACTTGCGGGAGAGCCGGCCAAACCATCTGAAATGCGGGATCGTCCCAACGCACGCCCATGGCCGATCCTGCATTGTAGAATTCCGAAATCTGATAGAAAATCTCGCTCTCGTCTTCCAGCGTCAGGAACCCGTGCCCGCATCCTTCAGGCACAAAAAGCGAATTTCGGTTTTCAGCGGTCAGTTCCACGCCAATCCAATCTTTGAAGGTTGGCGACTCTAGGCGAAGGTCGACCACCACATCGAAGATCGCTCCCTTGGTGCAGCGCACCACTTTCGTTTCCGCAAAAGGAGCGGCTTGATAATGCATGCCCCGCAGGGTTCCCTTGCGCTGGTTGAACGAAACGCTGCACTGGGCAATATTAGAGTTCAACCCATGGTCTTCGAATTCCTTCTTGCACCAGGTGCGGGCGAAAAAGCCGCGCTCGTCCGCCATGGGATCAAGATGAATCTCGAAAACCCCTGCCAGCTTCGTTTCGAGGAAAATCATAGTGTTGGTGCTGGACTTGGATTCGACGGCGGCTGATTGTTTGTAGTCTTCTTCTTAACGGATTGGTTGAGACCATGGTTCGCCGCAGACTCCGCTTTTCGCCCCATGCGATTGAACAGACGAAACAGCAGAGTACGGTCCGGCCAGGGTCGAAGGAGTTCCTCGACCAGCGCCGGTTCACTCTGCGGAATATCCTGAAACGAGGAATGCAGCAACTCGCTCCTGGTGTTCCAGGCCTGCGGAAAGTAGGCGATCAATTCGTTTTGAGTTACGGGCGGCAAATTCGGAGAAGGCTGACCTGTGAGTTGAGCCCATAACGCCCCTGGCATGTCACGGCCTGTTCCTAACCTCAAATGACAAAGAGGAGTCGTGCGCGGATTCATTTCGATAAGGTAAGCGGCGCCACTTCCCTCCTCGATCATAAAATCCAGGCCGAAGAATCCCGACAAACCTAACCGGCCAGCAATTCTTTCGGCGGCAAACATCATCTCGGCATTGTCCACTACCCGTACAATACTCGCCGGCCCGGTCAATCCGTCGGACAGAACCACCTCGACTCCAAGGCCCGCCAGTACGCGTCCCTTCCAACAGACGACCGCACAGTTCGCTGGATGGCCAGGAATATAGGACTGCACAATAACGTCGTATTGTGATCGCTTCCACCATGATCGGATCCCGAACGGATCTCGGTTCACGAACAGCCGTTTGACGGCGCGGCGGAATCGAAACATGCGAGCCAATTGCGTAAAGGAATGCTGGATCTCGTCCGCGCTGTGGACAATTTTTACTCCGCCGCCGCCCCATGTCCCATCCGCCTTCAATACCCAGGGAAACGATTCCCGTGCCTGCCAGGTGATGAGATCTTCTGGAGTATCGACCCGCGCGGTAGTCGGCACGCGGACGCCTTCTTCGCGGGCGATGGCAAGCAGATCGTTGCGCGAAGAAACGACCGAATAGCTCGCCTCGGGTCCCAGGGAGCGCTCGATCAAGGCCATCAGTTTGTTACCTGCAGCCCCGGATTCTTTCGCCCTGGCATAGAGTTCGTGAAGATGTCCTACGCTGCGGTCACAGCACGGGATGATGATGTCTGGCTCAGTTGCTTCGATGGCGTGCGTCAATGATTCGAGCGGACGCAGACCGCTATAACTGAACGTTCCATGGACCGCCTTTGTCTTCAAGAGCGCATGTCCCGGCGTTACACAAATGGCCGAAACCTGACATCCAGCTTCAGCCAGGCCAATGGCAAGGCGTGCCGACAAAGACCATCGGTTAGTATCGGTCAGCAATACCTTCGTGACCGATACCGCCTTTGGCTTAGCGCCTTCAACCCGGGTTGTAATAGGTCCGTTCACTGAGATTCTGGTTGCGTTATCTTGCTACCGGCTCTGAGGTTTCAACTTCTTGAGCCGACGGAGTTTTAGTCCTCGGCCCCTGGTTCAAAACATCGTGGGAGGCGGTTCGCGCCAGATGCCTGGAGATTCGCGGCGCGGCAAAGCCGGCCCCGAAGGCAAAACGCAGCAACGGCCCGAAATTGTTCGCGGACGTCACACCCACGAAATAAAGATTCTTGACCGTCGACTCAAAGTTCGACGACAGCACCGGTGTTTTTTGGATACACTCGATTTCCGGAAGAACGTCAGCCAGAAAAGTCACCCGTGGCAGTTCGTACTTGTATCCAGTCGCGGCGATCACGTGGTCGGCGGTGAGGGTCTTTTTCGCGCCCTCGCTGTCGGTCAATTGAAGATTGACACGTCCGTTCTGAACTTCAGCTCCTGTGACCCTGACTCCAAGATTGATTCCAACTTTTCCAACAACCTGCTCTTTGGTGAACCAGCAGGGTGCGGGCCCAAGCATGCGTCGGACTTTGTCCAGCCTGAAATTCACCGGCATTTGGCGGAACACCAGCGGCAGTTCGGTGCATAGCCACATTTTCCATCCCGGACCAATGCCCGTGATCGGTTTGCGTAGACGATCGAACCAGTTCGGATCAACGTTGTCCGGCGGATCATGGAAGCGCAGCTTCGACACGCGCGCTATCACTTGCACTGAGGCGCCCGCTTGATGAAGCAAAGCGGCCAGATCCAGTGCGGAAGAACCCGCGCCAACAATGGCGACTTCGCGCCCCTTGAAATGATCCAGAGTGCTGTGTTTCGAGCTGTGGGTCACGAAATCTTTCGGAAGACCCGACAGTTCTGGTGGCAGATAATCAAAGTAGGTGAGACCCACTGCAACCACAACACGCTTCGCGGTAAAAACTTCTCCGCCAGCCAGCGTGATTTCAAGACCTGCGGAAGACTTCCGCACCGAAACTACCCATTCGTCTTCCAGATCGGGCACGAACCTCTTCTGAAACTCCAGGCCATAGGCAGTAAAAACCTCGAGCGGAACCGGAGTGCCGATGTTCGCGTAGGGGATTCCCCGTTCCTTGCAGTAAACCTCTAACGTGAACTTCGATTCAGGGTCATACAAAAAAGATGCGAAGCCCTCGGATTTCAGGTGCATACCCTTCGGCATGTGATTCCGCCAAAATCCCATTGGCTTGCCGAAAACGCGGAAATTTACCCCGGCCGCTTTCAGATGCGCAGCGACGGCAAGACCGTAGGGTCCCGCCCCAATGATCGCTACATCACAGTTACTCATTTTCGTTTCCCCTTTTCAGTTACCCGCCGGCGTAAGTTTGCAACTCAAGCCGACAGATTAAATTTTTCGTTCCGCCCAGATGGATTGCCGGCCACCGATTGCTGTAGCCGCTTTCCTTCAGTCGGCCCTCCAAAATTCAATATCCTCATCCAAAGCGATTGCACGATTGACGATCGATGCAGCAGCACTCCGAGCGCGGTCCCGGTCGTGTTCGTAAAGAGATCAGTCATGCCGGAGTCGCGGTTGGGAAGAAGCCACTGCGTCGCTTCCACCGTGAAGCTCATCAAGAATCCCAGGAAAATAACCGCCGCAACGGGATGATTAATGCGGCGCACTGAAGAAAAATACGCAAAGAAAACAAAACCGACCGGCATGAAGCCAATTATGTTGACCCCGAGGTCTTCCCAAAAGCCCCAGTGTTTCCACACCTCCCTGGTGTGGGAGTATTGGTCGACAGTGGATCGCAGAAATGCCGGATGCAAAACGAAATAGTGGGCCGGAATAGACAAGCTGGTTGCCGGATCGACCAGGTTGTGGACAGTGTTGCCCGAGCGTTCGTCGAACAGATATAGCGACACGGGGCGGACTTCACCAGTCAGCAATGGTCCCTGTTGAGACGTCCAGCTCTTAAAATGATTGCTTACCTGTGCCGTAGTCAGTTCATGGTCATAAATTGCCAGGCCGGAAATCTGCCCCCTCCAGGTGTCATCCATGGTTGAATTTGCCAGGACGAGACGCCCAGTAAGCTCCTGAGGACGAATGCCAGATTCGGTATAGGTTCCCGCCAGAATTCCATTCACATAAAGCGCAATCTGGTCCGGACTCGATGCGATAGTTACGAGCACCCTTTCTCCCGCTTGGAAGACATGGTCGACTCGGAACCAGGGCTGAGTCACGTGCCCTCGTTCGTCCACTACATACCGTTGCACTGCGATGCTCGAACCGTACTGCCGCAGCAAAAAAGGCGCCCGCGGGTCGGCCGAACTATCAAAAGCCAGAATGCTGCCACCGGCACTCGTCTTCGTGGGGACCAGCCAAATTTCCAGGCTGCAACCGGCATCGATGGACGAACCGCTTGCCCGGTAGGGGCTCGAACTTACAACCGCACCATGTCCATCAAAACGCAGGCCATTTTCATTCTTCAACCAGCTCACCGCATTGTGTGGCGAGTGAAACGGCCAAAGTCCCGCCGTCAGGATACTGGCCAGCACAAAAAGGCATAGCGCAGAAATAACCCCTGCGCCGCCGTGCTTGATATTCGCTTTGTGCATGGTTTAAAGAGTTTGCGCCGAGTTCAAACAACCTTGCGGATTATTAACGGAATTCGGGACCTTGCCTGATATCGTACGTGCCCTTAAATGATTGGCCAACCTTAACTGCATCGAGCTGTAACACTTTCGTAATGATCAAAACCCTAGCCTAGATGCCGGTAAACCAGTCGCCCAGCCCACGGCAGGAGGGCTTGCGGTACCAGGGAAAACAAATGCCGGACCGCCGGTACGTCCGCAGCCATTACGCCTTTCCCTCGCGCACTCTCCGGATACCGGAGGTAAGTGAGCCGCCTGCGAGCGGTACCGAAGTGATCTTTGAAAGTGGTCAGACCAGCGTTGTCCAGATCGGTGCGGCCAAAATCAATCAGCTCCGCGCTCGCCGCCTTGCTCTCCTCGATCAACTTCCAGAACAGAAATGGTGTGGCCGCAAACGAATGAAATCTCTCGTCGGAACATCCGTACTTATAGACCACGGTGTTGCGGTGCCGTAACGTCAAGATCGCCGCAATGGGAACACCATCTTTGCGGGCCACCCGGATTTGCAATTTCTCGCCCAGGCTCGAAATCAGGTTACGAAACCAGACGCGGGGCTGCGGCAACGCTTGATGCCGTCTCCGAGTCACCACCACCAGATGGTAGAACGCGTTGAGCAGTTCCTCTGAACGGCCGGTTTCATACGAAAGTTGCTCACGTTCAGCTCGCCGAATCCGGCGCTGGATCGAATTCTTGTGGAAACGCGTAAAAATATGTTCGAGCGACGGCGTGAGATCGAGGGTATGCAACGAGTAAGACTGGCTCTCTCGCATCCCAGAGGTTGAATCCTCTCCCAACGAAAGCGGCCGCAGTTCAATATATTTCCAGTGCTCGCGGCGGCACTCCGCGCGCATCCATTCCATCAGCTCAACCGAGCCGCCGTTCTCATCCCACAAAGGTTCGCAATGGTCTGAGAAAGGCAGCGATACCAGCCGGCGTCCCGTGATCCAACTTTTGACCTGGCAGAAAACGATTCCATCCCGCAATCGCTGTCCAGCCGGGGCGCTTGTGAGCACAATCGGCCGATACCCGTAAGTGTTCGCCAATGCCTGCAGCCATCCCTTGTCATGAAACACCGACGCCTTGGGATGCGAATCAACCAGATCATCCCAGCGGCTATCGGAAAGCGGGTCTAGAGTATGGAGCTGCATGGAAACATCACTCGCACGCTCGAACGGGCCCGCCAAAGTAGACAAAGTCGCCATCTACTGAGACCGTTTGTCGAAAGCGCGCTGATAGGCAGCCAGCAGATTTTCCACTGAATATTCCCAGGCAAGCTGCTGCGCAACTCTCGCGCGTCCGATCTCTCCCATCTTTTTTCTTTCTTCGGGATGCTCCAGCAGCCAAAGGATTTTGGCGGCAAAGTCAGGCACCTGGTTCTGGTTGTCGGCATACAAAGCCGCTCCCATGGCGCTGAACCTGCCTTCTTTTAAATCAAACTGAACGATGGGTTTGCCGAGCGCCATATATTCCATGATCTTGATCATGGTCGAAATGTCGTTCATCTCGCAGGGCTTGTCAGGATTGACGCAAACATCCGCGGTGGAAAGAATATCCAGCAACTGCTGGTCCGGAACTCTACCCGTGAAGTTCACTATATCTTCGAGATCTTTGTCCTTGGTCATCTGCCGCAAGCTGGCCAGACCTGGGCCGCCGCCGACGCAGGTGAAATGCACGTCGCGGCGTCCGGAATTCTTGATGTGCAGCGCCACATCCAGCAGAATGTCCAAACCTTCCTGGATACTCATGGTTCCCACGTAACCTACAAGATAAGGCTTGCCATACTTGAGAGCGGGGACTGGCGCCACTGGCTTAAAAGTTTCGAGATCCGGACCATTGCGGACGACAAACACATCCTCGGGCGCAAGCCCGCCCCGGCTCACTGCCAGATCTTTGTAACTGTTGTTGGTAGCCATGACCACCGTGCTGGAGCGGTAAGTTCTCTTTTCAAGCCAGACCTGGGCTTTGTATAAAAACCCTTCTTTTTCATACTTCGATAAATACAATTCCGGGTTCGCATCGTGATGGTCAAAGATGTATTTCACGCCGAAGAGTTTGAATGGGATTGCCACCAGGAAAATTGTGTCAGGCGGATTGCAACCCTGAATGATATGAAATCCCCGGGTCAGAAAAATTAGCCAGGAATAGAAAAACTCCCACAGCAGCGCGCACCCATACTCCCACACGTACCCAAAGGCGCTGTTTCCTTCCTTGGGCATGGGATGCCTGTAAATATGCACGCCCTCAAGAACTTCGTGGCTCTTCTCGTAGCCCTTGCCCCGTGGACACAACACCGTCACCTCGTAACCAGCTTTGTGCAAGGAACAGGATTCCTTCCACACGCGGCTGTCGAAAGGTACCGGCAGGTTTTCAACGATAATGAGAACTTTCTTTTTCATTTTTTAGGTCTGGCCCGTTACAACAATTTGTACAGTCCGGCGAGCGCGCACAGCATGGTCGCCTGCCCCCAGTGCAGTGTTGGCGTCTTGTTTACCAGCCACGGCGAATACCGGCGATAGTAAAAATAACCGGTGCGGTCCTGCATGTTCGCTATCGTCCATTCAGCGACTTTCATGGCCAGCGGCAGGTTTTGCGGATCGCGAGCATGGAAGAAAACCAATGTGTCGATGGCCTGCGAACTGCATTGAATGTCAATCGGCAAAGTTTTGTGGTCGTAATATCTGGGAGTGCCATCCTGCAAAAAGAAAATCTTCTTCCAGTAGTCGTATCCGGTCGCCATGTTCTTTTCGAATCGCGCGTCGCCCGTGCTATCGGAATAAAACTTGAAGCAATCGAGGACGTAGGCGGTGTGAAAATTATCCACCCAATGCAGGTTGGCTTTCTCGCCGTAATACCACGAAGCGTCCGGACGTTGATATTGCGCTGTGTACTGGATCGCTTTCTGCGCCAGTTCGCGATAGCTTTCGTTGCCGTTATGCGCATAAGTGCGCGCCAGCAAGCTGCCGCCTAACGTGTTCGCATTGTGGACCAAGCTCTTGGCGCCCGGAATATAGCTGATGCAGGTTCCTTCGCCGTCTGGATATTTATCCAGATCTTTCATGATGTGTTCGCACGCGCTGACGGCAATCTGAAGATATTTCTCGTCCTTGAAGTGATCGTAGCCATCGAGAAATGCATGCCCGATGAGCGACGTCCAAACAATCGTGGGCATGTTTTTGGGTAGATAGAAACTGCGCGATTGATAGTCGAAATGATTGCCCCAGCACGCCCCGTTGTATCCAGGAGACTGGTGATCGATGAGCCACTGCAGGGCAAATTTCGCCCGCTCGGCCCAAACCGCATCTCCTGTAGCCTGATGCAACCGAATCCAGCCGCGCGCGAGAAACCCCATGCCCTTCGTAGAGTGTCCCTTGGGGACGCCGAGCACAGGCCGCAGGTTCAAGGGAAATCGCCGAACTCCCTGTTGAAGCACCGTCTGTAGAAACTTGCTATTGAAAGTGAATGGACGCGCGAATTTTGCGCTCAGTCCGTCGAACGTGTCGTAGCCCTTATAGTCATTCTTCTCCAACCATCCCGACAACCGGGTGATGGATTCGAAAACCTGGGCCTTGAGCGCCGTGTTCCCGCCTTGTGTTCCAAGCTGCTTACCGGCAGACGCCATCATTTTTTCCCTTCGCTGATGCCTTACCCGATTTCGAAATGCTCACTTTCAAGCTGCCGTCCTTCTCAGTTCGTCATTTTGTCTTGCAGACCATCTGCAAGGCGCGAGGTAAAGACCCGCGCGCCCACATCGTTTAAATGAAATCCATCGCTTTGGTAGTAGGTGGAGTCGAAAACATTTGTGGCCACCGGCACCAACACCGTGATCTGCTCAGATTTTCCGGCCTGCGCAATCGTCTCCGCGCCCTTCTGATACGTCGGAGGCACTACCAGCATAAAATGTGCGCCGTTCTCCCGGCACAGGCGATCGAGTTCCGCCAGCCGCTTCGCGGCCAACGGGTACAACACCGGTTCGGCGATTTCCGGGTCACGAACGCTTCCCGCCTGGTTGTGCAGTAATTCGCCGACACTCGGAAACACGCGGTTCATAATGAACCCCCGAGTGATGTCCCGGGTGCTGTAGAACTCGCTGTAGTGAGACAGCAAAAAGCCGCTCGCAGTTGTGGCATCCATGTGTGTTTGCCGGATGACATCTATGAGATCCGATTGTTGAAATAGATAACGCGCCGAATAATCCCCGCGTATGTCCGAAGCGGCCAACTGATTGGGGCTCAAACCCAGCAGCACATACCGTGGGCGCATCCCTTCCGCGAACATCCGCTTCAGGCCGAAGTACCAGTCGTAGTAATTCGTCGCCAGCACGAAATAAGGAACGGGTGTGACTTTTGACCCAAGCTTCTCTGCCAACAGCGGCAGATCCACGCCATTGAGCATGAGCGAATTTCCCAGCACCGCCAGATGCGGATCTTCCCCGATCGCAGGGTCTTTTACCTCCAGCAAGATTTTCCTTTGAGCAACTTCCCGCTGCTGCACCCTACTGGTGCGATCGAAGCGCAAAACGGACACGGCTTCTATCAACCCGAGCAGCACCAGGACCGTCCCCAACAAAAGGACGGTGAAGCGGTCCGGTCGCGCGTGTCTCGCCGCAGTGTCAGAATTGGAAATAGATGAATGCATGGGCCCCGCTTGCCGAAAACAAAATCAATAAAGCCATCGCCGTCACTGCTCCCGCATAACGAAGCATCGGTGATTGTGTCTGAAAAACGTACTCGCCTCCGCTGCTTTCGAGTTGCAGGTCCATCAACAATCCAAGTCCTGCCAGCGCGCCCAGAAAAATAAAACCCGCCGCATAGTCGGGTGACCATTGGAAATGGCCCAGACTTCGGATCATAGTGATCGCGCCGGTTACGCTTTCAGCCCGGAAGAAAATCCATGCCAGGCAAACCACATGGAACGTAATTACCCGGCGCGTCCATTTCCACCAGAAACGTGGCGCCGCCTCGAGTGCGCGCACTCCGAACACAGCCCTTTCAGCGCTGAGGCCCAAGCCATGAATCGTTCCCCAAACAACGAACGTCCAATTCGCGCCATGCCATAAGCCGCCGAGCAGCATGGTCAGCATCAGGTTGCGATAGGTTGCGGCCGTACCGTTGCGATTTCCGCCCAGCGGAATATAAAGATAATCCCGCAACCAGGTGCTCAGACTGATGTGCCAGCGCCGCCAGAAATCCTGCAGGCTCACCGACAAATAGGGTTGCCGAAAATTCACCATGAAATGGAATCCCAACAGTTGCGCGCTGCCCCGTGCCAGGTCGCTATAGCCGCTGAAATCGCCATAGATCTGCCACGCAAAAGCGTACACACCGATCAAAGTTGACCATCCGCCGCTTCCGAGTTTTCCTGCGAAAGCCGCATTTGCCAAATGGGCACAGTTGTCGGCGATGACGCATTTGCGCACCAACCCCGTCAGGATCAGCATGCATCCGTCGCGAAATGCGGCCGGGTCGAACACTCTTGGCTTCTGTACCTGCGGCAGCAAATGCGACGGCCGCTGAATCGGACCGGCAATCAAATGCGGGAACAAGCTGATAAACAATCCGTAATCGAGAAAATTCCTGGACGCCTTGATTCGCTTGTAATAGACATCGACAATGTAGGCGACTTCCTGAAAGGTGTAGAAGGAAATCCCAGGCGGCAGCAGGATTGCGAGCAAGCTGTGCGGAACATTGTGCACACCCAGCAGGGCCAGGCTGCGCGCGGTTGAATCCAGAAAGAAATTGAAATACTTGAAGAACCCAAGAATGGTGAAATTCACTACCAGTGATGCAATTAACAGGGCCTTGCGCCGTTTTTCCGTAGGCGCATCCTCGATCATGCGCCCAATGTGGTAGTCGATGGTCGTAGAGCCGATCATCAGCAGAAGGAAGCGCCAATCCCACCAGCCGTAAAAGAAGTAGCTGGCCACCAGCAGCAGCACATTCTGGGGACGCCAACTCAGCCGCCAGTAGGCGACGACGACGAGCGCCAAAAAAATAAAATAGACTGGCGTATCGAAAAGCATTTCCTGACTATTTCCCCTTCATCTGGTGTAGCTCTTGCATTTCGTTACCGATCTCTCGCCATGACCGGCGGCAAGGCGGCAGCAACTTGTTCCTGACCTTCTCTTTCGGCCGGCGGTCTTGAAAGCGAAGAATCGTTTTGGCTTTCGATCCGGTACAACGCCTTGTCCAGGTTCTTCTCCAACCACCAACGGAACTTTCGCAGTGATCCTTGGACCGGTTTCGCCATCCGCCAGCCAAAAAACATCTCAATCCATGCATACTTCCACGACAGGTAGGGGACCCCTAACGGCTCGCCGAGTTCCAGAGCGACGCCCTCCACATCGCTCACGATGCGGCGCTCTTCCGGATAAAAATAAATCAGCGAATTTCGCAGGAATTCCAGGCAAGCCTGACGCACTCTCTGACTGTCTTCCAGCGAGCGCAGATACTGAATATGCAGTTGCATCGAGAGCCAGTGGGCCTCGATTTTTTCGGGGAAACGCCCGATGTAACTCAAGCTGTTGAACTTGAAAGCCCGATAATAAACCTTTGCCTCTGACACAAAACGAACGCCCTTACTGGCAATCAGGACGCGACAAAAATATTCTCCATCGTCGTCACCCAGGAGTCGAATATCCCATGGCCCCGCGGCCTCTGTCAGCTCGCGGCTCACCAGCCAGGTCGCGGTTTGCATATAGAGGTTCTGGCCCATTTTTATCAGCAGCCACTCGACGGGAGAAAGATCGCGCCAAAGTTCAGTGGGAATGAACCGTGCACGGTACGGCCGATACATAAAGTGTCCCCACGGGGAGGAAAGCAGCACAAGTTTCCCGACTCCTTGTTCAACCGCTTCCATCTGTCTGGCAATCTTTTCGGGGGCCAGCAGATCGTCCGCGTCCAACCACTGAATGTAGTCTCCGTGGCTCACGGAAAAAGCGTGGTTCCGGGCGGCGGAAGCTCCCTGGTTTTTCTGCTCCACGACGCGCACTCCCTGTGACTCGAACTGGCGCGCAATCGCAACGGTGCGGTCCGTCGATCCATCGTCGACAACAATAATTTCGGTCCGCGGCCAGGTTTGGTTGACAGCCGAGCGAATGGTCTCGCCGATCCACTCCTGGGCGTTGTATGCCGGAATCAGGATTGAAACCAAAGGAGTTCCGGGGGAACTGACCATGGTCTTGGATAATTCGCCATACTCTCCGACGCCCGGCGTTCCATAGGAAACATCGACCGGCAGTGTTCCAGAACGCCGGCGTGATTGGACCATCTCCCGGAAAAGGCCCACCACCTGATAGATGGGTTCAAAACCGCCGTGCAAGAGCACGACAGCACTGAGATATAGAATTCCGACGAATCCGGTGACAATCACCAACCGTAGTAAAGCCCCATGCGCGCCCGGCACGCCGGGAAGCGATGGAAAAAGGCGCATGATCAGCAAGGTCAACAAACCAGCAACTACGGCGGCCGTAACATATCTCCAAATTGCCGATAAGACGGGAAAGATTCCCAAGCCAATCGGTTTGCCTGCATACCAAATGGCAGGCAATGTCAGCAGCCAGAACGACACCGTCCAGGCCACCGCGATTCCCACCGGCCCCCAGTGCAGCCCCACCAGAAATGCCGAGCCGGTCACAATAAATTCAATGATTGCCCAGCGAAACCAGCGATCCGCACGGCCGATGGAAAGGTGAATCCAGCCGTGAGTGTAATAAAGAATCATGATTCCGATTCCAGGGCCAAAGTAAGTGAAGATTCGTCCCGCCGGCTCCCACTTTGCGCCCAGCAAAAGGCGAATCAAATCTTTGCCGACCAGCGTAAGGTCGGCAGCCAAACCCATGCTTACAAACGCCATGACCGTCATGGCTGCGAGAAGATAACGCCGATATTGACCGGAGGTTGGTTTGATCCGGCTCAGGGTGGCCACAACAACTACGGTAAGGGACGATACAAACTGGCTCGCTGAGAGAGCAAACAGATCGTAGGCTTTTTTGTAGTAGCCGAGAGATTGGGCATCAAAACGCCAGCCCACCAGCAGGTTATCGGTATTGCGCGAAAAGTAATTAACCAGAAAGTTCCCGTAGGTGTGGATCGCGAACTGCAGCATGGAACCGGTGCCTGCGACCCTGCGCGGGATACCGGGCATCCACGGGCACATGATGATGGCCCCAATGGTTGTACTTAAAGGAACTGCAACCGCGCCTGCGACCAACGCCCAGTAACCAAATCCCGCCAATCCGAGAATGACCGATATCGCGACCGCAACCACCCGGGCACAAATGTCGTTGAGAGAGACGTGGGAAAACTGCATGGCGCGCTTAAGCAGCGCCAGATGCACAACCGATATGCTGGTGGCGAGGATGGTCAGCGAAATTCCAACCGTGACACCGCGAACGTTCGGATTGTGATAAAACCGCGCGATCAGCGACCCCGTGGCGGCAAATCCAAGTGTGAGCAAAATTCCCGCAGCAAGGTTGATCCAGAACAAAGTACTGGCCAGAACGTGATCGATCTTCTCGCTTTGAACAATCGCTTCGGTGAGGCCGTTGAATCCAAAATTGACCAGCAGCAGGCTGAAGGTCGTGACCATGGCGACCAGGCCGAAGTCCGTCGGGGTCAGCAGGCGCGCCAGTACCATGGTGGCGATGACCTGAATCGCCAGCGTCACTCCTCCGGCAAACAACGTCGCCCCGGCGCCGCGCACGGCGAGCCGGCGCAGTTCTCCGCCACTGTCTGGAACGGGAGGCACAAATGTGCCGTCGGCGCCAAAAGGTCTCACGCCAACTCCTGCTGAGACTTCAAGATAAAGGCGGGGATATTAATCTTTCGCGCCGGCAACTTCGTAAAAAATATATTCAACATTCTGTAAATCAGCCTAACCGATCAACTCTCGGTTTCCGTAAGAAACCATGAAGATTTGTGTTTTTTGACACGATCCAGTGCGCTTTGCGCAAGATATCCCAAATGTTGGGACCAATCTGCGTCCTGTGTTGTAATACTGGGGGGTTGCCGAACCGTACCATACCCACCGGGTGCCCGTAAAATCATCAGGACATGGACCTTGGGGACGAGATGCGAGCATTTGCCGGTTAAAAGCAATGCACTTCCGTGACTTGTGGGAATCGATACGCTGAGTAAACTCCAATACATAGTTGCTGTACAGGGAGGAATCTTGTTCCGAATCAAGCCGTTTCTAATCTCTCTCGCCTCCATCTCGTTCCTATTCTGCTTTTCGGGCGTCTCCACCGGCCAGCAGCTATGGTCAGGTATCGTTAGCGCGCCGCGCGCCGCGGATTGGACCCACGCGGGTGTCATGGGCGGCATTCCTTCCGGTTCATGGAGCCAGTGCGGTGCGACCGTTGCCGCGTACAAAGGAACAGCAGCAACCATTAACAATGCCATCGCGTCCTGCGGCTCGAAGCAGTATGTTCTGCTGGGAGCGGGTACATTCACTCTTTCCAGTGGAATCGACTTCGCCAACCGCTCCAACGTCGTATTGCGAGGCTCAGGAGCTAACTCCACTTTTCTGGTGTTTAATTCGGGCGCCAGCGTCAATTGCAATGATGGCGCGGCATTAGTCTGCATTAACAGCGCGGATTCGACCTATTGGGTGCCCAACACGGCCTACAACTGGACCGGCGGATATGCACAGGGAGCGACCCAGGTCACATTGTCCAATACCAGCGGTATCAGTAACAACACCATCGTCGTGCTGAACCAATGCGATGACGGATATAGCGGATCGACGTGCTCGGGCAGTTCGATTGACAACGGAAACTACTTCAACAGCAGCGACCAGTATTCGTCTTCGGGACCGACCGGTTCGTCCTACAACGGACCTGACGCCGGCAACGGAACCGCACATCGTTTCCAAACTGAAATGTTTCCCGTCACCAACGTCAGTTCCGGAACGGTGACTCTCGCCACCGGCCTGAAGCATCCGAATTGGAATTCCAGCCGTACGCCGCAAGCCTGGTTCTTCACCCCGATTACGAACGCTGGAGTGGAGAATTTGTCCATCGATTCCTCGGCGACCAGTTCGGCGCTGTACGGAATCAGCGTCTTCAATTCGATGAACGTGTGGGTCCGTGGCGTCCGCGTGGTCAAAGCCAACATTTCGCCGGTAGCCTTCTTCGACTCCAGCCATTTTACGGTGCAGGACAATTACTTTTACGAAGCCCAAAGCACTGACGATTTCGGCGTCCATCTCACGGTGACCAGTGACGGCCTGGTGCAAAACAACATCTTCCAGCAGTTTACAGGCGATGTGGTGATGGAAGGCGACGATGATGGAACGGTGATCGGCTATAACTACGCGATCGGCAACTGCAACTATACTTCCAGCGTCTGCTCCGATGCATTGGGTAACGCTTACCGTCCGCATTCGAACGGGGTTGATTTTGAACTGTACGAAGGCAACGTGGGAACCAACTACGACGCCGACGGCGATCACGGAACCCACTTGTCGCAGACCTTGTTCCGTAACTTCTTCACCGGATGGGAATCCTGCGGGGCCAGCAATTCCATGAACGGCAACGGTCCCTGCGGCTCCACGAACCAAAAAGACTTTCTGACCAATTCCATGCTGCTGGCTGCCTTTCAGGGCCGCTATCACAATATGATTGGCAACGTGTTGGGGACTCCGGGATATCACACGAACTACCAATACACCACGACCCTGGATAACCATGCGATCTTCGGCATCGGAACTCCCGTCGCTGGCGGTATGCCTCCGTATGACGGCAAAGTGCTTGCGACATTGTTCCGCTGGGGCAATTACGATGTGGCCACGAATGCAGTGCGATTCTGCGGCGGATCTTCGGACACAGGATGGTCGAGTACCTGCGGCAGCACTTCAGAAGTCCCAAGCAGTCTTAGCGTCTTTCCTAACGCGATCCCAACGGTTGGCGACACCGGAGCTGGACAGCCAGCGCTGCCAGCCTCGTTCTACCTTTCTTCAAAGCCTTCGTGGTTCGGATCGACTCCGTGGCCGGCGATCGGCCCTGAAGTTAAGGGAGGAAACGTAGGTCAATGTTCGGGAAACCTGAATGCATCCGGACAATTTGCAGGCGTCCCGGCAATCAGCAGTTCACAATGTTCGGGTACGTCACTTACGACCGCCTGGGCTGGACACGTGAACGCCATTCCCGCCATGAGTTGCTTCCTGAACACCATGGGAGGCACCCCGGACGGTACGGGCAATAGCGCTCTGAGCTTCAATGCGAACAGTTGCTACGGCGGGACCACTACCCCGCCTTCAAACCCTGCGCCTCCGGCCCCTACCGGTCTGGCAGCCACGGTGCAGTAAACAAGATAAAACGAGTCAATTAGCGGTGGATGTTCAGGTTGCACCAAGCAACCTGACATCCACCGTTTTGTATTTGCGGACTCGAAACCTTACACGGACACAGCGCGAATAGTCTCCAAGGCTTTTACCACCGGCAGAATGCGCGCGCCGGACGCGACGGCATACCGCACCACTTCCTCAAAGAATTCAGGAGTACAGCCGTACGGACTGGGATTCGGAGCAACGTCGTGGGTCGAGAAAATGGTCCAGCCTCGCGCCTCCCGGTTTTTGTCGATCAGGTCCTTTACCGGCTGAATATTCTCCCTGGTTTTTTCGAGAAAGTACGAAGCGAGCTGATTGAGGTCGGTGGCGCCAACGTTAAAGGTTTGCCCACCGGCGCGGCAGCTAAGAAAGTGTTTGGCGATGGCCCGCTTGCTTAGCGGCCGAGGTTCGCTGATCGGATAAGAAAATGACTGAAACACCGCCCCAGGAATGATTTCGCTAAGGGCCCGTTGATTCTGAATAACGGACTCTTCAAACTCTTTCGTTTCCGTAAGCCAAGAATTGCAATGGGAAAAGGTGTGGCAACCCAGTTCATGTCCCTGTTCCAGGAGCGGCTTCAAGTCATCCAAAACAAATATTGGTCCCGACGGTGAATCTTTGCCAATCAAACCGAGCGACGTGTAATACGTCCCTGACAAACCATGCCGGTTCAAGATGGCTCCGCCAGAAGTCAGAGCGGTACGGGGAAAATCATCGAAGGTAAACGAGATCAACGGAACTGACGGGCGAACCTCCAGGGAGCGTTTGAACAATACGCTCGCGGAGTTTCTTTGAATATACCGGCGAAGCCGTTCCAAAAAAGAAGCAGCCATTTAGTTCTGCCCCGCGCTGGAATGAATGGCGGAGTGGGGAGCCTGCGTATTATCGGCTCCAGACTGCAAAGCCAGATATTGTTTCAAGCGCTCTGACAAATCTTTTGAAAACACTGCGGCGCCATCGGCATTCAGATGTTGAGAATTCTGGAAAAACTGTTTGTCGCCCGCGTATTTCCAGTCACTGTAATCCCACAGCGGAATATCGAACCGGGCCGCTAATTCATGGAAGCGGCTGAAGATCTCGGCGCGGTTCCTGGTCAGGGATTGCATCTCGATGTATTCGGGAGAATAGACAAATATCAGTTGAATGCCGTTCTGCTTGCATACCCGAATTAATTCTTCCACGTCCTGGATGCCCGCCGGCTCGATATCAAAACTTACCCCGTTCGGATTGCCGGCCTTGAGACTTTCAAACTCACCGGTCCATTCCTTGGATCGAGGATTGAAACCCTGGAAAAAATTCTCGGGAGGCGACCAGCCGGTAAAACCCTTTACGCCCTGGATCCACGAGAAATTGATGTCTTCGACGACATATCCATATAAAGGAAGATAGCGGCTTTTCCAGATGTTGGGGTTGATCTTCCGCAATGCGGAATACAACTCGCGGTCGTAGAGATAAGGAGTGTATTCGACCGGATCGTAAACCTCGCGGGTCGTCACGAAAGTAAAGGCGTCGAGATTATGGATAACGACGTCAGGCTTCCGGTTGTGCGCAAGATACGCTTTCAGGAACGCCACCTGCATGTCCGTCTGCGATCCGTTACGGCCCAGATTGTAAGCGGTACGTCCGGCAATCGATTCGATGGCGCGTGGATCGTAATGGGAGAGCGCCCTGGATGATCCCGTGATCACCACCTGAGCGTTGACCTTGCCTTCCATGATCTGGTTCGAAGCCCCGAAGGCAGAGGTCTTGATACGCCGCAGCCCGGAGGTGATGATGGCGTTCATCACAAAAGCCAGGACGATAATCATGCCGAAAAACCAAACCAGCCGGCGGACCGTTGTCCGCGGTTTCGGATTGGCTTGCGGTTTTTCGACGGCATCCTTCATCGCAACGGTCTTTTCTTTTTTCCACTCCGTGCGTGGGAGTTCAGCACTGGCAGTGAAAGCGTTGCGCGAGGCGATTCCGTCGAAGCTGTGTTGATCCTGCAAAGATTTAATGACCTCAAAACTGGAAGTAGATGAATTGCATTTGCTTGTAAACGCCAAACATGAGCACGGCCATCACAAAGCTGGCGTAAACGGCCCAGCGAGCACCAACTGGCATCTTACCGATAAGGGATGGCACAGAAACCACGCCACTCCAGAGCTGGCCAATCTCTAATACGAGGATGCCAGCTACCGCCACCGGCATTTGCCGCAGCCAAAACTGCTCAGTGGCAATATGGTGAAAATTCCAGCCACTCGCCAAATGTGTAAACACGTAGGCGGCATCCGTCATGTTTCTTGCGCGAAAAACTATCCAGGCCAAACAGGTCAACAAGAATGTAGTCGACAGCATGAGGACTTTTCGGATGGTAGTTTCCGCAGGCAAGCCGATGGCGGCAAAGAAACGGTCTCGCCAGTCTTTGGTGAGCCATCCCGTTACAAGATACAAGCCGTTCAAGAAGCCCCAGATGACGTAAGTCCAGTTGGCTCCATGCCATAGCCCGCTGACGCTAAATGTTATGAGCAGGTTTACGATGTGCCGGCTTTTGCTAACACGGTTGCCGCCGAGCGGGACGTAAACATAATCTTTGAACCAGGTAGAAAGCGAGATGTGCCAACGACGCCAGAATTCTGAGACAGATAACGAATAGTAGGGTGTCCTGAAATTCTCCATTAAACGGAATCCCATGACCTCGGCAGCGCCGATGGCGATATCGGAATATCCCGAGAAATCGCAGTAGATCTGGTAGGCGAAGAAGAATGTGGCAATGCTCAGTTGCAGGCCGTTGAAAGATCGCGGGGCCGAGTAAACATCGTTTACATAAAGGGCAAGCCGGTCTGCCACGACCAGTTTCTTGAAAAAGCCCCAGGCCATCCGCTTCAGGCCGGAGGTGACATTCACATAGTTGAAGTCGTGATGTTCCCAGAATTGGTGCAACAGGTTCTGCGGGCGTTCAATGGGTCCAGCCACCAGTTGAGGAAAGAACATGACATAGGTGGCATAGACGACGAAATTTCGTTCGGCTTTCTGGTTGCCGCGGTATACCTCGATCACATAACTCAAACTCTGGAAGGTATGAAAGGAAAGTCCGATGGGCAGAATGATGGAGACGACATGACGAGACAAGTGCCATCCGAACAGTCCAGCCAGGCCCACGAAGCTGCCGGTGAAGAATCCGTAATATTTAAAAATAAAGAGCACCGTGCAGGTGGAGAGAATGCTCACCCACAGCAGTGCTTTCTTGTTCTTTTTGTCCTGAACCTGTTCGAGGTAGATCCCTGCAAAATAATCGATAAGGATCGTAACGAACAGAATCAGGATATAGGCGGGGATAAACGCCATGTAGAAAAAGCAACTGGCCGCCAGCAACCAATGCACACGCCACCGTTGCGACAAGAGGAAGAAAATCCCCGTCACGACAGGAAAAAAGATGGCGAATTCGAGCGAATTAAACAGCATGGGATTAGAACGGTGCGGGTTTTTGCTTCAGGTTCCGGATTATGACCTGATATCCAGAGATCCAGGGCCGGTTTCCAGAGGTTTGCCGAGCGCCTGACCTTTCGCGAGGGACAGCGTGGACTGGAACTTGCGGTGACGCCACCGGATATGGCTGATATCCCAAAGCATCCGAATCGAGTCCGTGACCAGATTCACTTTCGAGCCGGCCTGCGCGACCCAGTTGACGGGAATTTCAGCGATCGATAGCGAGAGCCTGCGCGCGATGAAGAGAATCTCGACATCAAAAGCAAAACCTACAGTCTTCTGCCGGGAGAAGATCGCCATCGCCGGCTCGCGGCGGAACATTTTGAAACCGCATTGAGTATCGGCAATACCTTCAATGGCAAACAGGTTCACGAAGAACGCGAAGGTTCGGCCGACTATCCGGCGGAGCGGCGAGGTCTTGACCTCAACTTCACCGGGTCGCTGCACGACTCTTGAACCGATGGCCACGTCGTAGCCCTCTTTCATGGCGCCGAGCAGCTTTGAAATTTCGCTCAATTGCGTAGCGCCGTCGGCATCCATAAAGAGAATGTAGCGGCCTTTCGCATTGAGGATACCCATACGAACGGTGGCGCCTTTGCCCATGTGAGGACACGCCAGAGTACGAACTCGTATGTCGCTTTCCTCAAACAGCACCGCTAGCGCCAAGGTTTCATCCTGGCTACCGTCGTCGGCGATGATCAACTCGAAATCCAGGTTCTCTGTGGTGCACCAACGGATGGTTTCGAGCACAGTCCGAGGCAAGCGCGCCTGTTCGTTATAAGCGGGAATGACAATCGATAAGTGGATCTCGCCGCGAGTTGCAGGCTTGAGTTCAACCACTTCGCCTAACTGTCCCAGGCTGGAGCGGGCTTCCGCGATAACCGGCGAAGGCACGGACAGCGCGCTCGTCGTATTGATAGGAGTAGCAGCAACCTTAGGCCGCCCGAGCGGGATGCGATAAAAGCCCCCCGTCAGGTAGAGAATTCCGCCAGTGATGGTGGTAAACAAATACTGGGCTGCGTGCTGCAAGAGAATCATTGCTAGCGCAGGATAGCGAGCGATGCCGGCGCTGGTGAGAAATGCGAGTGAAACGGCCTCGATGGTGCCGATACCGCCGATGGTGAACGGAATCAGTGAGGCGAAGTTCACCACCACGAGGAACAGCAGAGCGATTCGCCAACTCATGCCGCTCCAGACCGCCAATCCCACGTAGTAATAAAACCCGATCTCGATGCACCAGATGATGGCGCTAACAGCGATGGCGCCGGCCATACGTGGCAGTGTTCCCAGGGGAAGGAGGCCGTCAAGAAAATGGCTGGCCTTCTCACGGGCGAATTTGGTGAGGTGTCCGGGAAATTTCCGGTTCGCCGCGATGATGAAGGAGCGTATTTTTTCGTGGAAATGAATGCTGAAGGTGAGCGCCGAAGCCAATAGGGCGAACGCAAGCGACACCAGGAACAACGATAATCGAAGGCGGTGATCAAGCGGTACAAGGGCCATGCCAACGAGGCCAAATACAGCAAGTACTAATCCGTCGAGAATGCGTTCCGCGGCGATGGATGCCAGGGCAGCGGTCCGTCCGCGGTCGGCATTCAACTTTGCCGCTGCACAATGTGCCCGCAGAATCTCGCCGAGGCGAGCGGGCAGGACGTTGTTTCCCATGAATCCGATCAGGATTAGGCGCAATGAATCCCAGTAACTGAGGCTGGGTTCCCAAATGCGCCAGCGCGCTCCTCGAATGAGATAGCCGACAACCATCAGGGAGACGCCAAGCACCAGGAAGCCTGGACGGCCGTCGCGGATCGCGGTCATCATTTGCCGCAAGTCAAAGTGCCGGAGCACGGCGTAGAGCACCAAGCTGCCGACGGCCAGCGACATGACGAATTGGGCAATCCGTTTCATCGCGTTTCCCTTCCCCGGCCGACAAGTACTGACAAATCCGACGGTTCAGCATTTACGATGGCAGAACTAATCGTCGATGGGTTCGAAGTTGCGGACATTCTTTTTTGCATAGCAACTAGGGCTATCGCGGAAAGAAGAGACAAAAATGGAATGAGTGGCACACTGTATCTTGCTTGAGCGAGAATCGGCACATACACCGCGACCACATACACAATGAATACTACGAAAGGTCCTATGGCGAGGAACTGTTTATTTTTCACGCATACCACGATACCAATTGCCGCGAGAATCAGGTATGGAAGTTGTACCACTACGTTCATC
>DATBAX010000280.1:0-6217 GCA_036271275.1 Terriglobales bacterium
ATCTCCACCAGACAATATGCTTCGGGGTTCAAGATTCGATTCTGACGGGGAGGATCCCGCAGGGATAATAATGGTAGGCACGAGGAGACTCGAACTCCTGACCTCTACCGTGTCAAGGTAGCGCTCTAACCAACTGAGCTACGCGCCTACATCCAGCCATCATTGTACCGGGGGAGCTATTTCCCGGCAATGATGCCGCGCCTCATGCGACAATCATTGCCTGTGAAGTTCTCGCAGCTACTCACGTTTCCCAACCAGCTCACCCTCTTGCGGATGATGTTTCTGCCTTTCATCGTCATCCGCCTGCTCGACGGTCATTATTCCTGGGCGCTCGTACTATTCGTCCTCGCCGGCTTCAGCGACGGCCTCGATGGCCTGCTCGCCCGCACTCTCAAACAGCAAACTGTCCTCGGCCAGTATCTCGATCCCATCGCCGACAAACTTTTGCTCAGCACCATGTTTCTGGTGCTCTCGATCCTGCACAAAATTCCCTGGAAATTCACGGTTGTGGTTTTCAGCCGGGACAGTTCCATCCTTGCCGCCAGCGCCGTTCTCTACGCCATCGCTGGATTGCGCGATTTCCGTCCCAGCATTTTCGGCAAGGCAAATACCTTCGCCCAAATCGCAGCCGTTTTTTTTGTTCTTCTGCTCGAAGTGCACAACTCTCCATGGATCGCCATGGGCCGCCGTTTTTTTCTGCGCGCAACTTTTACTTTCACCATCGTCTCCGCATTGCATTATGTATTGCTGGTAGGACAGCGCCTGCGCGCGCATCCCTCGGCCACGCCGCCCGCATCTTCAAGCGTTCCCATTTGACCGCTATTTTTCATGCCCCTAGAATGAATGGTTCTGTCACCACCTGATATGGCGCTGCGCCTCTACAACACGCTCTCCGGCAAGATCGAGGAGTTCCATCCCCTCGTCGATAACGAAGTTCGCATGTACGCCTGCGGGCCTACCGTTTACGATTACGGCCATATCGGAAATTTCCGCACCTTTATCGCAGTTGACCTTCTTCAGCGCTTTCTTCGCCAGAGTGGATACCAAGTCAAATACGTCATGAACATCACCGACGTGGACGACAAAATCATTCGCAACTCCGCCCGCGACGGCGTTGGCGTGAAAGAGTACACAGCAAAATACGAAAAGGCTTTTCTCGAAGACGCGGCAACGTTAAACATCGAGCGGGCAAAACTGGTCCACGCCACCGATCACATTCAGGCCATGGCGCAATTCATTGCCGATCTCGAGAAAAAGGGATTGGCTTACCGCACCGAAGATGGCTCGTATTATTTTCGCATCGCGAAATTCCCCGCCTACGGAAAGCTTTCCAAACGCGACTTCGCCGGAATGCAGGACGGCGCGCGTATCGATGTGGACGAATATGAAAAAGACAATGCCCGGGATTTCGCCTTATGGAAAGCGCCCAAGCCTGGAGAAACGTGCTGGGAAAGTGTGATTGGGCAAGGACGCCCGGGATGGCACATCGAGTGTTCTGTCATGTCGATGGAGGAATTAGGAGAGTCTTTCGACCTGCACGCCGGCGGAGAAGATTTAATTTTCCCGCATCACGAAAATGAAATCGCCCAGTCGGAGAGCATGACTGGCAAGCCTTTCGCCCGCTTCTGGTTTCATGCCCGTTTCCTTTTGGTCGAAGGCGAAAAGATGTCCAAAAGCCTGGGCAACTTCTATACTTTGCGCGACTTGGTGCTCAAAGGACACAAGCCGTCGTCGATTCGCTTTCTGTTGGCGTCGGTCCCATATCGTAATCAACTCAACTTCACCTGGGACGGATTGCAACAGGCCGCCGCTTCCGTCGAACGCCTGCGGAATTTCCGTGCACGCCTGACGACAAGCCAATTTCCTGAAGGATCGAGTGAAGCGATGAGCAAGCTCGCTCAGGAAACCAGCGCCAATCTTCGCGCCGGCCTGGACGACGATCTCAACACCGCTCAGGCCCAGGGCGCAATCTTCGAAATGGTCCGCGCCGCCAATGCCGCCATGGATGCCGGACAAATCAAGAAGAACGATGTCAACGCCATGCTCGCCGCGATTGATCAGTTCGATGAAATCTTCTCCGTGATCAAAGACGACGATGGCGAAAAGATGAAAAGCATTTTCGATTGGGCAACCGCCGAAGGCGGCGACAAAGAAAAAGAAATCAGCCCCGAGTTGCGGGAAGCAGTCAAATCCGCCGCGCTCTCCGACTCCGCCATCGAATCGAAGATCACCGAAATGACCGCCGCCCGCCAGTCCCGCAACTTCCAACTCTCAGACGCCATCCGCGCCGAACTAACCGCCGCCAACATCCTCGTAGAAATCACCAAAGAAGCCATCCGCTGGCGTAGAAAATAAAGATGTAAAAATGCGGATGCAGGGATGGGTGACTTCGCCGTTTAGGCCGCTCACTTCACCACACACACCGCAAACGCCGCATCCAGCGCTGCTTTTCCCGTCGGTCCGCAAACTTGAAGGTTCCACTGCTTCTTCAAATCTTTCGCGCGCGGAATCGCAACCTTCGCCACGGCAATTTTCGCCGTCACTTCTGTTTGCGGTATCAATGAAGCAAAACTAGTCACCGTCGTAAGAATCAAATTCACCGCCGCCGAAATCCTCGCCGACAACGTCGAGTCCCCAATATGAGCCGCCGTAAGCAACGCCGGCAAATTTGTGTTGATCGTCGCAATCGCATCTTCAATCTTCTGCAATCCCTCCGCACTCGGACTCGCCTTGTACTGGTTATAAAGCGTCTCCAGCAGATTCAAGTCCCGGCTCGCCTCCGCCGAAATATTCTGGATCGCGGCCGCATCCGCTGGACTCAACTGTTTCCCCGCCTGCAACGTAGCCACCAGCGAAGCAATGTTCAGCGCCATCTCGGTAAGCACCGGCAAATCCGCCAGTGCCACACTGATCCATTGCGCGCTGCATCCAGTGGCCAATAAAGAAACCGACAACACCACAGCCAAAACAATTCTCATCATCGATTTTGTTTTCATAAATGCTCCTTAAGTTTTTATGTCATCCTGAGCGCAGTAACTGTTTCGCGAAGCGAAGCAGTTACGGAGTCGAAGGACCCCTACGAACTCCACTGCGTCATCGTCCACGGGCTTTTCCGTAATACAATCCGTAAAAGCATCATGGCCAACGACGAACGACCAACGACCAACGACGCCGCCCTCACCGCCCATCTCGCCGCCGCGGCCCAGGCCCATGGCCACATCTGCGCCGGACAAGTCCTCGGCGTCCGTCTGGCCATGCTCGGCCTGCAAATGTTAGGCATCGAAGATCCCCACAAAAAAGACCGCAAGCGCCTGGTAACTTTTGTGGAAATCGACCGTTGCGCCACCGACGCCGTCGCCGTCGTCACCGGATGCCGTCTCGGCAAACGCGCCCTAAAATTCCGCGACTGGGGAAAGATGGCCGCAACTTTCGTCGACGTGAGCACCGGCAAAGCCGTGCGCATCGCCGCGAAAGAGTCGTCGAAGACCCTCGCCCGCCAACTGCATCCTGAATTGGAAGATAAAAACCAGCAGCAGATGCTGGCCTACCGCGAAATGTCCGACGACGACCTCTTCACCACGCAATGGGTAAAGGTCGACCTCCCACCCGAAGAATTCCCCGGATACAAAGGCGAAAGAATTGTCTGTGAAATGTGTAGTGAAGGAATCAACTTCCACCGCGAAGTAGTTCGCGATGGAAAAACATTATGCAAGTCCTGTGCCGGGGAAAGCTACTACAAAATTCCCTAGTTTTGTCATCCTGAGCGGAGTGAGTGTTTCGCGAAGCGAAGCACTCACGGAGACGAAGGACCCCTACGATCGTCCCTGCTCATACGCATTCGCCACTCTCAACACCGTGCTCTCATCAAAATGCTTCCCCAAAATCTGCAAGCCAATCGGCAATTTCTCTTTCGTTTCTCCGCAAGGAACCGAAATCCCCGGAATCCCCGCGATATTCGCGGTCACCGTATAAATGTCAGCCAGATACATAGCCAGCGGATCATCGATCTTCTCGCCAAGCTTGAACGCGGCCGTGGGACTGGTTGGAGTCACAATCACATCGACTTTCTTGAACGCTTCATCGAAGTCGCGAGTCAACAGCGCACGCACTTTTTGTGCCTTCAGATAATACGCATCGTAATAACCCGCACTCAGCGCGTACGTTCCCAGCATGATTCGCCGCTTCACCTCAGCGCCAAATCCCTGATCGCGTGTCCGCCGGTACATTTCGGAAAGCGTCTTCGCGTCGTCCGCACGATATCCATAACGCACGCCATCAAACCGCGCCAGGTTCGACGACGCCTCCGCTGTTGCGATAATGTAGTAAGCCGAAATTGCGTACTCAGTATGCGGCAGAGAAATTTCGACGATCTCACAACCCAGCTTGCTCAATTTCTCGACTGCATCCGCGACCGCCGACCGCACTTCCGGATCGAGCCCTTCGCCGAGATACTCTTTGGCGACGCCAATCTTCAATCCGCGCACCGGCTTTTCGAGTTCCGCAACGTAATCCGGAACAGGGATGTCAGCCGAAGTTGAATCCATGGGATCGCGTCCCGCAATCGTCTGCAACACGATGGCCGCATCTTTTACAGTCTTCCCGAACGGCCCGATGTGATCGAGTGACGACGCAAAGGCAATCAATCCATAACGCGAGACTCGCCCGTAAGTCGGCTTCAATCCCACCACGCCGCAAAACGAAGCCGGCTGCCGAATCGAGCCGCCAGTGTCGGATCCAAGTGTGACGATCGCCATGTCCGCAGCGACGGCCGCAGCCGAACCTCCCGACGATCCACCTGGCACGCGACTCAAGTCGCGCGGATTGTGCACCGGCTTCCACGCTGAGTTCTCGTTCGACGACCCCATGGCGAACTCGTCGCAATTCATTTTGCCGAGCACCACCGCGCCGGCTGCTTCCATGCGCGCGACAGCGGTGCAGTCGTAAGGAGGAATGTAGTTGCCAAGAATTTTCGACCCAGCAGTCGTGCGCACGCCGCGGGTGACCATCACATCCTTGATGCCAACAGGAACGCCGCCCAACGCCGGAAGCTTCTCACCCTTTGCCGCAAGTGCGTCCATCTCGGAAGCCTTGGCCAGTGCGCGATCCTTCGACAGGGTGAGATACGCCCCGATTTGCGGATCGTCACTCTCAATCTTTGCGTAGAACGACTCCGCCAGCGCTACAGCCGTGATCTTCCGCTCCTGCACGGCGGAGCGAGCGGCGTCAATTGTGAGTGACTTTAAATCCATGCGATTCGGGAAGTCAGAAGTAAGAAATCAGAATGCAGAAGCAAAACCACGATGCTTACTTCTGCATTCTGACTTCACACTTCTGCGTTCAAACTATCTCTCAATCACTTTCGGCACACGAAAAAATGTCCCATCGGAATCCGGCGCGTTCTTGAGCGCTTCGGCTTGCGGCAATGATTTTCGCAGGCCTTCGAGAATGTCTTCGCGACTGGCAAAATCGAAATCTGCATTCGAGCGATCGGACACCTGCCCAATGGGCTCAACATTCGAAGTGTCCAATTCATTCAGACGATCGATGTGGCCGAGGATCGAGTTCAGATCGCGCACCATGCGCGAACGCTCATCTTCCGTCAACTCAAGATTGCTGAGGTCGGCGACGTGGGCAACTTCTTTTTCAGTAACTTTCATGGGCGTGCAGTGGTGATCCTATTTCGAAGCGACCACAAACTCGATGCGCTTCACACTCTCACCAACGTAGCGATTGATGACTGCCAGATATTGCGGAGCGAGAGCTTGCAACTCCGCCTTCCAGCCCTTGTCGGAAACTTCGACGCGCAAGATGCCATCCGCGAAGTCCAAAACCTTGGTCCGCCCCGATACCGCGTGACCGCACGCTAAAGGCCAAGCCATCAACGGGCCTTCGCCCGCCGGCGCTTGCCGCAGGCTTCGGCTTACGATTTTTTCGAGTCCGGCACTGGCGTGTTCCATCGTTCTCAGAGACTTTCCGTACTACCCGCGAAAGAGTTTGATTTTAGCATTACGGATGTTTTTCACTTCTGATTCCAGAATAACAATTCCCAGAGGGGAAATGGGACAGGCCCGAAGCAAATATATTTCCTTTGCATTCAGAGGATTGATCGAGTTTTCTCTCTTAAGCGGGCTTGACAAGGATTTTGTTTTCGCAGGATGACACTGGGCAGGTGTCACGCGCTACCCAGACACTGGAAATTGTTGCCGAACGAATTCCA
>DATBAX010000281.1:0-8360 GCA_036271275.1 Terriglobales bacterium
GTTCGGCAATCCACGCAGCATCCTGACGCCAGCCCTCGGCATAAGTGATACCCAGAAGATCGGAATAGATTGCCAATCTTTTTACCAGATCGCCGTGACTGCCGATGAACCCTGGCGGAAAAACAAACGCCAGACGCAAGCTGGAGTTGTAGCCCTTGGCGGCGAGTGCCAGACGCACCAACCCAAACGCGAACAGATCGGGAGACTCCAGCGGTTCTCTAATGTCCACTAAAAGCCCGCGCACCGCTGGCGCCGAAAGCGGCAACGATTTCACAAAGGAATCGACTCGCTGTGTAATTTCCTGCTCGGATTCCCTTCCGGTAAGTGAACCGGCTCCCACCACGACATGCAGCCAGACTTCGGTTCCCTCGGGTGCGGATTGCACTTCGGAAAAACTGGCGGGATTTTCGTCTCCCGAGAAATCGAAAGACAACGGTGGCAGCACGATTAATTTGCCCGGGACATCACACTGCTCGGCGGCCTTTAATCCCGCGGCGAAATTCTCATTTGTTGGAATCGAGGTTGCAATTCGCGGCAGGCCGGCTTCCGCCGCTAGCGGCGAAAGTAAAAAGGCTGAAAGCAGAATCAATGCCACTGCTCTACAACGTATCCATCCACAGACCCTGGGCATCGACGAGCGGAACGACAATTTCATCAAAATTAAATCCGGCAACCCAAGAATTTGGAACTGACTTCGATTACGCACAAATCCGTTGCTCGCCCCAGGACCGTCGCGAAGGCATCGAAAAGGTCTCGCGATAGAACTGCCTCATTGACTAGTATCTAGATTAAGCTTTGGCGGTTCGCTGTGGAAGTGGCGAACTCTGGTCGGCAACCCTCCGGAAAACCCTCCCCAAAATCAATCCCTGCTTGGATTGGCGATTGGGAAATCGATGGCCGGGCGCCGCCGTTCCTCCAGCAGAATGACAGCGGGAATCAACAACAAGCCACCCACAAGCGCCAATGCAACTCCCAAGGAAGTCACAAGACCCATTTCCACCAGCGGTGAAAAGCTCGAAGTCATCAGCGCTCCAAACCCAACCATCGTCGTCAGGTTCGATTGAATCAGGGCCGCGCCCGAAGCCTTCGCGATCACAAGAATTTCGTTCCGCCCGCTTTCCTGATATCGCCGCACTAAATGAATGCCATTGTCGATGCCAATACCGATGATGAGCGGAATGGCCGTAAGCGAAGTGAAACTGAAGTGGTAGTGCAACAGCAGCAGCAGACCGAAAGTTACAACGACCCCAAATATGATCGGGATCAATACGATCAGCGACACGCGCAGATTGCGAAAACTAAGGTAGACAACCAACAGAATCCCGGCGGCCGTCCATCCCATTGCTCTTTGGCTGTCGTGAAGCACCAGCCTTTGCAAGTCGCGATTTATCTGCTCATACGAAAACTCCACGAACCCGCCAAATTGATTGCGCCAGGACTCGACAACACTTTCCGGAATTACCTCGACAGCATCGGGATCGGTGCCATAAAAGCTGATGGCCGCGACATAGCTACCGTCCCCAATCTTACGGATGCTGTTGTTAAGCAGCGCCGGAGGCAAAAACTTGGCGGCCGTTTCCAGTGTGAGCGGATCGTTACCCTGTCCTAACTGTCGCAGTCGGTCGATAAAGGGCTGGACGGGTTCGGTTCGAAAACCATTCTCGCGCAGCGCATCCTCAAGCGCGCGTGCCGAAGCGCCGAAGTCTACGCTGGCCAGCGAACTGGCTCGTTCACTTTGCGTTCGCGCCGACGGCAGCAGAATCGTAGGTGAGAAGAACGACTTGATGATCCCTTGCTTCTGATAGTCTTCCAGCTTCGCAGTCAATGCTTCGGCCCTGCGCAGTACTTCCTGCTCGCCGCCGGTAATCAACAGCAGGTGCGGACTACCCCCGATTCCAAACTTTGTAGAAAGCAGGTTCTGTGCAGCCATGGCGGGGTTATCGGCGCCGGTGATCTCGAAGTGTTTTTGGAATTTAATCGTCGGCAGAAATATCAACGACAGCAGAAACGCTCCCAGCCCCAAGCCCACCACAAGACGAGTATGCCCGCCGACAAAATCAACTGACTTTCGCGCGACGAAGGGCAGCAACCGAAAGGTAATTGCCTGCGGCGCACGCGGCTTCTTAAACCGCCACCACAACTGAAGCAGTGCCGGCACCGTCAGCAGGGTATGGAACATCATCATGAACATTCCCACCGTCAGGATGAACCCGAATTCCGAAAGTCCCTTGAAGTTCGCGGTCGCCAGTGACGCCGTGGCGATCGCCGCCGTCACGATGCAGAAGAAAACGCTCAGCCCGGTGGTTTCAAAGGTCCGTAACACCGCATCGTTCAGGGTCCCACCCTTCGCCCACTCCTGCGGCACCCGGTTGAAGAAATGTACGATCTGGTCGTCTCCCAATCCCGCGAGGATCGCAATAAAAGACAGGCTAATCAGATTGACTTGTCCGGGATAGAAACTCGCAACGCCCGTAGTCCACATAACCCCCAGACCGGCAGGCAAGAGAGATAAAAGCAAAAGTGGAATCCTGGGATAAATCACCAGGCAAAGCAGCAGATTGCCGATGATCGAAATCAGTGAGATCCTGCGAATATTTGTTTCGATGAGCTGATGCTCTTGCTCGGCGAAAACGTAAGCCCCCACCGCAGTCGCCTTCACTCCGGCATCGCGCAGTTCTGTTTCTGCTGTGATCGACTGAATGTGTTCGCGCGTCCATCGCATCACTTGTTCGGCGAAATGGTAATCCATGGCCGACTGTCGAGGTTCGGCGATGACGAGCAGAGCTTTGTGGTCTTTGCTGAAGAAGCGATTTCCAGATCCCCACTTGAGATCGAAATTGGCAAACTGCGAAAACCCTTTACCATCGCCCGCTTCCACTTGCATCAGGCCCAAAGGATCGGTGACGAAGTAATTGGTTCCCAGCGAAGAAAACGAACTGACCAGTTCGCTTGACCCGCGGCGAACGTTCTGATGAATTTGTTTAGGATCCAGCCGCTGCTTAAATTCTTCCGTTTGATCTGGCCGGACGAATGCGGGAAAGTTCCAGGTAAAGAACCGCACGATATTCAGTAGTTCTTCATCTTGCAGGCCGCAGCGCGCATCCACGAATAGTCCGCTGCCCTTCATATCCGTGGTGAGATGGTCGGCCATCTCTTCCATCTGATCGGTGGCATCCGATTCTCCCGCCGGAGCCTCGATCACTAAAAAAAGCTGGTTGCCATAACCCAGTTCCTTGCCGATCTGGCTTGCGGCACGCCACTGTGGATCGCGGTTGCCAAACAAATCAGTGAGGTCGGTCCCGGTCCGCAGGTTGTGGATGTTCGCATACAAGCCCAGGCTAACGACTAAGCTCAGAGCTACAACCAACCCTGGATGATTTACTACGAGGCCGCCAACAAAGCGCATGCAACGGGCCATCATGCGGCGACACCAGTCGGTTTGTTCGCGGTGATCATCACTCACCTATCAAGCTATCACCACCGACAACTCGCCATTCGCTACTATCTCTCCGCCAACCGACACCGTGCCGCCGATGCAGACCAGTTGCCCAACCTCGGTGAGCTTTTTGGTTTCAATTCGCAGTTCTTGTCCCGGCGTAACCGGCTTGAGAAACTTGAATCGATTTACGGACGCGAGTAGCGCGACTCCTTCCCTGCTCTTGTCAGCCGCCTGGGGTGCGGACGATCCCATCATCACTCCAGCGGTCTGGGCCACCGCTTCGATCAGAAGGACTCCAGGAAGAATGGGCTTGGCAGGAAAATGCCCGGCAAAAATCTGATTCGCGGGATCGACAAACTTCACCGCAACACAACGAACTCCCGGCTCCAGTTCTTCCACCCGGTCGATCCACAAGAAAGGCGGGCGATGCGGAATCAGCGTTTCGATTTCATTTCGCTCGATTACCCGGGACTTGCTCACTTGGGTTTCTGTACCTCGAACATATCCGCGGGAATTTTCGGATTCATCGAGTTTACGTCGATAATGAATACACTGTTTACGCCGCTCCTGCCGTCTACCTCAAGCGACCGCAGCATAAAATCGCGCTTGTCCAATTTCACGACCATGTAATTCAACCTGCTGCGAAAAGTATTCGTCCGCGGGACCAGTTTCATTTGGTAATCCCGCCCCTCTTCTTGAACAGTGATCGCGAAGTTTTTCTTCGCATTGCCGAGAGAATTCTCTCCGCCAAAATAAGACATCGCCCGCCGCACGCTTTTGCCGATCTCCTGCACTTCAGTGTTGCCGCCAGTCGTGACGTTCAGGTAATTCTCGTTGAAGCGAATTCGCATGCTCGACGGTTCAAGGTAATCCAGTGAGAATTTGGTTGTGCCTTCAGCGCAAAACTTGCCGCGGAGTACCAGAGGTTTCACCAACAGGTTGGATGTGCGGGTTTCGGTGATCGTCCCGCACATGCTCGTGTATTTTTTCTGCGCTTGCTGGATTCCGTCCCAAACTTTGTTCAGCAGATCGTCCGATTGGCCAGCCAGCGCACCAGGAAAAATCAACAACGCAAACAACGCGCATAGCAATCGAAACCCAGAGATCATATCGAATGCTCGTCCGGACTTCTTAATCACCGCTGCTCTCAAGGCTTCCCTGGGCAATCAATCGGGCTTGCATCGTCGCGCCGACTTCGATCTGTACTAAATCCCGAACCGGCTGTTCTTTCAAAACGAACTCTCGATAAAGTTTCGCCATGCGCAAGTTGTCGGCATCCCGCTCTGCTCGAGCCCGCAGTTTCTCCTCGCGAGCGTTCTTCGCGATGCCAAGCTGTTCGAGATCATGCTGCAATTCATCCGTGACAATCTCGTCCTTCAACACCAGGTGATGCTCCGTACTGCTGAGCTTTACTCTCTTGCCGCCGGCGAAAATCTCGTGCCGTCCGTGTTCCTCATACCACTTGGTCAGAGTTGCCGTCATATGCATCTTCTCTACGATTTGCCGCCAGCCCACGCCAGTATTGTATGCGCAGAAGGAGATTTCGCCTTCCTGCGTCGCATAAGGAATGATGCACTGCTCGGTCCTGCGAAAATCATAGTTGAATAAATCCTGGAACCACATGCCGGCGACAAATAGCAGGTTCCAGCGGTCGCGACGCCGATTGAAAATATCCGCCATTGTCCGCTTGCCGGAGACTTCACCATAGTCGTGTCCGGTTGCGCCCAGTCCCTTGTCGAGTTTCTTCAGCATGTCGAAAGCCCGGAAATATTTCGGCGCATGGAACGCATCGTAATTCCGAACTAATGCCAACGCCATCCCAGCGGCCGATATCCAGCGACTGCGGGCCCAATCGTTAATCCTCGCAACATCCTTGGCGAACTGGCCGGCATTTACGAATGCGGTCACCGGGACCGCCTCACGCGTTTCTTTGTCCACCATGATCGCCATTCCCACGCCACAGTTCGGATGACAACCGCAGGCGACGTGGCCCCACGCCGCATCTGGCCCATGAACAAGGTCCGCCCAATCGGAAAAAGTACTCAAAAACGAAAGCGGAAACCAATCCCGAGCGGGCTCGCCGATACTCAATTGCCCTTTCACATCGTGCGCCAGATGCGAAAGCGTGTAGCGTTGCGCTTTGCGGCGTTCGTCGGTGACGGCTTCGTCGCGTCCGGTGAAAGACACTGGCTGGAACGATACCAATGCGATTTTGTCCGGGTTGTCGAGAGCGAATTGCACCACGCGCCCCACCTGCTCGTTGTTGATCCCGTTGACGACGGTGGTCACGAGCACGACTTCCACGCCGTTCGAGTGCAGGTTCTCAATGGCGCGCAGCTTCAAGTCGAACAGGTTGCCAACATTGCGATGCGAATTCGCCGCGTTGCCGATGCCGTCGAATTGAAGATAAGCGTAGCGCAAACCCGCTTCCGCAGCCTGCGCCGCGAACTCGGGACTCTTGGCGAATTCAATGCCATTGGTCGCAGCCTGCACGCTGTCGTATCCAATTTGACGGGCGTAACGAATGGCGTCCAAAAAATACGGAGACAGCGTCGGCTCGCCCCCGGAGAACTGCACCGACATTTGACGCCGCGGCTTGATGGAAATCGCGTTGTCGAGCAGCGTTTTGATTTCCTCCCAGGTAAGCTCGTGCACGAATCCAACCTGGTTGGCATCCATAAAACACGGATCGCACATCATGTTGCATCGGTTGGTAAGGTCGATGGTGAGCACCGAGCCCCGCCCATGCTTGATGGTGCTGCTGCCGTGGTTATGCAATTGTTCGTCGTTGTGAGCGCGGATGTCCCGGCCGGGAAATGTGTCCTCGAGATGCCGGAAGAATTCCAGATCGATGGAAAGAACATCTTCGAAATGCCCGTGGACCGCGCAATCCTTGACCATCAGGATTTTGCCGTCGCGCTCTATGATCTGCGCCTTAATTTCGCCGGGCCGTTCGTCTACCAGGATGCGGTAATCCTGTTTGCCATCGATGATCCGTTGGCGAATCTCAGGCACGCAGCGCGGACACAACGAATCGGTTTGTCGCGGCCAGCCCAAAGGAGGCTTTGACTTTTCGCGCGACTTCAGCAGCGGCTTGTCCGACCACTTGGGTGTGAAAGATGGATTTTCGGGAAGGAGATTATTGCTCAAACAAAATATTTGCCACGCCCCGTTGGCAGCAATGGACATCGCCTTTTCGAAATACTTAATGGGCCTATGCATTGCCTTGACGCTCCGTGTTAAGCCTGACCGGCGATTCTATAACCTTCTTCTCGCCATTAACAGAAGTGTTAGTTGCCAAAAAACCCTCAAACACTTGTCATTCCGACCTCGGCATCGCACCGTCCTGATTGGAACGACGAAGAGTTTCAAACGGCATTCTTGCACGACAACTTGCCAGGTGTCACTAGCGAAATTACACTTGCACGTTCTCCATGGAAACGCGATGAGACGCCAATCAGCCTGGAAGATTGAGAACTATATTTATCGCGAGTGTCCGCACCCGGAGCGCGAGTTTGGCTATGCCGTCTCTCTGCACAATCACTCGTGCCACTCCGTGGAAAAGCTGGCGGCATTGAACGACGTGATCAAGCTGGCTTTCATGCGGCCCCTTAGCGGCATTCTGCAAAAATCGTTTGGCCTTGGCGGCATTTCTAACCTGAATTATGCGGACGTAACTTTCAATCCGCCCTACACTCCCGAAAACGTCTATGAGATGGAGGCAGCAGCGGCAGCCCAGTGGGGATTCGATGGAGTTCACATCGCCATCACCGATCACGACGAATTTGCCGGCGGCCTCGATTTGCTGCGCAACCGTCCCGATCTGAACGGCCGCGTCGCAGTCAGCGAAGAGCTGTCACTCTGGTTTCAGGGACACTTGTTTCACCTGGGAGTGTGTCACCTGCCCGAGAGTGGAACGGAGGAAACACACACACAAATTCAAGCGGCTG
Organism: Terriglobales bacterium; assembly: GCA_036271275.1. Classification (GTDB taxonomy): domain Bacteria; phylum Acidobacteriota; class Terriglobia; order Terriglobales; family Acidobacteriaceae; genus DATBAX01. The sequence continues at coordinate 7,390 of DATBAX010000281.1, forward strand.
CTCGCGGCGGACGCTACGATGAGTTGTTCGAAACGCTCGCGGCCAGCGGCTGCCTGGTCATCTTTAACCATCCGCTGCTACCGTGGGGGCCGGAGGCGAAAATAATTCCCGCCACCGAATTGCTCACCCGCTACGGCTGGGCGATTCATGCTCTGGAAGTAAACGGAATGCGTCCGCGCGAGGAGAACGATCGCGTCCTCGAACTCGCCCGTCAGTGGCGCAAGCCGGTGGTCGGCGGCGGAGACAGCCATCTGCTGGTCGCCAGTTCCGTAATCTCACTATCGCGCGCGGCAACTTTTCAAGACTTTATCGCCGAGGTAAAGGACGGCCATGCAGTGCCTTTCGTGACGCCCAACTATTTTGCTCCGCTGCGATGGAAACTTTTTTTGCGAGTGCTGTTTTTCATCTCGCGCTATCGGCAAATCGCCAGCTACAAGGGACAACCGGTGTCCACCATGCTGGAGGAGCGCACAGTGTTGCTTGATCCCGTGGGTTGGGCGAGCCGTGTATTTCTGGATTTGGTTTCCGTTTTGGGGTTGGCAAGATAAGGCTGAATGTTCCCTGAGGAACGTATCGTCATGACGGAAGTGGGCATACGAATGTGTCATGACAACTAAACCCAAGAAAACAAAGCGGCGGAAGATGGGGTCGCGGCAGGGGGAAGTCGTCAAGCTGCAGGCATCCGGGGGAGACAAAGGACCCAGGAAACTGACCCTAATATCTTTTTGTCACAAGCTGGGGATCATCTGAACAGATTTTCGGTAGTGGTGCAGGTTGACGAAACAAGGCTCGTGTCAGGGCATGGCCTTCGGCCGTGCCGAATTAATCTAAAGGAAGCATTGCCGCGCCGAGAGGCGCAACTGTAAGAAGCTAGGCCATAGGTTGTTGCGCCTATGGGCGCGTGAATCGATTCGACCCAAAATGGCAGGGCTGAAGCCACTGCCCTGACACGAACCGGCGTCTCAAACTAC
>DATBAX010000282.1:0-6869 GCA_036271275.1 Terriglobales bacterium
ACGCGGATTTCCAGACCGGTTTCCAGTTTGGCTGGCTTGGTGACGGTGCCGGCTGAAGAGTCTCCCTTGACTCCGGGTTCGGTGTAGGCGACGTTGAGCTCAACATACATCGGAAGATCCAATCCGATGGGGTTGCCGTTGTATTTTCGCAATTGAATGATCGCACCTTCGAGCAGAAGGTCCAGGGCATCGCCGACCATCCCCTCGGTGAGGGTGAGAGTTTCGAAATTCTCCTGATCGAGAAAGTGGGAGCCGTCGTTGTCGCTGTAAAGATAAGAGGCCTCGACCGAGATCAAGTCCGGCTCTTTAAACTTGTCGCCCGCGCGGAAGCTCTTTTCAAAGACCGCATTGGTGAGCAGGTTACGCATTTTCAGGCGGACCAGGGTTTGTCCGCCGCGAGCAGTGGGCGTAGTGACCACCGTTTCCAAACAATAGTACGGAGCGTTCTCAAACTCGAACAACATTTTGCGTCGGATGTCGATTGCATCAATTAGCGCGGCCATAGTTCCCTCGGCTGATCTGATTTCTCTTCCAGTATATGGTGGCGGGCGGTCTAGATCCCAAAGCGTTCGCGATAGGCGCTCGGGGAGACCCCGGTGTGCCGTTGAAACAAAGAACGGAAAAACGCTACATCCTGATAGCCGACCGCGTCGCTGATCTCCTGCATGGAGCGATGATCGTTTTCCAACATACGCTTGGCGGCCGCAATGCGCAGCTTCTGCAAATAAGTCAACGGGCTGTCGCCGGTGGCCTGCTTGAAGCGGCGGACAAAATTGCGCACGCTCATGCCGACCCGTCGCGCGGGATCTTCGAGCGCAAAAGTCTTTCGAAAATTTTTGTGCAGCCATTCCTGGGCGCTGGAAATGTTGTCGTCGGTGTGATCGGTCTTCAGAGGAACGAGGGCAAACCCGGATTGCCAGGGACGAGGCATTTCGATCAGCAGCGCTTTGGCAATCTGCATGGCGATCTCGTGGCCGCAGAATTTGTCGACGAGATATAAGCTGAGGTCGAGCGAGGCATTCACGCCACCGCCGCAGTAGAAACCGCTGTCTTCCGTCACCATCAACTCCGGCATCCACTTCACCCTGGGATACTTCTCGCGGAAACGATCCGCTAATCCCCAATGCGTAGTGGCGCGTTTGCCATCGAGCAGACCCGTGGCCGCGACCAGACCTACGCCGGAACACACGCTGGCAATCGCGACCTCGCGCTTGTGCATGCGCTTTAACCATGGCACGACGGCCGCATTACGCTCCACGACATCATCAATGCCCAGCCCCGTGGTTGGAACAAAGATGAGATCGGGATTGCGAATATCTTTGAGCGCGGCATTGGGCTGAATTCGAATTCCCCCGTCGCAGTTGACTGCGCGCCCATCCGCCGATGCCGTGGTCACGCGAAAAGGAGGAGCGGGCCGTGCGCCGGTGAGGATATTCCACAGCGAACCGGCATGACGGAAGACCTCCATGGGGCCGATGGCCGTGGAGGAAAAGGTTTGGTCGAGAAGCAGAATCGTGATTTCGTTCATCGGTCGACTCCAAAATAAGGCTTGGCTTAAACGCCTACCTAGAATGGCAAATATGCCATCTTGTTGCAAGCCCTTTCTGCGGGTATCTTCGCAACATCGGAAATAGCTTTAGGACTTCAAGGGGGAGGAACACCAATATGGCGACTGCAAATAAGCCGGTAACACTCATAAACGGGGTGGCGGTGGGGGATCTTTTCGCGACCATCGACGCAATTAAAAAGACTCCGTCCATCGCGAAGTTCAAGTTCCGCATTCAGAACCAATGGGAAGGAGCCAGCCAGAACAGCTCAACGGTAGACGCCTATCACGGAGCCGGCGAGGAGCAGTCGCGACAGAAGCCGTTCGTACTACAGGCGGACGAGCCGCCCATTCTGCTCGGACAGGACACGGCTGCCAACCCCGTGGAGCATCTGTTGCACGCACTGGCGTCTTGCTTGACCACCTCCATGGTTTATCACGCGGCGGCTCGTGGAATTCAGATTGAAGAAATCGAATCTTCGTTGGAGGGCGACATTGATCTACACGGATTCCTGGAACTCGACAAGCTGGTTCGCAACGGTTATCAGGGGATCCGGGTGAAGTTCAAGATCAAAGCGGACGTGACCGACGAACAGTTCCAGCAACTCGCGCAATTGGGATCGGGCCATTCGCCGGTATTCGATTCACTCACCAAAGGAGTACCGGTATCGGTCACGGCAGAACGACTGTAAATAAAAATCAAGGGCCACGTAGAAAGTTAAATTCACTTCCAGGAGAGACTATGACCACACAAAGCATTCGCCAATCCACTACACGTATTCTGCAGTTGATTTTGGTAGGCAGTTTAATTGCAGCCGCACCGCTTGTCGCACAAATGAATGATATGGACGTCGACAAGCCCGCTCCGGCCAAGCTCGTGAAAATCGTTAAAGAAAACACGACGCAGTTCATTAACGTGAACAACACCGCCGCGGCGGGCTATGGGCCGGCGTTCGGCTGCGTCAGCGGCCCAGACCACGGCGCGATGGGCATTCACTACATTAACGGCGCCTTGGTCGGCGACGGTCTGATTGATGAGACCACACCCGAGGCGCTGATTTACGAGCCAGTGGGAAAGAGGTTGAAGCTGGTCGGTGTCGAGTACATTGTGGACTCAGCCACCTGGCTGGCAGCCCACAACAATGTTCCCCCGCAACTTGAAGGACAGGCTTTCCAGTTGATCGCCAGCCCGAACCGGTTTGGGTTGAATCCATTCTTCGAACTGCACGTATGGGCCTGGAGGGACAATCCTCAGGGCGCGTTCGTGGATTGGAATAATCAGGTCAGTTGCGAAAAAGGTCAGTAAGCGTGTCGACGCTGTGCCCACCCTTCGAGTTCTTGGAGGGTGGGCACGGTGAAAATGTTCAAGTCCGACAGAGAAGATTTATCGAGAGAACAAGGTGTCCGTGTTGGCGCTTAGTTCCTGACGCCTGCCACTTTCGTCCGGATTTTATAAACGGTAGTACTGGCCACGATATAAAGTGTTTTGGCGTCTTTGTCTCCCCAAGCCACGTTGGCGACGACTTCCGGAACCTTGATCGTGCCCAGATGCTTCCCGTCCGGCGAAATGATCCATACTCCACCCGGACCGGAGCCATAAATGTTGCCTTTTTTGTCGACTCGGATTCCATCCGGGCCGCCGGGAGTGGAATCCGTTTTTGCGTCGAGGAACTGTTCTCTGTCGGTCACCGACCCGTCGGCCTGCACCTTGTAGCGCAACCAAACTTTCAGGCCGGAGTCGGCAATATACAGATATTTCTCGTCGGGAGAAAATGCAATCCCATTGGGCCGCGGAAGATCTTTGATGATGAGCTGCAACTTGTCGTTTTCTGGTGGAGCGCCCGCTTTGTGTTGCCGCGCCCCAACGATGCGGTAGACGCCGTTCACCGGCTGCTCTTTTGATGGATCATTGTCAGCCTGCGTCGGCAACCCGTACGGTGGATCGGTGAAATACAACGAGCCGTCCGACTTGTAAACAAGATCGTTCGGACTGCTCAACTTTTTGCCTTGATAGGAATCAGCAAGCACCGTGATTTGCGTCTTAGGATCAACCGACTCCATCCGCCAGACGTTTCGTCGAGCATGTCCGGCAACGGCAACGCGACCATCGGCGTCGAGCGTCATTCCGTTTGAGCCCGGCTCCGGTCCGGCGTAGGGCGTCGCTCCGGTATAACCGCTGGGGTGCATGAACACGCTCGCGGCCTCGCCCGGCTTCCAGCGAATAATATTATTGGCCGGAATTTCGGCGAACAACAGGCTGCCGTCGCGAGTCCACACGGGACCTTCCGTCCATTTGTTAAAGCCGCCGGCGACGCGCTCCAGCTTGGCGTCCGGCGCGATCAAATTGTCGAGCATGGGATCGAGTTTCTGCACGGTTTGAGCGTTCATCGTCGTTAGTGCACCCAGGAAAAGCACCATGAGAGAAAATTGGAGGAAGGGCTTCATGCGAGGGATTGTATCGCAATAGCGGAGCGTTTGTACTTTGCGTTCTTTGCGGATTTTCTTTGCGGTCTTTGCGGTTAAAAGCTCTCCTATCAGGCCACCCCTGATTCATGCAAAACAATTTAACCGCAAAGAACGCGAAGAAGATCCCGCTTGATCTCAAAGAAGACGTGTAGTTACTTTCGGAAGAAGACAGCGTCCAGTTGCAGCAGTCGGCTGGTAGCGGGATCGACAAATCCTGGGATCACGGACCACAGGTCATATCCGCGATCTTCCAGATAGCGGCGCATGGGATCGAAAAGATGCTCGCCTTCGTAGAGTGGAACCAGCGAAAGCTCAATCTGAATTCCTAAGACCTGACCGAGAAACTTCTCTGCCCCTTGCAGGACTTTATATTCGAATCCTTGCACATCAAGCTTCAGGAAAACCCGTTCGGCATGGGTGACAAAACCTTTGGCGATACCATCGAGCGTACGCAAATCAACCCTCTCGGCGCCGACGTAGCGCGATTCCGGCGCGGCATTCGCATGCGATGGCAACATCGGCAGCACCGAACTGGAAGCGCTGTTGCCGGCGAGATTGAGAGTCGTCGTTCCCTCTTGATCGCCGAGAGCCATGCGAGGAGCGATGGTCCAATCAGGATCAGGATTCGCGTGTTTGCTCAGCGTTAAATGAGCAGCGGTAGAAGGTTCGAAAGAAATAATTTGTCCGGAAAATCCCGCATCGCGCAATCTTTCGGCGAACTGCCCGGTGTTCGCGCCAACATCAAACACGACATCAATTTGATGGACGGAAAGTTGCCGCGCCAATTGCGTCGATTCCGACGAGAGCGGATCAAATCTTTTGACGTCCCAACCGGCACTGCGAATCGATTTGCGAACGAAGCGTTTCAGCGACATGGTTGACTACTTGCCTTCGATTGCCTCAATCACATGTTTGATGTTGTACCCAATCAGAATGCCGGAATTAACCAGCAGCTTGGTGTCGGCCAAATGTCCATTGACCATCATCTTCGCTGCCTCTTCTTTATAGCCCTGCACTACGCCGAGAATTCGGTAAGCGTGCGCCTTGAAATCCCAATAGACAATGGGGCCACCGGAAAAACCCGGATTGTTAAAGCCATCGATATAAATGATCGGAGCCTGCGGATTCGAGCCATCGATCGCCGACATCGTGCCGCGCTTGATAAAGGGGATTTCGATGCCATTGGGAGAATGACTTCCCAGTCCCCAGGGATACCCCAGAAACCAGAGCTGTTGTCCCAGGGTCGCGCCATCGTTGCCTGTGGCCATCAATATTTTGTAGGGCTCAGGAATCTTCTCGTCGGTTTCAAAGACCGCGATATCAACTTCAGGAGAGCGCGGAAAAAATGTGCGAATAGTATGAACTTTCGTCCAGGTGCCGGCCTTCATGACCTCCAACACGGCGTCCTTCGAAGGCAGGTCAGCGACGACATGCCTCGCAGTAACGAAGTAGAGCTTGCCCTTATATTCAACGCCGAAACCGGTGCCCTGCGCCTCACCCACTTTGATCATGTGAGTACGACCCAAAATTTCACTGGGAACAGCGTCCTGTGCGGAGGCGATCGTTGCGACTGTCAGCAGAAAGAATGCAAGGTGTAGTTTGAACTTCATCTTAAAACCTTCTCCCGTGAGTTTGGATTTTAACCTGTACGAGGAGGTTTATCTTGCGGTGTCTGGAAGATCGGAGTTGGGTCTGCGATTGGAGGCGGTGACGGTTTCCCCGCCCTCTCGCATACTGCGCGAGAAGGACGGGGCACCCTGAATTATTTTTATTGTAGGTGGGCGATGAAGCTTCCTTGATCGAACGACTTGGTGTCGTACCACGAGCCGACCACTGTCGACCCGTCGGCGGAGATGGCTAGCGCCGTGGAAAGAACATAGCTGTTGGGAATGACTGCGCCCGCGAGTTTTAATTTTTCTTTCAGATACTGCATGTGGGACCGGGGATATTTGGAGTTCCAGATGAAGGCTTTGATCCCCCCGCCAAACTGATCGCCGCTCCAGCCTACGACCACACCATTATCGGATACGCCATTGGCAAAACTTTGATCGCTGGGATTGTGAGAGACGGTCCCGAGGGAAATGACCCCGGCCGCATCGGTGAAATAGAAAGCGTAACCGCTGACGTCATCCCAGCTTTGGCCGACAATTTGTTTTCCGTCGGTCGAAACCGCGGTGGCCTCACCCGCAATTAGCGCTCCGGTAAAAAGATCAGGCTTGGTGCTACCTTTCGTCCAACGAACGGCGCGGCGCCAACCTTGTCGCGGATATTCCCAGAAGCCAACGATCGTCTGACCATTCGCCGAGATCGTAGTCGCGCGACTGTTGCCGTGAGTGGGATGCCCCATGGAAACCATGCCGCGTTTTTCTGTCCAGCGAAAAGCCTCGCCTACGGCAGGGCAGGTCCAGGCAAGTCCGACCAGTTCGGTGCCGTCTGCATTCAAGCCCCATCCGCCGCCCCAGCTTCCGTCCACCGAACATCCATTAAAAGGATGACCGAGATCGACCCATCCAGTGCTCTGCTTCCAGATCGCGGGATTCATGAGTCCGTCCGCGCCTTGTCGTGAGCCAGTGATCGTGGTTCCGTCGGCGGAAATTCCAATCGTCGTCGAAAATTGATCTCCCGGTCCGAGGTCGGTGTAGCCGTCAGCTTCGGTCCAACGAAAAAGTTCGCCGCCGAAATCGGCGGCGACAGTTTTGCCGTCCGCGGAAATCGAAAAGCTGGCCCAGGTTTCTCCCTGCGGAAACGGCAGAGTTTGGAACGTAGCAGATTGCGCTCCAGCGGAGACGGACACCAGCAGACAGAGCGCGATGGTCGCGGCCAAGCAAGTTTTCATTGGAACTCTTTTCTATTTATT
>DATBAX010000283.1:0-14887 GCA_036271275.1 Terriglobales bacterium
CAGTCGCGAACGATCCTGCCAAAGCACAAACAAAGAAAACGCGGGGACGAAAAAACCGTGCGAGAAGTTGGGGTCGGCGCCCCACTGCTTCCAAAGATGAATCAGGATGGAAGAGTAGAGCGAGCCCACCAGCAGTACCAATACCGTGACTTGCCACCACCAAGCGCGACTCCGGCCAGGTGCCGACTGATGGCCGCGAAGCGAAGCGACTTGTGAAGCATGACCCACCATCAACCCCCCGGTTAGGGCAAAAGCATAAGCGAAGTTGCTCTCGGGGCGCAATTGCCGATATGTGGGTGTCCTGGCCACAGATTTGGCAAACCCAAAGCGGCGAATCAGGATCTAAGATGTCCAATGCCAGCAAAGACTTAGGGACAAATTACCCTTTTCTCCAAAAGTAACCCAAAGCTGGTTACCATAAATTAGGAAAAACTTTTCTCTTTTGTGCGACTTGGGATAGGCTGGGAGAGCACATCCCGGTCGAAAGACTGCGATGTTGTGTATCTTGAAGTCTATGAAAACAAACATGAATTCAGCTGTTTTACAATAGTGGCCCGCGGTGTCTTATGTGGCAGCTACCGTGCTCTACAATAGTCGTTGGGATTTGTCTGCATAAAGTGATTTCCCCCCAGTGACGAGCTCCACTATGGAACCAAACTTTCTCCTGGATAGCGAAGACAGCGAACCTGTGGTTGCGGCCCAGAGAGAGAAAGTCGGCCATTCTGTGTTTCTGGAGGGTGTAAGTCCCAGCATGCGGGCCCTCGAGGTGGTCATGCGGGAGCTGACCCAGAGTGCAGTCCCGGTTTTGCTGTTGGCAGAGACCGGAGCGGGGAAGCGGACGATTGCCCGGCGGATTCATGAAACTTCGTGCCGGCACGGAGAAGAGTTTCGGATTGTTGGTTGTGCGGAATTGAAGCCGCAGGATTTTGAGCAGAATGGACGAGAAGCACAGTGGGGACCGGGCACGGTTTTTCTGGAGGAAGTTTGCGATCTGGACCATGCCAGCCAAAGCAAGCTGATCGAGAAGCTGTCCGAGGCGGAAGAGATCAAGAAAAAAGAGAACGGAACTTTACCGCTGCGGACGCGTTTGATCTGTGGCAGTGCGCGGGACCTGGAGTCGGAAGTGCGGTTGCGCAAGTTTCGGGAAGATCTGTACTACCGCATCAGCGGAGTTTGTTTGCGACTGCCGCCGTTGCGTCAGCGCAAAGAAGACATTCCGTACTTCATGAATTTCTTTTTGGCAAAGTATGCGCGGGATTTTCGTCGTCCGGTGCCGGATTTGAGCGAGCAGACCCAGCAACTGTTTAACGAGTATGCGTGGCCGGGAAATATCCGCGAGCTGGCGGACGCGGCGAAAGCGATTGTCGCACTCGGGGACGAAGCGGTGGCCATGGGTGGATTGCGGGCCCTGCTGACCAGGTCAGATCGCTCCGGAAGTGGAGAAAAAGTTTCTCTGAAGCAAGCCGCGCGTGCGGCGTCGCGCGAGGCTGAGAAAGAATTGATTTTGAAAGTGCTGACTCGTACCCGGTGGAACCGGCGGCGGGCGGCGCAGGAGTTGCAGATCAGTTACAAGGCTTTGCTATACAAGCTCAAGCAGATTGGTTGTGGTGAATTTGGAGTTTCGTAGCTCCCAGGAGAAAGAAAAAGTTATGAAGCGAAAGATCGCATTCGCAACGGCGTTGCTGCTCTGCTCGGCCACACTTCTGAGCTGGGGACAGGACGCTGCAAAAGATGCGCCGGCGTCGGCGGCGCAGGCCAGCTACAAGATCGGCGCGGATGACACGCTGCACGTCAGCGTCTGGAAGGAGCCGGACCTCACGGCCACGCTGCCGGTCCGTGCGGACGGCATGATTTCGCTGCCGTTATTGAATGATGTGCAGGCCGCGGGACTGACTCCCATGCAACTGGCCACCAACATCACGGAAAAATTAAAGAAATATCTGGCCGACCCGCGCGTCACCGTGGTGGTGACGGCGATGAATAGCCAGCGCGTCTATGTGCTGGGGGAAGTGCTGCACACGGGATCCATGAACCTGCTGCCGGATATGACGGTGCTGCAGGCGCTTGCGACTGCGGGCTTCACGCAATTTGCCAATACCAAGGGGATCTATGTGCTGCGTACTGAGAACGGAAAGCAGCAAAAGATGCCGGTCAATTACAAGCAGTTGGTCAAAGGCGACTCGATGGGACAAAACATCATTCTGAAACCTGGAGACACCATTGTTGTCCCGTAAACACATCATGAAAAAACAGATTTCAATTTACGTACTTCTGTTCGTGGCGATGTCGCTGGGAACCGTCTGGGCACAAACTGACAGCGGCCAGCCGGACACTGGGCAGCAACCTGCCGCTCCGGCACCGGCGCTGGGACAGGACAGCACTCCGGCGCAATCCATTGCGAATCCGCCGCTCTCCAGCCTTGACCAGCCGGCGCTTGAGCCCGGTGTCGCCGCTCGAAGTTTTCTGATTCCGGGAATTCACCTGATGGATACGGCTGACACCGATTTGTCCGGAGACCTGGTAGGAAAAGATCCGGTGCGCTCAGTCACTCGAGCCCTGGGCAGCCTGGCACTCCAGAAGTTGTGGAAGAATTACGATCTCGATATCGACTACGCCGGCGGTGTCGCCCTCTACGAAAACTTTACTCGTACGGCTTCGCAAATTCACTCGCTCGACGTGGACCAACGGATGCGATGGCGCACCGGACAATTGAGTTTGCGCGATTCGTTCACGGACATGCCGGAAGGAATTTTCGGCTACAGCGCGTTTGGCGGCGCCGAAGGTTACAACCTCGGTGGTTTCGGCAACGTCGGCGGAATTCAGGACGCGGGCGGTGGCAGCTTTTTCAGCGCCGGCCAATACGGTTCGCTTGGGCAAGATCCACGCATTACCAATACGGCGTTGGCGGAAGTCACACAGCTACTGACGCCGCGATCGTCGGTTACGGTTACCGGATCCTACGGACTCACGGATTTTGTCGATAGCGTAAATCACTGTTCGCCGACAGAGCCTTTGTGCTGTCCGCCGGTGGGAACCTGCATGGCGCCTTCGTCGACGTTCTGTCCGCCGTCGGCTGATTGCTGCCCGCCGTTGCCTGCGGCAGCCGGCATTGCTCCCTCGGGATGCCTACTCAACAGCCATCAATTCGCGTTTCAAGCTGGATATAACTATCAACTGAATCGGCGCGATCAGGTTGCAATCATTTACGGATATCAGTACTTCACATATCCAGTGACGAATCTGGGATCGTTCACCACGAATCACTTTCATGTCCTGTACGGGCACCGGATCACCGGCCGCATGGATCTGCAGATAGGCGGTGGTCCGCAAATCACCGAGATCAGCCCGGTGGCGGGCAACACTACGACCTCGGCGCCGGTTCATCAGCTCACGGGCACGGGTCGCGCATCGCTGCGTTACCGGTTTCCGAAATCCACCATCGCCCTTTCTTATGACCGGGTGAGCACCAACGGTTCCGGCTTTTTTGGCGGCGCAAACACGGATGTGGCGAGATTCTCTGTATTGCATCCGGTGAACCGGTTGTGGACGATCAATGGCGATGTGGGATACACCCACAACTCACGTCTGCTGCCGGCCGTCGTTCCCGGAGAACCCAGCTCTTTTCAGAATGTTTATGCGGGCTTCGGAATTCGCCGTCAGTTCGGACGATACCTCGGCGGCTATCTCACCTATGACTACAGCGACCTGAGGTTCAATATACCGGTCTGCAATGTCACCGAATGCGGACAAGCCTCGCAACGGAACACCGTGATTATCGGATTGGATTGGCATCCACGCCCGATCCGGATCGACTAAATTTTTGCCCGGCCACTCCGAGCGGATGGCCAGAACGGGAAGACAGAATGATTGAAAATCGCGAATTAACCGTAGACGACTATCTGGCGATATTGCGGCGCCGGTTCAAGGTGATCCTGATACCGATGGTGCTGGCGCCGATCGTCGCCTTCCTGGCTTCCTACGCTTTTCCGGCGAAATACACTTCAACGGCATTAGTGCAGGTGGAAGAGCAGCAGGTGCCGGGAGAATACGTGAAGCCGGCCGTCAGCGAAGATCTGTCCGGGCGGGTTGCCAGCTTGCAGTATCAGGTGCTTAGCCGCAGCCAGTTGCAGCTCATGGTCAACCGCCTCGGCCTGGCCCCCAAGGGCGGCAACGTTGATGGGTTGATCGACCAAATCCAACAAGCGGTTTCCATTCAACTGGTACAAACGGGAGCCCCGGGCAAACCGAAGAAACCAGGAGACACATCGGAAGCGCCGGGCTTCAATGTGAACGTCACCTGGGACAATCCCAAAATCGCACAACAGATTTGCACCGAAATCACTTCGATGATCACGCTGGAAAACTTGAGATCACGAGGCGCAGTGACACAAGGCACCACGGAATTTCTGGCCCAGCAATTGGAAACTGCCAAGGGCGACCTCAACGATCAGGACAGGCGCCTCGCTGATTTCAAGCGGCTGCACATGGGACAGTTGCCGGGTGACACCGACAACAACATGAAGCTGCTGGCCGGCATGAATTCGCAACTGGACGCAAACACGCAGACTTTGAATCGCGCCGAGCAGGACAAGTCATACACGGAATCCATGTTGGCGCAGCAACTGGCGGCGTGGAGATCGACGCAGAATTCAACGAATCCACAGACTCTGCAACAGCAATTGGCGGCGCTGCAGACGCAGCTTTTAGCTTTGCAGGCGCGTTACACCGACGACTATCCGGATGTCATTAAAACGAAGAGCGATATTGCGCAAACCCAACGCCGGTTAAACGAACTGGACAAAGCTGCCTCCAGCAGCACCGACACAACCGCCAAATCGGGTGTCGCGGAACCGGCTGAGATCCAGCAATTGCGCACGCAGATTCATCAGTACAGCGATGCGATTGCCCAGGCGACGCGTGACCAGAAACGGCTGCAAGAGAATATTCAGACCTATCAGGGACGAGTCAATCTCAGCCCAGCCGTCGAAGAGCAATACAAACAGCTGACGCGCGATTACGACACGGCGCAAAAGGGTTACGACGATTTATTGGCCAAGGAAAACCAGGCAAAAATGCAGGGCGACATGGAGCGCAGGCAACAGGGCGAACAGATGAACGTATTGAACCCGGCCGGCTTTCCTGATTCTCCCAGCTTCCCGGTGCGTTGGGAGTTCGCGGCAGGTGGTCTTGGCGGCGGACTAGCTCTGGGATTGATCGTGGTCCTGTGGCTTGAGATGCGCGACAAATCCATACGCAGCGAGCAGGATGTAATCGCAGCCCTGGATCTCCCCATGTTGGTATCCGTGCCGTGGATTGGTACGGACGCGGGCGACCGTGCGAGTGACGGAAGATTGCACCTCCGTCCCCGAAGCGGTTCGCGCGTGAACCAAAAGATAGTTGAGGTCTAGCGCCAAATGTATAAGGACTTTTTCGGTCTTCGAGCCAACCCGTTCAACGTAAATCCTGATCCGCGTTATTTATTTCTGACGCGGCATACGGAGGAAGCGCTGGCGTGCCTGACTTACGGCATCCAGAGCCGCAAAGGCTTTGTGTTGCTGACGGGGGAAGTGGGAACGGGCAAGACCACGCTCGTGAACAAGCTGCTGGAATGGTTGCGGCTGCAGCAAGTGGCCACTGCGTTTGTCTTCAACTCGCGGATGAACGTCCCGCAATTTCTGGATTACATGATGACCGATTTCGGGATCCCCTGCGATTCGAAATCGAAAAGCCAGATTCTGTTGCGGCTTTATAACTGGCTGTTGGACCGTTATCGCGCCGGAGAGACTGCGGTCTTGATCGTGGACGAAGCGCAAAATCTTTCCGACGAACTGTTGGAAGAGATTCGACTGATGACGAACCTGGAAACGTTCACCGAAAAACTTCTGCAGATCGTGCTGGTCGGACAACCAGAACTGGAACACCGGTTAAAGCAGCCGAATTTGCGGCAACTCAGGCAGCGTTTGACCCTGCGGGCCAAAACGCATGTTCTGTCGGCGGAAGAATGCAAATCCTATGTAGCGCAGCGGCTGCGAATCGCGGGATCGAATGGGCACCAGATTTTCGACGCTGACGCGCTGGCAGCGATCCATTTTTACGCTGGGGGAATTCCGCGCGTGGTCAATCTGCTGTGCGAACACTGCCTGGTGAGCGCATTCGTCGACCAACAAAGCGTGGTGACCAGCAAAATTGTGGAAGGCGTGGCCCGCGACTTTGACCTGGCCGACAATCCCATGGCTACCGCGGAAACCCCGATGATTCCCGCGGTTTCTAACTCGGCCGAAAAATTCGATCTGGTCGATGCTTTGAAAACTTTGGCAAATCTAGCTGACCGGTTACGCGAGTCTGAACATGGCCTCCCCAAGGAGAGGAAACTATGAGCCGAATTCATGAAGCATTAAAGAAAGCAGAACTGGAGCGCGCGGCATCGCAGGGCGGGACCGTCGAGACGTCCGATATGAACGCCAACTCTGGAATGGAGTACGCGTCGCCGGATATGTCCGGAGTGCCATCCTCCAATGTTTCCGCCGGCCCGTCTTTTGCGGCTGCTTATAGTTACGAATCTCTGTTGGCGCGCTGTCCACAAGGCTCGTGGCATCCCGATCCAAAAACCATGCTGTTTTTTGGCGGGGATGAACAAGCCTACGGCACCGAGGAATTTCGCACGCTGCGTTCGCGGCTTTACCAGCTTCGCGAGAAGCAGGGGCTGCGTAAGCTCCTGATCTCGAGCTCGCTGCCGAAGGAAGGCAAATCATTCGTGGCCGCCAATCTGGCGCAGGTGATTGTGCGTCAGCAGGGACGGCGGGTGTTATTGATCGATGCCGATCTGCGTGGACCGCAGCTCCACAACAACTTTGGAACGAATTCGACTCCAGGCCTGGCGGAATATCTTCGCGGAGAAGTGGACGAGTTCGGAGTGATGCAGCGTGGGCCCATGGAAAATCTGTTTTTCATTCCCTCGGGAAAAGCGATGACGAATCCTGGAGAATTGGTGGCCAACGGCCGCCTGAAATTCCTGCTCAGTCGAGTGGAACCGCTGTTCGATTGGATCATCATCGATTCACCGCCGGCAGTCCCGGTTTCCGACGCAGCGTTGCTGGCCGACTATTGCGATGGCGTGTTGATGGTGGTGCGTTCGAATTCCACACCATTCGATATCGCTCGCAAAGCTCGGCAGGAATTTAACGGCAAGAACCTGATCGGCGTGGTGTTGAACGGAATTGAAGCTGGATCGTCGCCCTACACCGAGTACTACTACAGCGCATACGGACGGCCTAGTGTTAAGGCAGAAGCGTAGAGAAAACTTTGATCCGCCTGTTCAATGTCTATTACCCGGTCCGCACGCTGGTGCTACTGGCGGGCGAGGCGCTCATTGTCTGGACGTCGTTCCTGCTGGGGACGGTGTTGCAGCATCCGGAGGAGAGCCACGCTCTTTTGTACGGGCAGCATGGTTTTTATAAGTTTGCGGTAGTGACTGTACTGGTATTGATGTTTTCTCATCTGTTTGATTTGTACAATCCTTCCAACCTCAGCAAGAACAATCGCGGTGAACTCTACTTCCGGCTGCTGATGGTCCCGGGATTTTTGGCGCTGGCGCTGGCATTGATCGCATGGGGCTTTCCCACTTTCATGCCGGGAGAAAATTCCGCGCTGGCGGGCGTCATCATCCTCACGGTGGCACTGTTTGGATGGCGCACGGCCTATGCCTGGTTGTCGCAGCAATCGTTTCTGCGAGAACACGTATACGTGCTGGGTACCGACGAACGAGCTCAGCGCTTGGTACAAGCCTTGCGAAGCCGGTCCGAGTTGGGGATCGATGTTGTTGGCTGGAGTGGCAATGTGGAGGGCGTGGTCACCCGGGAGACGATGGCGTCGCACCTTACCGAAGTGGTGAACCAACAAACCGTCCACCGCGTAATTGTGGCCATGCAGGACCGCCGCGAAGCCATGCCGATGCCGGAACTCCTGCAACTCCGGTTGCGCGGCGTACACATTGAAGAGGCAACTACGTGGCTGGAAAAAATTTCCGGCAGGATTGAAGTTGAGCAGCTCTATCCCAGTTGGATCATCTTTGCCAAAGGCTTTCGCTTCAGCAGCCCCTTTCGCATGATGCGGCGGGTGTTGAATTTTACGGTGGCGTTGATTGGTTTGATACTGGCTTCGCCGATCCTTCCGTTTGTATTTCTTGCAGTCAAACTGGATTCGCCGGGGCCGGCACTCTACCGGCAAAAACGCGTGGGCCGGCGGGGAGCCATTTTCTACTGTTATAAATTCCGCACCATGCGCAAGGACGCGGAAGCCGACACCGGTCCAACCTGGGCCAACGACCAGGATCCGCGCATCACTCGTGGGGGCAAATTTCTGCGCTCTTCACGACTGGATGAAATTCCGCAGTTGTGGTGCGTGTTGAAGGGCGATATGGCGTTTGTGGGGCCTCGTCCGGAGCGTCCCGAGTTTGTGGAATGGCTCACTCGGGAATTGCCATACTACGGCGTGCGTCATATGGTGCGGCCGGGGATCACTGGATGGGCGCAAGTCCGCTACAAGTACGGAAACACGATCGAAGACGCCAAAGAGAAGCTCCAGTTCGATCTGTTCTATATCAAGAACGCCTCGATTGGCCTGGACATTTTGATCATGTTTCAGACCATCAAGATCGTGCTGCTGGGCCGGGGCGCGCAATGAGAATCGCGTTCTGGAGTGCGGCCGGAGTCATTGCCTACACTTACTTCGGATACGCCGGATGGTTGTGGCTGCGCAGCCGCTGGTTTCCCAAGCCGGTAAAGGCTGCGGCTTATACGCCGTTAGTTTCGATTGTGATGGTAGTCCGCAATGAAGCCCAGGGGCTGGACGCCAAGTTGCGTAACTTGATGGAACTGGATTATCCGAATGATCTGATTGAAATTGTCGTTGTTTCGGATGGTTCGACCGATGCTACCGGCGAAATTCTGTCTAGGTACTCGATGACCGGGCGAGTACATGCAATTTTGAATCCCGATGCGCGCGGGAAAGCGGCGGGAATCAACGATGCGGTTGCAACGGCCAGTGGCGAGATCATCGTCTTCAATGATGCGCGCCAGAAAATTGAGTCGCAAGCCATCCGTTTGCTGGTGGAAAATTTTGCCGATCCCAGCGTGGGCTGTGCCAGTGGAGAACTCATGCTTGGCGATCCCGATTCAGGCGAAGCATCGAAGGGGATGGGCTTGTACTGGCGAATCGAGAAAAAAATCCGTGAGTGGGAAGCCGGATCAGGATCGGTAGTGGGCGCTACCGGAGCGCTCTATGCGGCGCGCCGGAGCTTGATCGTACCCGTGCCGCCTGACACCATTCTCGATGATGTTTACATCCCAATGCAGGTAGCTCGCCAGGGACTGCGAGTGGTGTTTGATCCACGGGCACGCGCCTGGGATTTGCCAAACCTTGGAACCGGCCGAGAATTTGCGCGAAAGGTCAGAACGCTGAGCGGGAACTATCAGCTTTTGCAATTGTTGCCGTGGCTGTTGCGCAAAGAGAACCCGCTACGATTTCGATTCGTAAGCCACAAACTGCTGCGGCTGCTGGTGCCACTGGCCCTGGCAATCGTTCTAATCACATCGTGCTTTCTTCCTCAACCGGTTTATCGCATCGCGCTTGGCTTGCAGTTAGGTTTTTATGCGCTGAGTTTGCTTGCCATGGCCCATCTGGCTCGGGGTCCCCTGGCGCGACTTGCCGATCCGGCATTTACATTTGTAGTGTTGAACAGCGCGGCGGTAGTGGCATTCGCCAACTTCGTGACCCGGCGCAGGGCGGTATGGATTCGATGAGAATTGTCTGGGTCAAAGCCAACAAGCTGTTGCCGGTTTCGAGCGGCGGAGATATTCGGTCCTACAATATCGCGCGGCAATTGGCTTCACACCATGAACTTACATTTCTCTCTTACTACGATGGCCAACCGGATGCCGCGTACGAGCAGGAATTGAATCGCCGTTTTCCGGGCGCCGTCAGCGTGTGTACTGGGAAGGAAAGTAATTCCACTCTGGCGCGCGGCTTCGACTATGTGTCACGGCTGCCGAATTCCGCGCCGTATGCGGTGAGCCGATTCGCGTCCGCTAAGGTGCGCGAGCAGCTAAAAACGTGGTTTCAGGAGCGGCGCTTCGATGTTGCGGTGTGTGATTTTCTCGACGCCGCCGTGAACTTTCCCGAGAAGCCAGGTATTCCGACGGTCCTGTTCCAGCATAATGTAGAGAGCGAAATTTGGAGGCGTCATGCGGAAACTGCATCCAACCCGCTGCGACGATCGATGTACAAAATGGAATTTGCCCGGATGCTTCGCTACGAGCAGGAAATCGTGGAACGCTATCGGCACGTCATTGCAGTTTCGGAACACGACAAATCGTTGATGATGAACTGGGTGGACACTTCGCGAGTCAGCGTGGTGCCGACCGGAGTCGATTTGGAACAATACCGGCCCGATGCGTCTGCATTCCCAACTGAGCCCTTGGTTATGTTTGTGGGCGCAATGGACTGGGAGCCGAATATCGACGCGATGGAATATTTCTGCGGAGAAATCTGGCCGTTGGTAGTGGCCGAGGTTCCCGGGGCGAAGTTTCGCATCGTGGGGCGCAATCCGGACAAACGAGTTCAGAAGCTGGCTTCGAAATCTGTTGAGGTTACCGGGACAGTGGCTTCCGTGGTGGACCACCTTCGGCAAGCCGCCGCGGTGATTGTTCCGCTGCGCATTGGTGGAGGCACGCGCCTCAAGATCTATGAAGCCATGGCCATGGGTAAAGCGATAGTTTCGACTTCGGTTGGCGCTGAGGGGCTCGATGTTCATCACGGACGTGACATTGTGCTTGCCGAAGATGCGAAGATTTTCGCGGAATCCATCGTAGGGTTTTTGCTGGACCGTGAACTTCGCAGCCGCTACGAACAGGCTGCGGCCGCGCTTGCTGCTCAGTATGGCTGGCCCGCGATTGGGGACAAATTCGGAAAAGTTTTGGAGATTGTGGCGGGCATCCATCGGCCCGCTGCCCAACAGTACGCGCAAGTCTAAGAATTGAGGAATGCTTTGCCAGTAATGGACGAAATGTTAGAGATCAATCCGCGGTCCAAGAAGGACGGGCTGGGCTTTGCCTTCTTTTGGCTGAGCGGATTCTATCTCGTCTATTGCTTGCGCCCCGAAGACTGGATCCCTGGCGTGCGATATCTGCACATCGCCAAGATCACGGGCATCCTTGCGATTCTGGGGCTGATTGCGAGTTTGGGGAAGACGAGGCGCGGATTCAAAGATCTGCCCCGCGAAGCTACTTATCTGCTCGTCATCATGATTCTGCTCATTCCGAGCGCGCTTTTTTCCCCGGTCTGGATGGGCGGTGCGATTGCGCAGACCATAGAATTCGGCAAGGTCTACGTCGCGTGGGTGCTGACATTTCTGTTGATCACGACGATTCCAAAACTCAAACGCATCATCTTCATTCAGACAGCGTGCGTTGGAATTGTTTGCGCGGTGGCCATGGTGAAAGGCCATAACATTCCGCGCCTGGATGGCGTCCTGGGTGGGATCTACGGAAACCCAAATGACCTGGCATTCGCTATCGTGCTCTGTCTGCCTTTTGCGCTGGCATTGTTGTTGAGTGCCCGGGGCGCACTTCGCAAAGCGGTGTGGTTAGGCGCCATGTTGATTATGGTCACGGCCATGTTTCTCACCGCTTCCCGCGCAGGTTTTATTACGCTGGTGATTTCGGGAGCGGTCTGTCTGTGGCATTTTGGAATCAAGGGAAAGCGTCCGCAGCTAATTGTTGGGGCAGTCATGATTGGTGGAATCATATTGCTCCTTGCGGGAGGCCGGTTGAAAGACCGCTTTTTCGCTCTGAATGGCGAAGTGCAAACCCGGGTCCAGCAAGGCGCCTATGGGTCCTACGAAGAGCGCCGCTTCCTGATGCTCAAAAGTTTGGAAGGTATCGAGCACCATCCCATACTCGGGATTGGCGTGCACAATTTCACCGTTTATTCCACGAAATGGAAAGAAGTCCACAACTCCTATTTGCAGATTGCAGTGGAAGGCGGCATTCCAGTACTGATTTTGTACTTCATGTTCTTCTTCCGTGGTTTTAAGAACCTGAAACGATTGCGACGCACTCCGGATTTGGACCCTGAAACCAGGCTGCTGGTGGGAGCTTTGCACAGTTCGTTGATCGGGTTCCTGGTGGGCGCATTTTTCGCGCCGGAAGCATATCAATATTTTCCATACTTTGCAGTTGCTTATACATCCGTTCTCTTCGCGATTGTGAAGGAACGAGAACAGGTTGAAGTTTCGGCGAATTCGTCGAGCCGGACTCACCATCGTACGGAGATCTATGCCAACAACAGTCGATCAAGTGCACTCACCCCTGTCCGCTGAACTTCTGGCGCTGCTGCGCTGTACCGCTTGCCGCTCAACGCTGCTCGAGCAAGAGGATGGCTACGGCTGTCCTTCATGTGGCCTGAAATTTCCGGCGGTGCGGGGCGTATTGCGTTTTGTGGATGCTCATAGCTATGCGGACAGCTTCGGATATCAGTGGCAGCGATTCAATCGTACGCAGCTCGACCAGGGTGACAAAACGCCGAACGAAACGGACTTTCGGCGGAAGACCGGCCTGAAGCCGGAAGATCTGGAAGGAAAACTGGTTTTGGATATTGGTTGCGGCATGGGCCGATTTGCCGAAGTGGCAACTCGTTGGGGTGCCCGTGTAGTGGGTATCGACCTCAGCGCTGCCGCAGAAGTGGCGGCGCGCAATCTGGCGGAACGAGATTTCGTCGCCCTGCAAGCCGACGTTTTTGTGCTTCCGTTCGCGCCTGAAAGCTTCGACTTCATTTACAGCATGGGCGTGTTACACCACACGCCGGATTGCGAAAAAGCTTTCAAAAATCTGCCCCAATATTTGAAGCCGGGCGGAGGCATCGCGATCTGGCTCTATAGCGGATATAACAAGTGGTACCGCTTCAGTGACATCTATCGCAATTTTACGCACAGGATGTCGGCACCCGTGCTTCTCGGGATCTTACGAGTCGTGGTGCCGATCTTCTATTGGCTCGATCGCGGATTGCGCGCGATTCCTCTTGTCGGCCGTCCCTTGGCAGGATTGATTCATCATGTGTTTCCGGTGAATCGCCATCCCCGCGCGGAGATTAGAGTCCTCGACACGTTCGATTGGTATTCTCCGAAATATCAATCAAAGCACACTTATGAAGAAGTATTCCGCTGGTTCGAGGATAGCGGGATCAAAGATTTGACAGTTGGTGAATTGTCCATCGGAGTCCGTGGCCGCAAGCCGGCAAGCGCTGACGATCACTCCAAGAGATACTAATTATCCGGATCACGAATGGCCTTGAGCAAGAAATTATCTCGCGGTGCGCGTTGGTTGCCGGCCTATGCCTGGCAGCGACTCACGCGGCGCGTGCCCAACGGTCCGGTCCATCTCATTTTTGCGTTAGCCGACCATTTCGAACCGGCAATTGTTCCGACCGATGGAAGCGCTCGCGCTCCGTACGATGAACAGGAGCGCCGGCTGGAACGCTGGTGCCGCGAATACCCGCAACTGGTCGACCGCTGGCGGGACAGCGATGGGCATTCCTTCAATCACAGTTATTTTTATCCTGCTGAGCAATACGACCGCGGCTTAATGGAACGCCTCGCGGAACATTGCCACGCCGGCTGGGGTGAAGTTGAAGTGCATCTGCATCACGGAACCAAAACGCCGGATACGGCAGAGAACACCCGCCGGCAACTGCTGGAGTTCCGCGACATCCTGGCCCGACAGCACGGATGTTTGTCCTACGTGAACGGCACGGGAACTCCCCAATATGCGTTCGTGCATGGCAACTTTGCATTGGCGAATTCGAACCAGGGGCGCGACTGCGGCGTCGATTCAGAAATGCAGGTTCTGGCAGACACCGGTTGCTATGCCGATCTGACCATGCCCGCCGCCGCTTTTCATGGCGCGCAAATTGGCAAGATCAATTCTCTGTATGAATGCGGGCTCCCACTCGACCAACGCGCGCCGCATCGTAGTGGCCGCGACCTCGAACGTGGACGCACTCCTGAAATCTTTCCGCTCATAGTGCAAGGCCCGCTCATGGTGGATTTCGCATCGCCCGGACGAAAGGTGGCGATCGAGAATGGCGCTCTGACCAAACCGAACCCTGCCAGCCTGCGTCGATTGCGGCTTTGGAAACAAGCGGGAATTTCGGTGCAAGGCCGGCCCGATTGGCTGTTCATCAAATTGCATTGCCATAGCATGGATCCGACGCAGGAGGCCGCCGTGATGGGCGAGCCAGTGCGAAAATTTCTTCGTGAGTTGGTAGAGGGAGCACAAGAAAGACGTGAGACGCTTCACTTTACTTCCGCCCGCGAAATGACAAACATGATTCTGGCGGCGTGCGATGGACGTGAGGGGAATCCAGGTCAGTATCGGGACTATCGTCTGCAGCAGGTGCGAGCGTCTTCTTCTCCGGCCGTCCATAGCGACTCATTGCCGGTCGCGGTCAAGGGATAACGCATGTGTGGAATCGCGGGAATTGTCGGAGGCGCGCCAGGATCAGTCGATACCGAGACCATCCATCGCATGTGCCAGGCCATTGTGTATCGTGGCCCCGACGATGAGGGCATTTTCGTCAAAGATGGCGTGGGACTGGGCATGCGCCGCCTCAGCATTATCGATTTGGCCGGGGGCCATCAGCCGGTCTTTAACGAAGATCGCACCATTTGGACCGTATTCAACGGCGAGATCTATAACTTTCCCGAGCTTCGTAAAGAACTTGAAGATCGCGGCCATCGCTTTTATACCCACACCGACACAGAAGTCATTGTTCATCTGTACGAAGAGATGGGTGCGGAATGTGTCCAGAAATTACGTGGCATGTTCGCTTTCGC
>DATBAX010000284.1:0-5064 GCA_036271275.1 Terriglobales bacterium
GAGAAGGGCAAGATCTGGAGTCGCTGGAAGGCCGGACAGTCGCTGCATGAGATCGGGCGCGCCTTTGGCAAGCCCCACAGTTCGATTCGGTGTTTGTTGTTGCCTCGCGGAGGAATTCCTCCCGCAGCCCGTCGTCGCTCGGGCCTCTCGCTCACCTTGGCGGAGCGAGAGAATATTTCGCGAGGGATTGCTTCCGGTTTGCCGATTCGTGAGATTGCTCGACGACTGGATCGAGCAGCGTCCACATTGAGCCGGGAAATTTCTCGCAACAGCGGCCGTCCGACCTATCGCGCCTATGCGGCGGATGACCATGCCTGGGACTCGGCCTTGCGGCCGAAGAAGTGCCTGCTTGCCGTCAGCCACAAGTTACGCGACATCGTTACGAGTAAACTGATTCTGGATTGGTCACCGGAACAGATTTCCGGATGGCTGAAAATCCAGTTTCCCGATGACTCGAGTATGCGAGTGTCCCACAAGACGATTTACCGCAGCCTTTTCATTCAAGCGCGTGGCGTACTGAAAAAAGAGCTGATAGATCGCCTGCGGTCGAAACGGCGCATGCGTCGCTCGCGGCACGCAACCGTCAGAGGACAGTCCCGCGGTCAGATCGTCGATGCCATCTCGATCCGCGAAAGGCCTGCGGAAGTGGAAGATCGAGCGGTTCCTGGTCATTGGGAAGGCGATCTGCTGAGCGGCGCCAAGAATAGCTATATTGCGACGCTGGTGGAACGCCACGCTTCGCCATGTTGATTAAAGTATGCAGCAAAGAAACGGAAGTTGTAGTTGCTGCTTTGAGCCGGCATGTTCGCAAGCTCCCCGCCACGCTGAAACGCTCGCTGACGTGGGATCGCGGATTGGAGATGGCGAAACACAAGGACTTCACAGTCGCCACCGATGTGCAGGTTTATTTCTGCGATCCGCAAAGCCCCTGGCAACGCGGCACAAACGAAAACACCAATCTCCTCTTACGGCAATACTTCCCACGACGCACCGATCTGTCTGGCTATTCTCAAGAGCAGCTCGACCAAGTCTCGCTGCTCTTGAATCAACGGCCGAGAAAGACCTTAGGATTTCAAACTCCTGCAGATAAACTTCAGGCAAGTGTTGCGTCGACCGCCTGAGCCGACAGCCGTTACCGGTAAAGTGGATTTGGGCTCTTGAGTTGGCTAGGAATCCATGGCGCGTCTAGAACATCTCCATGCTGAGCCGCTGTGCCTCTGTCCAAGCCTGCTTCTGGCTCCCGTGCATGTAGCGTTCGGTGCTTGCCATCGATTTGTGCCCGAGAATCAGCTTGATTCGGTAAGGGTTGACGCCCCGCCCGGCTAGGGAGGTTCCCCGGGTATGTTTCAAACAATGGACGTGGCGCACCGACTTAGCGATTGGCGCCTCGTTTCGCTCGACTCTCGCTCGGGAGGCCAGTTCGCAGTATTCAATGAACAATCGGTTGACCTGTCTCTGACCTAGTGCTCCGCCTTTCTTGCTTCCGAAAAGGAAGTTGGACGGGTCGTTGCTGCGACGTCTTTCCTTCAACCAAGCACGGAGGGCACTCATCTCACACAATGCCCGGTCGCCCACGATGCCTCACGATCGGTTGTACTGTTTTCATGCTGTTCTTTAGTCTGTGGACGGTGAGTTCCCTGCTCTCCCAATCCAAGTCTTCAAGCCGCAATCTCGCGATTTCCTGATTGCGTAGCCCATGCGTGTAAGCGACCAAGAGCAGAGCGTGGTCGCGGCTCGAAACCTTCCTGGCGCATTCCAACACCTCCAGCAGCTCGGATTCGCTTAGGTGCTTTAGATCGTTTGCTGCAGCCGTCTTTTGTGACTCCGCTTGCTCGAACATGGCGCCTCCACCCTTCGAGTGAGTGTACATGTATGTACATATATTGTCAAGATGTCATGTCCACAAATGGGTAGATGTGGACATTGGAGATCGGCGTAAGCCTTGAGGAATCAACGTCGATTTCCAATCTAAAAGGCTTACAGCGTTCCGTCGTAAGTGGACATTCGCCATGCCGCTACTTTGGCGAAACACAAGCGAACAAAAAGCGAGGCGCACTAGGCAGAATTTACATATATGGGTAACTATGGACTAGCCTGTGCTAGCATGTCCATATGAAGACCGAACGGCTGGTAGTTCAGTTGGAGCCCGCCTTAAAGAAAGCCCTGGAAGCGCGTTCTAACGCAACGGGCGTGCCGATTAGCGAGTTTGTGCGCCGTACATTGGTCGAAGCCCTTAAGAAGCCCAAGTAACGCGCTCGGATAGATCTGAAGGTTTGTCGCACGTGGAGCCAGCCTTCGAGCGATTCATCTCCGCCTATCCCTCGTCGTGAAGTCCGAGGTCGTCTCGACGAAGTACTCCCTGGTTTTCTCCGGAGAACCGATGTAACGGACTACCACACGGATTGGTTAGTGTGACGTTCGCAACTGGCATGCCCGGGCTCTGGCCGCCGCCCGAGACTCAATCGACCCGATAGGAAAATCACCGGGCCGCAATCGCGGTCGAGTCGGCGCAAATTCTTCACTTACCATCTATGGGATCTCTTATCCCTCGACGCACGTTCCGGTTTCAGGTTGACGACGTACTCGTGGTCTCTCTCTGGAAATCCAATGTGTTCGACGACGATACGAAGCGGTTCTTGTGACACCCGGAGTTGAACGGCAAGAGCCCTTGCGGCCGCCCGCGACTCGATCGAACCCAGAGGAAAATGGCCTGGGCGCACACCGATCCGTGCCGAGGCGACTCCATCACTCGACGTCACTGCCTGCCCCCTTTGGGAACCAAATGGGCAAGGTTCCGTCCCGTGCGTAGGCCTCCAATTCCTCGGTCGTCATCCGTTCGAACGCCTTTGTGACCGTCGTATCTTCGAACTCGATCGCTTGCCGAGCTCTGCCCTCGGTGCGGTCCGCAATTTCCCTCGCGGCCTGGACGTTGCCACGCACAGCGTCACGCACTTGAGCTTCCGCGGTGAGCTCGGCCCACGTCCGTTTTTCCGGGTCGTTCGGTACCACTCCTCCAGCTTGCTTCTGTATGCGTCCGAGAGGCTCTTGCTCTTGGGTCGGCCTAACGGGTTGCCGCTAGTTCCCTTCTTCCAGCGATAAGGTTTGCCCGCCTCGGCGATGTTTGGATTGTTACTCTTTCCCATGTTCTTGTTCCTAGCGTGAAACTAGCTTTGGCTTCGCACTCATTTCTGCCAGACGCTCCAGCGACCGCTACAAACGCTGGCTCGATCTCCATGGCGAAGCAACATCTGCCCACATTCTCAGCCGCGCAGAGATGCGTGCCTGAACCCGAAAACGGCTCGAAACAGACATCCCCAGGCTGCGTGTGTAGCAGTATCGGCGTCGTGAATAGTTTCAAGGGCTTCTCATAGGGTGGCGTGATTCAACGCCTGGAAGCACGGGAACGTCGATCTGCCAAACGGTGGTTGAAAAGTCACCTGCATTCCGTTTTGGCTTGTGGCCTTGCTTCCAGCCGAAGAAGCAGGGTTCGTGTTGCCACATGTAGAAGCTTTGAGTTAGGCCGGGTTTGTTTTTGACCCAGATAATCTGCTGGTGAACGAGGATTCCGCACTCACGCATCGCCTTCTCGACCTCGATTTGACGCTGCGATGCGTGCCAGACGTAGATCGCCGCGTTCGGGTCGCACACTGCCAGCGCTTGCCGCAGGAAGGCCTCGTAGAATGGGCCTAGCGGTTCCGCCTTGGATTTGTCCGCGTACCTACCTTTCCAGTCTTTGTTCTTGCCGTCGGAAAAGCCTTTGGAAGGGTGGTTCTTTGCGTCGTAAGAAACCAAGTAGGGAGTGCCTGTTGCACAGAGCCTTGCCGTCTTCCCGTTCATCAGCGCGGAAACGTCTGATGCGTCCGAGCTATCGCCGCACATCAGGCGGTGTTTGCCGATTTGCCAGATCTGCCCTAACTTTGTCTTCCATTTCGTTTGCAGTTCGGCGGCTTGGTCGAGCTTTGGTTCTGGGGCACCGATGTCGTTGTCACGGAAGCCCTTCAGCAGCGCATTGAGTTCGTTCTCGCGCCAAAACCGGGATAGATCGGCATCGAGCGATGCTAAAACCTCAGGATTTCATTCCAGGTCGAGTTCGCCCACGCGATTGTCGGCTACGGCCAGTTCCCTCGCCTTCTTGTCCTTTCGGAGATCCAGGTCGCCGCGTTGAACAGCTACCAGTGACGTGCCATCAGTTTCAATTACCGTAATGGAGTTAAGGCCAGCTGCTCGCGCCGCCTCGACGGTCTTGTTCCCCGCAATCACTCGATTGTTGCGATCGACGACGACCGAACGGCCGGCGCCATATTTCTCGAGAGACTCGCCGAGCAATTCACGCCCTCGTTTCGTTCCCTTGTTCGCGTTCTTGTCATCGAGGACTAGCTGCGAAATCGGCATCGTCCGTATACGGGGCTTCATACCGTCCCCTCTGAACCACTATCGCATGATTGAAATCAAGGCACTTACGGAAGCTAGGTATCCTGCCTTGGGCGCAGGAGGCCCCCGGTTCGAATCCGGGCGCCCCGACCAATTCAATCAACTTCTCTTAAATGTTTTCAGCGATCGCGAGATGGCGAGCCGGCTGGCTAACGGGTTTGCGGAGCCGGCCTGCTGAGGGTGCGCGTGCCGGGGATGTGTTTTTTGCCCCAGCGGACGAAGGCGGTCAGGACTTCGCCGAGAGCGCTTCCCTTTTCGGTGAGTTCGTACAGATAGCGCACGGGGTGTTGCTGGTAGGCGGACTTGGAGATCAGGCCGGCGCTTTCTAGCTTTTTGAGGCGGTCGGCGAGGATGTTGGTGGGGATGCCTTCGGGCGAGTTTTGCAAATCTCCATAGGTGACGCGGCCGTGGAGCAAGTCGCGAACGACGAGCAAGGTCCATTTGTCGCCAACGAGGTCGAGTGAACAGGCGACGGCGCAGGGGGAACGCAGGAAACTGTGCGGCGCCGGTTTTGGTTTTGTTTGTCGGGGCTTCGCCCCGGGTTTAGTCACTTGCATAGTGAAAGTCAGTCTGCTACATTTCGTAGTGACTTGCAAACTGCAAGTCACTACGAGAGGGAGGCTGTCATGGAAA